>CAXEZH010000022.1:0-27463 GCA_964000695.1 uncultured Mycolicibacterium sp. | reverse complement strand
TCAACTCGGCCTGTGCTGATCGCTCTACGAGCGCCACCGCGGCCGGGCCGTCGACGAGGTCGGTCTGGACGTCCACCGCTTTCCCGGCCGCTTCGATGGCGGCACAGGCGGATTGCAGGGCTTCGCGTCCGCGATGGATGTCGGCGTCGTAGTCGTCGGCGCCCAGATGCTTCGGCTTCGTCGCGTACAACAGCTGCAGAGGCACGCCCCGGGCGAGTGCCTCGTCCACTGCCCACACCGCGGCGTTCACTGCTGCGTCGGACCCGTCGATCCCCACGATCACCGGTGATGTCGTCGTCGTCATCATCCGCTCCCTATCCGCTTCGTGTCGCGTCTCCACGTTCACGCTATGACGATGGTGGGCAACGCCGTAGGGCCCTTCGTCACCTGTGGCGGCAGCGGGCCGGCGGGTTGACGCCGCTGCTCGGTTGGTGTTCACCGGCAGGTAACCGGCGGGCGTTAGGGTGCTGCGACGATGGAGGAGATCAGCGCTGGAGCATGCCCGTGACCGCATACCGCCACGCGCCTGCGCTCATGGCCGACGACACCCGCGCGGAGCTGTTGGGGTTGCTCGACGGTATCGACCGCCTGCTGCAGCGGCTGGAGCAGGCGGGTGAGACCTGGTCGCGGTGGATCGACGCCGTCGACGCGGACTACCGGGCGAGCGCGCGCAACCTCGCCCACTACTGGGCCATCCGCGGGGTGGATCTGCGGGATCTGCAGCAGCGACTGGCCGCATTCGGGCTGTCGTCGCTGGGCCGTAGCGAGCCCCATGTGGAGGCGACACTGCGGTTGGTGCGCTCGGCGGTGGCGGCCATGATCGAGGACAGCTGGTGTCCACCGCCGCCCTGTGCGGTCGGCGCCGAGGAGAGCCGGGCGGTGCTGGACCGTCGAACGGTCGAACTGTTGGGCCCGGCGCCGGCCGGTCGCTCGACCCGCATCATGGTGACGCTGCCATCCGAAGCCGCTGACGATCCGGCGCTGGTGTACCGGCTCGTGGAGCGTGGGATGAATGTCGCCCGGATCAACTGCGCACACGACGACCCCGAAGCCTGGCGGGCGATGGCGCAGCATGTGCGCGCGGCCGCTGAGCAGACGTCACGCAGCTGCCTGATCGCCATGGACCTCGCGGGTCCGAAGCTGCGCACCGGCCCCATTCAGCCCGGGCCCCGCGTGGTCAAACTGCGGCCCCACCGCGACGATCTCGGCCACGTCGTGGCGCCCGCCCGCGCCTGGCTGACGTCCCAGTCGTCTCCGGCCCCGCCCCCCGAGACCGGAATGGTGACATTGCCGGTGCCCGCAGAGTGGCTCGCGCGCCGGACGAACACAGACGTGCTGGCCTTCTACGACACCCGCGGGGCCAAGCGCACCCTGTTGACGTCGCAGCGCGAGGTCGGCGGCATCGTCGTCAACACCGACAAGACCGCCTATGTGGCCAGCGGAACGGTGTTGCGCGTCTACGGCACCGACGATCCCGCCGAAGTCGGTCCGCTGCCGCAACACGAGCAGAGCCTGGTGCTGCGCCCGGGTGACACGCTGCGGCTCACCCGGGACTGCTCGCCGGTCTCGCCCGAGCCTGCGGGCACGCCGAGCATCGGGTGCACGCTCGCTGCGGTGTTCGGTCACGCCCGGGTGGGAGAGAAGGTGTTCTTCGACGACGGCCGGATCGGCGGCGACGTCGTCGCTGTCGATCCCGACGCGGTGGAGGTGCGAATCGGGCGCGCGGCGCCCGAGGGCGCGAAACTGCGTGCCGCCAAAGGCATCAACCTGCCCGACACCGCGCTGCCGGTGCCGGCGCTGACCGATAAGGACATCGACGACCTGCGCACCGTCGCCGAGATCGCCGACGTGGTCCAGATGTCGTTCGTGCAGCACCCGTCCGATGTGGCCCGGTTGCACGACGAGCTGGGCCGGCTCGGGGGTGACGGGGTCGGTGTCGTGCTGAAGATCGAGACGCGCCGCGCCTTCGAGCGACTTCCGCAACTGCTCCTGACCGCGATGCGCCGTCGCGGGGTCGGGGTGATGATCGCGCGCGGTGACCTGGCGGTCGAGGTCGGCTACCAGCGGCTGGCCGAGGTGCAGGAGGAGACGCTGTGGTTGTGTGAGGCCGCGCATCTGCCGGTGATCTGGGCGACCCAGGTTCTCGAGCAGATGTCCAAGAGCGGTCTGCCGTCACGGGCCGAGATCAGCGACGCCGCGATGGGGGAGCGCGCCGAGTGCGTCATGTTGAACAAGGGTCCCCACATCGACGACGCCGTCGTGGTGCTCGACGACATCCTCACGCGCATGGCCGACCACCACTACAAGAAGACCGCCCTGCTGTCTCAGCTGCACTCGTGGTACCGCGATCCGGCGGCCGCCGACGTGCCGTGACCTCGCTTCAGGGCTCCAGGCGGATCTTGAGGTGGTCGTCGGCGCGAGCCAGGGCGGCGGCGTAGGCCTGCGGGGCTGATGCCAGCGGCATGGCGGCAGTGAAGATCCCGTCGACGGAGAGCCGGCCCGACTGCAGCAGCGGGATCAGTTCGGGCCAGGTCTGCTGGACCGGTGCGGTGGTCATCCGCAAGGTCAGACTGCGCAACAGGCACATCAGTGCGGGCAACGGGTAGGGCGTCAGGTCGTGGACGCCGATGACCGAGACGGTGCCTCCGGTGCGGACACAGGCCAGGGCGTCGTCGAGGGAGGCATCGGTGCCCACGGCGTCGATCACGCTGTGAGCGCCGAGTCCGTCGGTGGCCTCGAGTACGGCTTGCGCGCCAGGAGGGGCGACGGCGTGCCCACCTGCCATCGTCGCCTGCCGGCGTCGCCAGGCGACCGGGTCGACCACCAGAACGCGTGCGGCCCCCAGCGCGTAGCTGCTGCGCAGTGCGCACTGACCGACTGCTCCGGCGCCGATGACCGCCACTGTGCCGCCGATCGGAATGTCGGCGCGCTTGGCCCCGGCCCATCCGGTGGCCAGGTTGTCGGTCAACAACAGGGCCTGCTCGACGGTGATGCCGTCCGGAATCGTCAACAGCTGGAAGTCGGCGTCGGGCACCGCGAGCAGATCCGACTGCGCGCCACCCAGCAGGCCCGACCCGAAGATCTGTGGACCCCGCACACAGGCCACCGGATCCTTGGTCCGGCAGCCCGCACAGTGGCCGCAGCCGGCGACCGAGGACACCAGGACGCGGTCCCCGGGGCTGAAAGACTCGACCGCCGAGCCGGTTTCGACGACCACACCGATCGCCTCGTGGCCCAGTGCCACCGGTTCGGTGACCGGATAGTGCCCCTCGAGGAAATGCAGGTCCGAACCGCAGATGGCGGTCGCGGTGACCTCGACGATGGCGCCGTCGGGTCCGGGAAGCGCGGGGTCGGGGCGCTGCTCGACGCTGACTCGACCGGAACCGTCGACCACTACCGACCGCACGTCAGACCGTCTCGTCGGCGCGGACGTGGAATCGGGACCAGTCGGGGTTCTGGAGGAACGCGCGGTACTCGCACAGTCGCCAGGGGCTGACCGTGTGGATTTCACCGTCGGCATTCTTGAAGTAGGAATGCGCGATCGACGGGTGGGCCCACACCGTCCCGGTGATCTGCTCCTGGGTGCGGCGGTGCCACTCCTCGGTGGGCCCGGGCAGCGGCTCCATCGAGCGCGCCCCAGCCCGGATCAGGTGCTCGAGACAGGAGTTGATGTATCGCATCTGCAGTTCGGAGTGCATGATGAGGCTTCCGCCGTGCGCCAGATGGGTGCCGGGCCCGTACATCATGAACAGGTTCGGGAACTTGGGCACGGTGACGCCGAGGTACGCGTAGGGCCGCCGACCCCATTCGGCGTGCAGATCGGCCCCGTCGCGGCCGGTGATGGTCAGGGGGGCCAACAGTTCGGTGGCGCGAAACCCGGTGGCGTAGACGATGACGTCGGCGTCGTGTGCTTCACCGTCGACGGTCACCAGCCCGCTCGGCATGATCCGCTCGATCGGGGTGCGGACGAGACGCACGTCGGGCCGCTTGAGCGTGGTCAGCCAACTCCCGTTGTCCTGCAACGTGCGTTTTCCGGTGGCGGGGTAGTCGGGTAGCACGCGGGCCAGCAGGTCCGCGTCGTCACCGACCTGGCTGGTGATCCACTCGGTGAACATCATCCGCGCCAGGGCATTGACCTCGCTGACCGCGTTGGCCTGGTCGGCGTAGTCCGGGTCCACGCGCGCCGCGTCCAGGCCCTTGTCCGCGCCGGGCCACAACAGCAGGAAGCGGTACCAGCGGGCGTAGTAAGGGAGGTGGTCCATGGCCCACCGCGCGCCGTCGGGCACCCGGTCGTGGTACATCGGGTTCGGGAACATCCACTGGGCGGTCCGCTGGAAGACGTCGAGATGGGCGACCTGTTCGGCGATCGCCGGCGCGATCTGGAAGCCGCTGGCCCCCGCCCCCACCAGGGCGACCCGTTTGCCGGTCAGGTCGACGTCGTGGTCCCAGCGGGCCGAATGAAAAGACGGCCCGCCGAACGTGTCCCGGCCCGGCAGGTCCGGCAGTTGGGGTCGGTTGAGTTGCCCGACCGCCGTGATGACCGCGTTCGCGGTCAGCGTCCGGGTCCCGCCGTCGGTGGTGCGCACCGTCAGCGTCCAGTCTGCTCTGTCGTCGTCCCAGACCGCCGAGACGACCTCGGTGTTCCACTGGATGTGTGGCTCCAGCTCGTGACGGCGCATCACGTCGCTGAAATAGGCCGCGAGCTCGGGTTGCTCGGCGAAGAAGTGCTTCCAGTGGTTGCTGGGTTCGAAGCTGTAACAGTAGAGGTGGTTGGCCACGTCCACGCGAGCACCGGGATAGCTGTTCTCCCACCATGTTCCGCCCGGGCCGCCGTTCTTCTCCAGGATCACGAACGGGATCCCGGCCTGGCGGAGACGGATCCCGGCGAGGAGGCCGGATTCGCCGCACCCGATGACGGCGACGCGGAAATCCTGCGTGTGGGCGGGGTCCAGCGCCGCGGGCCGGCGCGGGTCGGCGGCGTCGAGGTCGAGTTCTTCGAGAACCAGCGCCAGGTTGTCTTCGTCCACCGGTTCGGCGGCCGCCCAGTCCAGCATCTCTTTGACCAGCGCAGCCGGCAGCGGTTCCGGGACCGGGCAGCCGCGGTCGCGATACTGCACGATCGCCGGCAAGGCGGCCGCGCGAGCCCGGGCCTTGTCCTCCTCGCTCATGAAGCCCTGGATTTCGTTGAGGAACAGGCCGGCCTGCGCGAAGTCGCGGACGAAGCTCGGGTCGCCGGTCAGATGCACCATCGACAGCAACAAGGTGGGAATGCTGACCTCCTCCAATGCCGCGGCGATCTCGCTCGTCGGCGTGGAGAAGGGGCGTGCGGAGTGAAACGACCTCGTCACGGGCGACCTCTCAATATTTCGCTACGAAAAGTAGCGTAACGGGACCGGTGGTGCGGCTCAAGACCCGGACCATCGGCCCGCCTCGGGGGGACCTTTGCCCCTGTAGGGGCGACCGGAGTCCGACGAGAATCGAACACGATCATCCGGATCGTCACCACGGTCCCGGTCTACCTGTACACGGAGTCGGCAATGCAGACCTTCACGCTCGGACTCGGCGTCTGGTTTCAGCGACTGGTCGCCCGAAACCCCCTGGTGCGCAGCAGCGACCGCGTCGAGAACATCGCTGTGCTGCTGATCGTCGCGCTGACCGTCCTGGCCATCCCGGTGGCAGGGGCAGCCGGCACCGCGCTGCACGACGATCTGGCGCGGCAGTTCGCCGCTCAGCGCAGCGAGCGCACCGAACTGCGGGCGACGGCGGTCAGCGACAGCACATCCGTCTCGCAGGCTTCCGGGACATCCTTTCGTACCCAGATCCAGTGGCAGTTCGCAGGCACCACCCACACCGACTCGGTCCGGACTGCCGACCTGCACGCCGGCGACCCGGTCAACATCTGGGTCGATAGGGACGGTCAACGGGTGCCCGCGCCGTTGACCGACGACGAAGCGGTCAGCCAGGCCGTGGTGGCAGCGCTGACAGGGTGGTTGACGGTGGCGGGGACCGGCGCCGCAGCCTGGGCGTTGCTGCGCCACCGACTCGACCGTGCCCGCTACGCGGAGTGGGACCGCGCTCTCGACGACCTCGCCGGCAACGACGACGGTCGAACCAACCGGGCCGGTTAGGAGAAGTGCCGTGCAGGCCTGGACATCAGTGACCCCGCCACGCGGTCCCGTAGTGGTCGGTGTCGACGGGTCGCGCTCGGCGCTCAACGCGGTGACCTGGGCAGTCGCCGAAGCCGTCGACCGTGACGTGTCGCTGCGGATCGTGCATGCGCTCGCCGCGGAGCCCGAATCCCGACCCGGGAAGATCGACGCCGTCTCGGCCGTCCTCGCCCGAGCCGAAGACGCCGCGCACCAGGCGGACGACTCGGTGTCCACGGAGGTGGTGACGTCTTTGGGCCGTCCCGGTGACGTGCTGGTCTGCGAGTCGCGGCGGGCGTCGCTGATCTGTGTCGGGTCCCACCCCCGGCCCTGTGACGAGTCGGCACTGTTCAGTCCGACCGTGGCCCGGCTGGCGCAGCGGGCCGCCTGCCCCGTGGCGATCATTCGCAGCCGGCGGGACGGCACGCCCCAGACCGACGGAGTGATCACCGTGGTGCTGTCCGACGAGCCCGCCAACGACGACGTCGTGCGGGTCGCGATGCACGAGGGCCGATTGCGCGGCGCCACCGTGCGCCAGATCGACCAGCGGACCGACAGCTGGGTTCGCCGATATCCCGACGTGCACGTCGAGATCGTCACCGACACCGCAGGGTTGCGGTCGCACCCCGACACCACCGAGTCCGACCCGCGGATCGGGCTGGCGGTGGTGGGCCCGGCCGACACCGAGGCATTGGGGTCGCTGACGATCCCCAACAGCCACCCCATCCACGGATTCCCGGACTGCTCGGTGCTGGTCGTCCGAGGCTGAGCAGGTCTCTGAGCGAATCTCGAGCTGAGCGGGCCTCAGCAGGTGAACTCGAGCACCTCGTCGAGCGGGCGACGTGGCGTGGCGGGCCCGGGATCGTCCACGCCCGGTGCGAGCCCGACCCGGATCAGCACCTGGGGGGCGGCTTGGCCGTCCACCAGTGTCGTCACGATCTGCCGGCTCGCGGGCACCTCGGTGATGTGGGTCAGCGTGCAGGTCGCCATGCCGGCCATCGTCGCGTCGAGCAGCACCGCGGACAGCGCCTCGCCGCAGCGGAGCATCGCCTCGCGGTTGTCGTCATACGTCGACAAGACCAGTACCTTGGCGTGGTCGGTGGCCACTTCGGCCCGCCGGTCGCCGGAGGAGACCTTGGGGAAGTCCTGCCGACCGAGTTCGACACGTTCGTTCTCGGCGGCCGAGATGAGCGCGCCCACCGGAATGCCCTCGCTGACACCGACATCGGTCGTCCAGCCGACCAGCTCAGCGTGGTAGGGCGAATCGTAGAGGCGAAGCTCCTCGGTCATCCGTGACGCCTCGGCCAGCTGCGGGCGGAAGCCGTCGGCGATGACGTCGATGCGCACCCACGCCGAGCTCGCGGTGTCGGTCAGCCGTTGCAGGAACGACTGCCAGTCCGGCGGCGTCGCGAACGGCAGCCGATCGGTGCGCCGCTGCCGGATCGCCTCGGCGCGACGACGGTGGCCGTCGGTGACGAAGTCCATCGGACTGAAGCTCAGCGACGCCAGATGCTCGGGATTGTTGGGGTTGGGAAATCGCTCCACATGGGCTCGCCACCCGGCGGCGGCCATCGCGACGCGGAGGTGGTCGAGGACCGCCCCGCAGCTGATCAGCGCCTCCCGGCCGGTGGTGTCCGTGTGGCGGGGCGCGCGGTCCGGATCGAGGAACAGGTGAACGGCCTGGCCATCGACGCCGTCGACGATGAACCGCCACGGCTGGCTGTTGTGCAGCGATGGGGCGCGGCACGCCAATTCCACGGCATCCGAGATGACCTCGGTGTCCACGACGGCAAAACCCATGTCGACCCTCCTCGAATCACTACCAGTGTGACCCCGAGGAGCCGTCGGCGACCAGGGTCAATGGTCCCCAGCAGGAGGTCTGAGTGGTCTGAGTCGTCGAGGTGGCAACTAGGCATCGGCTTCGCCGCGGGCCACCACCACCGGCGTCGGCGAGAACTCGGCCACCGCGGTGGACACCGAGCCCAGCAGCATGCCGGCGATGCCGCCCCGGCCCCTACTCCCGACGACCACCAACTGCGCGTTCTTGGACTCGTCGATGAGCCAGCGCGCGGGCCGGTCGCACACCAGTTGGCGCCGGACCTCGACGTCGGGGTAGGTCTCCTGCCAGCCCGCCAGACGTTCGGCCAGGATCTCGTGACCCTGGTCCTCATGGGCGGCCCAGTCGGCTCCCAGCGTGCCGAAGACGCCGAGATCGCACCAGGCGTGCAACGCGACCAGCGGTACCCCGCGGCGGGAGGCCGCATCGAACGCGAACGCCGTGGCCGTTTCCGACGCCGGTGACCCGTCGACACCCAGCAGGACAGGCCGCGCGCCGTCCTCTCGGCCTCGGGCCGGACCCGCCTTGATCACCGCGACCGGGCAGTGCGCGTGCTGCAGCAGGCTTCGGCTCACCGAGCCCAGCACCGCGCCGCCGATCGGGCCCGACCCGCGGTTGCCCACCACCAGTAGCGACGAATCCGCCGACGCCGCAGCCAGTTCGGGCACGATGCCGTCGTGGCTGATATGCGCGCGGACACGCGGCGGTTCGGCGTCACCGAGGGCGGCGTGCAGTGCCTCCTGTGCCCGCTCGATCACCATCTGGGCATTGGTGTCCTGCCACTCGGCGTAGCCGTACTCCAGGGACTCGATGGGCCAGGTGACCACCATCGGCGAGATCACGTGCATGAGCGTGATCGCCGAGCCGCGCAGCACTGCCTCCTGCGCCGCCCACGCGACCGCGGCCAGCGACTCGTCGGAGTCGTCCACGCCGACGAGGATTCCGTGCCTGGCCGAGAGCTTCGTCGCGCTCGACGTCGTGTCCGGTGCCATGCTCAACTCCTGTGCAGCGGGGCAGGCGAACGCACCGACAGCTACGAGCGAGTCGGCAAGCGGCGGGCACCCTCCCTGGCCACACTGTATCCCGTTGACGAACCCGCAAACATGGCATTACGGGAATCTCCGGGCGAGGCCGCTCAGCGAACGGATTCGAGCAGCACCCGGCGTTCGGCGGCCGCGATGACCCGCCGGGTGGTGGCCGCCGCGTCGGGGTTCACCGACACCGACGTGATCCCCATCCGCACCAGGTGCTCGGCGAACGCGGGGTTGGTCGACGGTGCCTGACCACACAGCGACGACGTGATCCCCAGCCTGCGAGCGGTGCCGACGATCTGACCGATGGCGTCGAGCACCGCGGCGTCGGACTCGTCGAACAACTCGGCGCAGACATCGGAGTCGCGGTCGACGCCGAGAACCAGCTGGGTCAGGTCATTGCTGCCGATGGACACCCCGTCGACACCCATCCCGATGTACTCGGGCAGCCAGTGCACGACCGAGGGGACCTCGGCCATCACCCAGCGGTGCAGCCCCCGTTGTCGACCCAACGGGCTGGCGTCGACCAGTGACAGGCATTCCTCCAACTCCCAGCGGGTGCGCACGAACGGGATCATCAAGGTCACGTTGGGCGACTGCTCCCGCACCCGCGCCAGCGCCTCGAGTTCGAGGGCGAACAGATCGGGTTCCTTGACGTACCGGTAGCACCCGCGGTACCCGATCATCGGGTTGTGTTCGACAGGCTCGTACACCTCGCCGCCCGCCAGCCCGCGGAACTCATTGCTGCGGAAGTCAGTGGCGCGGTAGACCACCGGACGCGGCGCGAAGGCCGCGGCGATCCGACCGACGGAGGCGACCATCTTGTCCACGAGCTGGCCCTGTTCACCATGGGCGATGAGGTCTCGCGGATGGCGTCCGCCGAGCGCCTCGGTCAGCATGAACTCAGCACGGAGCAGCCCGACGCCATCGACATCCTGCGCTGCAACGGTTTCGGCGGTCTCAGGCATGGCCAGGTTGACGTACACCCGGGTGCCGGTGGCCGGCGACGTCGGCGCCGCCACGAAGCCGTCCGCCGATATCGGGCCGCGCGCGGTCACCGACACCGTCGGCGTCTCGACAACTCCTGAGACCACCTCGCCCCGCGCCCCGTTCACGGTCACCACCGTGCTGTCGTGCAGGTCGCGGGTGGCGGTGCGGGCGCCCACCACACAGGGGACCCCCAGTTCGCGGGCCACGATGGCGGCGTGACAGGTCATCCCGCCGGTGTCGGTCACCAGCGCCGCGGCCCTCCGGATGGTCGGCAACCAATCCGGGTTGGTCATCTGCGCGACCAGGATCTCGCCTTCCTGCAACCGATGTCCCTCCTCGGGCGATTGCAGCACCCGCACCTTGCCCGACGCGGTGCCGGGCGCGGCGGCCAGACCCCGGGCCAGCACGATGTGCTCCTCGGCGGCCGGCGGTGCGGTGTGGCCCAACGTCGTGATCGGCCGGGCCTGGACCAGGTAGGTGCGGCCCGCTGAGATCGCCCACTCGGTGTCCTGCGGGCAGCCGTTGTGCCGCTCGGCTGCGACGGCCAACTCGGCGATCGCGCGCAGTTCGGACTCGTCGAGAACACGCGAGTCCGCGGTGGCGTCGTCGAGGTCGACGTTCGCGTCGTGCCCGTCGCTGCCCCGCACGATCTTGAAAGCCTTGTGGCCGATCCGGATGTCGAGCGGCGCGAGCGTGTCCTTGGCGACGATGTAGGTGTCGGGCTCGACCTCGCCGGAGACCACCACTTCGCCCAGCCCGTAGGCGCCCTCGATCACCACCCGGTCACGGGCGCCGGTGCTCGGGTCGGCAGTGAAGGCGACACCGGCCTTCTCGGAGTTCACCATCTGCTGCACGACCACCGCCATCGCCGGGTCGGCAGTGAAGCCACGGGTGGCGCGGTAGGTGATGACCCGCGGGCTGAACAGCGACATCCAGCAGCGGTTCACCGCCTCGAGCAGGTTTTCCTCGCCGGCCACGTTGGTGATGGTGGCGTTCATCCCCGCGAAGGACGCGTCCGCACCGTCCTCACCGGTAGCCGACGAGCGCACCGCCACGACCACCTCTCCACCGGCGGCTGCAGCGAGCTCGCGGTACGCCCCGAGGACCAGGTCGCGAACCGCGTCGTCGACCCCGGCCTTCTGCACCAGGCTCTGCATCTGTTCACAGAGCTGATTCAGCCGGCCGGTGTCCGATCCGGTGTCGAGCGCCTCGCGATGCAGGGCGCTGAGGTCAGCAGCCACACCCCCGGCGCTCATGGAGTCCCGATAGCAGTCCCGCAGCAACACGAACCCCGGCGGTACCGGAAGCCCGGCAGCGACGAGTTCACCCATGTTCGCACCCTTGCCGCCGGCCTCTTCGGCGTCGTCGATCGTCAGCGCGGAGATGTCGCGGACGTAAGCGTCTTTGCTTCGAATGTCCATGGCTTCACCCTGTTCCTCGGCGTGGGTCCGGCGTACCGTCAGAGGACCACAGCGTGCCCGCCGAAGGTCCCCGTTGCCCAGGGCACAAGGTCCCTGTTCGTTGCCCGGTGGGTACGAGTGACTTCTGTCCCTTTCGTTTTCCGGCCAGCCTCGGTGGTAATGGACGGCGGAAGCAGAGGAGGACAGCGATGAAGCTGCCGGTCTTCGTGGACTCGCGCTATCACGACGCGGTGATCTTCGATGTCGAGGGTGTCGTGGCAGACACCGCAGCGCTGCACACGGCAGCGTGGAAGGCTACACTCAACGACTTCTTGGCGCGCAGGGCCGCCGTCGGCGCGCCGCCGGCGGTGTTCACCGACGCCGACTACCACAAATACCTCGGGCACCGCTCGGAAGCCGCAGGTGTCACCGAGTTCCTTGTCGCACAGGGTATCTCACTACCGGCCGGTCGTCCCGGTGATCACGTCGAGGGGACCGTGTGGGCGCTGGTGGACCGGACGGCGCAGTTGTGCGCGGACATGCTCGCCGACGGGGTGCGCGTGTTCGAGTCGACGGTCGAATTCGTGCACCAGCTGCAGGCAGCCGGCATCGCCACGGCCGTGTTCGCCTCGCGCTGCGACTGCGCCCGCATCCTCGACGCCGCCGGACTCTCGGATCTGTTCGCGGTCCGCGTGGACGGACCGGCCACGCGGGAAACGTTGGCAGGGGCGCCCACCCGGACCGGCACCCTGCAGCGCATCCTGCACGACGCGGCTGACCGTCTGGCGGTCAGTCCGCGACGCTGCGTCGTCATCGACGACACCGCGGCGGGCGTCACCGCTGGACGCGACGGTGGCTTCGGTCTGGTCATCGGAGTGGACCGTGACGGCGACGCCGACGAACTGAGCCGCTGCGGCGCCGACGTCGTGGTCGGTGATCTGGTGGCCCTGACGGTGCGCGACAGCCATCAACGGGTATCGGACCTGCCTGACGCCCTCGAGTCCTACACCGACATCGCACCGCTGGCCGAAACTCGCAGACCGGTGGTGCTCCTGGACTTCGACGGAACGGTTTCCGACATCGTCGCCGATCCGAACGCCGCAACGCTGTTGCCCGGCGCGGACCAGACACTGGCCCAGCTGGCTGCACACTGCCCCGTCGCCGTGGTCAGCGGCCGCAGCCTGGCCGACATCCGGCAACGCATCGGAGTGCCCGGACTGTGGTACGCCGGCAGCCACGGCTTCGAACTGGTGTCCCCGGACGGCGCCCACCACCAGAACGAGGCCGGGCTCCAGGCCGTCGATCTTCTGCAGAGCGCCGTCGCCGCGCTGCACGAGCGGCTGGACGGTATCGACGGCGTACTGATCGAGGACAAGCGGTTCTCCGTCGCGGTGCACTATCGCAACGTCGACGCGGACCGCGTCGACGAGGTGATCGCCACGGTGCGCATCATCGGCCAACGTGACGGCCTGCGGGTCACCGGCGGGCGCAAGGTCGTCGAACTACGCCCTGACGTCGACTGGGACAAAGGCAGGACCGTGAACTGGATCCTGGCTCAGATCGACGGCGCCGACCTGCAGCTGCCCATCTACCTGGGCGACGACCTGACCGACGAGGATGCCTTCGACGCGATCCGGCAGAAAGGTGTCGGGATCGCCGTGCGCAGTGTCGAATCGGGCGATCGGCGGACCGCGGCGCGGTTCGCCCTCGAGGACCCCGACGCGGTGTGCCGCTTCCTGACGCGTGTCGCCGATCAGCTGGCCAGCGCGCAGGACAGCACCAACGATCCGTGGACGTTGATCTTCGGTGGCTATCAGCGCGACGACGAGAGACTGCGCGAAGCGCTGTGCACCATGGGCAACGGCTACATGGCCGTCCGGGGTGCGGCGCCCGAGTGCGCCGCCGGCGAATTCCACTATCCGGCCACCTACGTCGCCGGTGTCTACAACCGGCTCACCGATGAGATCGCCGGTGTCACCATCGACAACGAAAGCCTGGTCAATCTGCCGAACTGGCTGCCGGTGCAGTTCCGGATCGACGGCGGACCCTGGTTCGACATCGACAGCGCCGACATCTCGGCGTACCGGGCCACCGTGGACCTGCGCCGTGCCACGTTCACCCGCGAATTCGTGTGGCGTGATCCGCAGGGGCGTACCACCCTGGTCACGCAGCGGCGGTTGGTCGCGATGCATCAACCGCACGTGGCTGCGCTGGAAACCACTCTGCAGGCCCAGAACTGGGCCGGCCGGCTCGAGATGCGCTCGACCGTCGACGGTGACGTGACCAACAGCGGTGTCGAACGCTACCGCCAGCTCGCTTCTCGGCACCTGAGGATCCTCGACGTGCGCACCCTCTCGGACGACGCGGTCGCGCTGGCCGCCGAGACCGTCGAGTCGAAGATCCAGATCGCGATTGCAGTACGGCATGCGGTTCGCCACGCCGTCCGCGGCGCCGCCGCACCGGCCATGCAGATCACGCCGGTCGTCGAGGACTCCCATGCGGGTCATCACGTGGTGGCCGACCTCGGCCAGGGCGCAGCGGTGACTCTGGAGAAGGTCGCGACGGTGTTCACGAGCCGCGATCACGCGATCTCCGGACCGGCTGTCGCCGCCGAACGGGAGTTGCGCCGCACCGGTGACTTCGCCGAGATCGAGCGGGGACACCGACTGGCGTGGGCGCATCTGTGGGAGCGGTTCACCATCGACATGGGCCACGACCCCGACTTGGTGCGCCTCATCCGGCTGCACCAGCTGCACCTGCTGAACACGGTGTCTCCGCACACGGCCGATCTCGACGTGGGGGTGCCTGCCCGGGGGCTGCACGGGGAGGCCTACCGCGGCCACGTGTTCTGGGACGAGCTGTTCGTCTTCCCGGTGACCAATCTCCGGCTGCCGAAGGTGACCCGCGCGTTGTTGATGTACCGCTTCCGGAGGCTGCCGGAAGCACGGCGCGCGGCGGCCGAAGCTGGGTACGCCGGCGCCATGTATCCCTGGCAGTCGGGCAGCGACGGCCGCGAGGAAAGCCAACGCCTGCACCTGAATCCGCGGTCCGGGCGCTGGAATCCCGACGCGAGCGCACGCGCCCACCACATCGGCCTGGCGATCGCGTTCAATGTGTGGCAGCACTACCAGGTCACCGGCGACATCGGCTTCCTGATCGACTACGGCGCCGAGATGCTCGCCGACATCGCCCGGTTCTGGGTGAGCCTGGCCGAGTTCGACACCTCCCGCGACCGGTATGTGATCAAGGGCGTCATCGGACCCGACGAGTTTCATTCCGGCTACCCCGGCCGCGACTACGACGGCGTCGACAACAACGCCTACACCAACGTGATGGCGGTGTGGGTGATCGTGCGGGCACTCGAGGCGCTGGACCGGATGCCGATGTACTACCGCTTGGCGCTGCTGGAGTCGCTGGGAGTCGACGACGAAGAGTTGGTGCGGTGGGAAGACGTCAGCCGCCGCATGTACGTCCCGTTCCACGACGGCGTGATCAGCCAGTTCGAAGGCTATGCCGACCTCGAGGAACTCGACTGGGACGGCTACCGCGCCCGCTACGACAACCTGCAGCGGCTCGACCGGATCCTGGAGGCGGAAGGCGACAGCGTCAACAAGTACAGGGCGGCCAAACAGGCCGATGTGCTGATGCTGTTCTACCTGCTGTCGGCCGACGAACTCTACGAACTGTTCGATCGCCTGGGTTATCGATTCACCCCCGAGCAGATCCCGAAAACCATCGACTACTACCACCAGCGAACCTCGCACGGCTCGACACTCAGCAACGTCGTGCACGCGTGGGTGATGGCCAGAGGCAACCGCCATCAGGCCATGGAGTACTTCGCGCAGGCGCTGGCATCCGACATCGTCGACATCCAGCGCGGCACAACGGCAGAAGGCATCCACCTCGCTGCGATGGCCGGCAGCATCGACCTGCTGCAGCGATGCTTCACCGGCCTGGAGATCCGATCCGACCGCATCGTCGTCGGTCCGCTGTGGCCCAAATCCCTTGGCCCGCTGGAGTTCACCTTCCGCTACCGCGGTCACCGGCTGCGGCTGCGGGTGGCCGGGCGCGGCGCCACCCTGCGTGCCGAGCCCGGTGACGCCGCACCGGTGACCGTGGAATGCCGCGGCGAGACCCAGGTGCTCAACGCCGGCGCGTCGGTAGCCTTCAGCGGAGGGGGCCAACACCCCTGACGCCGTGCAGAAGGTGACCGCGCAGAAAGTGACCGCGCAGAAAAGGACTTTGTGCCACATCGGGTCACGTGGCCGGCGGGTTATCGTCAGCTCATGACCGATGACGTTCACCCGATCTCCATCATGTCGGAGACCGAATGCTGGAATCACATGGCCGGAGTGAGCCTGGGCCGACTCGTCACCAGTGTCGACGGGCAACCCGAGATCTTCCCGGTCAACTTCGCCGTGCAGGGCCGCAGCATCCTGTTCCGTACTGCCGAGGGCACCAAGCTGATCAGTACCGCGATCAACAACCACGTGCTGTTCGAGGTGGACGACCACACCGTCGTCACCGGCTGGAGCGTCATCGTCAAGGGTGTGGCGCGCTCGCTGCGCAGCGACGAGGACATCGCCGAGGCCGAACGCGCGCAGCTGCTGCCGTGGACGTCGACGGACAAGCCGCATTTCGTGCGGATCAAGCCGCTGAGTGTCACCGGGAGGCGGTTCGCGTTCGGCTCGGAACCGAATCGGGCGACCAACACGGTCTGACCTGTGCCGCCACGGGTAGGGACCTCGGTCCCTACCGGCGTCGGCCCCGGTGTAGTGCGATGAGGAGAGCAAGGCGCCGCGTCCACCGGTGAACGGAGTACCTCGATGACCACAGCGAGACGGGCATCCCACACCCCGAAACGGCAGATCTACCGGAATCGACGGGAAGCAGGACGGGTGCTCGCCGGCCTGCTCGGCGCCTACCGCGGGCGGGAGGGCGTCATCGTTCTCGGGCTGGCCCGCGGCGGCGTGCCGGTGGCCTGGGAGGTGGCCGCGTCACTCGGCGCCCCGCTGGACGCCTTCATCGTGCGCAAACTCGGTGCGCCCGGGCATGAGGAGTTCGCGGTCGGTGCGCTGGCCAGCGGCGGCCGGGTCGTCGTCAACGACGACGTGGTACGGGCTTTGCGTGTCACGCCCCAACAGTTGCGCGAGGCGGCCGAACGCGAGGGCCGCGAACTGCAGCGTCGCGAAGCGGCTTACCGCGGCGGGCGCGCACCGTTGGAGTTGGCCGGCCGCACGGTGATCCTGGTCGACGACGGGCTCGCCACCGGCGCCAGCATGTTCGCGGCGGTCCAGGCGCTGCGCGACATGTCGCCCGCCGAGATCGTCGTGGCAGTACCCGCCGCGCCGGAGTCGACATGCCGCGAATTCGCCGGCCTGGTCGACGATGTCGTGTGTGCGTCGATGCCCACCCCGTTCCTCGCGGTGGGGGAGTCGTTCTGGGATTTCACCCAGGTCGGCGACGACGAGGTGCGTCAGCTGCTGGCCACACCGACGGTGGGCATGGCGACCGCGAGGATCCGGATCGCCGAGACCCCCGCCGAGGTCGTCGAACGTTGCGCCGTCGACGCGCCCGCCGGAGTGCCGCCCGCCGAGGCGCTCGAGGAGATCATCGCTGACGCGCGCGTCGTGTTGATCGGCGAGAGTTCACATGGCACCGCCGAGTTCTACCGAGCCCGCGCAGAGATCACGAAGTGGTTGATCGAGGAGAAGGGTTTCTGTGCGGTGGCCGCCGAGGCGGACTGGCCGGACGCCTACCGGGTCAACCGCTACGTGCGGGGCCTCGGACACGACACCTCGCCCGAGGAGGCGTTGCGCGGGTTCGAGCGCTTCCCGGCATGGATGTGGCGCAACACGGTGGTGCGCGACTTCGTGGACTGGCTGCACGCGCACAACTCCCGGCTGCGAGGGCAGGACCGACGCCAGACGGGCTTCTACGGACTCGACCTCTACAGCCTGCACCGGTCGATGCGTGAGGTGATCGACTATCTGGACACCATGGACCCCGTCGCGGCGGCGCGGGCCAGACAGCGCTACGCGTGCTTCGATCACACCAGCGCCGACGACGGTCAGGCCTACGGCTACGCCGCAGCGTTCGGTGCGGGCCTGTCCTGCGAGCGAGAAGCGATCGAGCAGTTGGTCGAGCTGCAACGCAACGCCGTGGAATATGCCCGCCGAGACGGCCTGCTCGCCGAAGACGAGTTGTTCTACGCCCAGCAGAACGCCCAGACCGTGCGCAACGCCGAGGGCTATTACCGCGCGATGTTCGGTACCCGCGTCACGTCCTGGAATCTGCGTGACCGCCATATGGCCCAGACCCTCGACGCGCTGCTGGCTCACCTCGACCGGCATCCGGATGGCCGACCAGCGCGAATTGTGGTGTGGGCGAACAACTCCCACGTCGGAGACGCTCGAGCGACGGAGGTGGGTGCCGACGGCCAGCTCACGCTGGGTCAACTCGCCCGCGAGCAACACGGTTCGGCGGTCCGGCTGATCGGCTTCACGACCTATACGGGCACGGTGACTGCCGCCAGCCGGTGGGGCGGGATCGCCGAACGCAAGGTCGTGCGTCCCGCGCTCAACGGCAGCGTCGAGGAGTTGTTCCACGAGGTCGAGCGGTCGGAGTTCCTCATCTCGCCCATGCTCAGCCGCGCCGCCGCCGAACCGCTCGACGTGGTGCGACTGGGCCGCGCGATCGGAGTCATCTACCTCCCCGACACCGAACGACAGAGCCACTACTACCACGTTCGTCCCGGCGAGCAGTTCGACGCGCTCATCCATCTGGACCGGACGACGGCGCTGGAGCCGCTGGAAGCGGGCAGCGTGTGGATCGCCGGGGAAACTCCCGAAACTTATCCGTCCGGCCTGTGACAGACATGAGCAAGCGAAACGAGGTGTCATGAGCCGGTCTCCGCTGACCGTCCGCGCGTCGATCGTCACGCTGACGATGAATCCGGCTCTGGACGTCACCGCCGACGCCGAGGAGGTGCGTCACACCAGCAAGATCCGTTGCGGTGACGAGCGTTACGACGCGGGTGGGGGCGGGGTCAACGTCGCGCGTTTCGTGTACGCACTGGGAGGGTCGGTGGCGGCGGTGTTCTCGGCGGGCGGGTTGACCGGCTCACGCCTGATCGATCTGGTCGACGAGGCCGGTGTGCCCAACATTCCGGTACCCGTTGCCGGGTCGACGCGGGAGAGTTTCACGGTCAACGAGCGCAGCACCGGCAAGCAGTACCGGTTCGTGCTGCCGGGTCCCCGGCTGACCGCCGAGGAGCAGAAGCGTTGCCTGGATGTGCTGCGCGCGACGGCCGCCACGGCGCAGTACATCGTGGCCAGTGGCAGTCTGCCGCCCGGGGTGGCCCCCGACTTCTATGCGCGTGTCGCCGACGTCTGTGCCGACGCGGGTTGTCGGTTGATCCTGGACACCTCCGGCGGCGGGCTCAGCCACGTCACGTCCGGGGTGTATCTGCTCAAGCCCAGTGTGCGCGAGCTACGCGAGTGTATGGGGCGGGCGTTGTCGACCGAAGGCGATCAGGTGGCCGCCGCGCGCGAACTCGTCCAGCGCGGCCTCGCCCACGCGGTGGTCGTGTCGCTGGGCCCGGACGGTGCGCTGCTGGTGACCGACGACGACAGTCACCGGTTCCCGGCGCTTCCGGTGCAGGTGGTCAGCGGCGTGGGCGCCGGTGATGCGATGGTCGCCGGCATCACCGTGGCGCTGAGCCGGGGATGGTCGCTGACCGAGGCGGTGCGGTACGGCATCGCCGCGTCGGCCGCGAAACTGTTGACGCCGGGCACGGCGTGCTTCGCCGCGGCCGATGTCGACCGGTTCTTCGGACGCGTGGCGGGACCCGCCAGTGCCGCACGCGCGACGGCACTGGCTGACTGAAGAGGACCGGACGCAGCGCCACCGGAAAGCGGTGAAGCCGGCAGCCCGTGCGGGCCACCGGCTTCGGTATGCGGGATCGCTACGTCAGCGATGAAGGTCCTCGTGGCGCTGTGCGATCGCCAGCAGCTCGTCGCGAACCGTGGATTCCGGTAGGGCGTAGATCCGCGCGTAGAGCCGTCGCCGGTTCACGGCGCGCTTCACGTCTGCGCGAAACTGACCGAAGGACATGTCTTTTCACTCCTGTAAAGGTTTCCGGATAGCGGAAACGTGTTTGCTGTTCGGTGCCCCCATGTCGGGGATCACCCAACAGAGGAACGTCAAGATCGTCCTTGTTAATTCTGCGTAAATCAACTTTGTAGGTGTGATTTTGGCGACAGGACACCCTTGAGCTGTGCCTCGAGCGGCGGGCCGACGCCGCCGCTGTGATCCGGGCGACACCGCCGGCTGTGCGCCCGAGTGGGTTTGCTGGTGGGTGCGACTTCGTCGCGTTCGGCCACTCGGGTGCAGATGCGCGGTTCACCTCGCCCGCCGGCCGGGGTCCACCCCGACGACCGCTCCCCGTCTGACTGCGCTGTGACCGAAGTAGTGCCATGAGCCGTTCGTGCCACTGTGCTGCGGTACGCTCACGCCATGGAGGTACTACGGTCTGTAGTTGTCCTGTTGCACATCGTCGGTTTCGCGATCACCTTCGGCGCCTGGGTCGCCGAAGCCGCGGCGGGCAGATTCCGTACCACCAGGGTGATGGACTACGGCTTGCTCGCGTCGTTGCTCACCGGACTCGCGCTGGCGGCCCCGTGGCCGGCCGGAGTCGACCTGAACTATCCGAAGATCGGGGTCAAGCTGGTGATGCTGGTGGTCATCGGTGGACTACTGGGCATGGGCAACGCCAGGCAGCGGCGCACCGGCGAGGCGGTGCCGCGCGGAGTGTTCGCCGCCGTCGGGGTGTTGACGTTCGCGGCGGCCGCTGTCGCGGTGCTGTGGTGATCACTGTTCGCCCAACCCCAGGAGTTCGGTGACCTGGTGGTCGCGTCCGGCCGTGTAGCCGCCGTCGACCGCGATGGCCTGGCCGCTGACGAAACTCGCGTCCCCCGACACCAGGAATGCCGCTACCGCGGCGACCTCCTCGGGTCGGCCGAACCGGCGCAGCTTGTGTTCGTGTCGTAGGCCATTGCGTGGCCCGTCCATCCCGGGCAGGCCCATCACCGAATCGAACAGCGGCGTCTCGATGAAGCCGGGGCAGATCGCGTTGACCCGGATTCCGCTGGGGCCGTAGTCGATCGCGGCGTTCTTCGTCAGCAACACGACGCCGCCCTTGGACGCGTTGTAGGCGCTGCCGCCGGCAGTGCCCTCGAGTCCCTCGACGCTGGACAGCGTGACGATCGAGCCACGCTCGCCGTCGACCCTGCTCTGGTTCACCATCTGCGCGAGGGCCGCCCGCATCACCACGAATGTGCCCTTCAGGTTGATGTCGACGACCCGGTCCCATTCGTCGTCGCCCAACAGGTGCACCGGTCCGCCTCCGCCCACCCCGGCCGAATGGACCACGGCGTCGAGGCGACCGGCGGCGTCGACCACCGCGCGCACCGCATCCTCGACGGTGGCGGCGTCGAGGACATCGCCGCGCCGGTAGCGTCCGTCGCCGAGGTCCGGCGGCGCCTCGCCGGCCAGATCGACGCCGATGACGTCGGCGCCCTCGGCGGTGAGCCGGGCCACGGTGGCGGCGCCGATACCCGAGGCCGCGCCGGTCACGAGCACACCCTTGCCGCGAAGTCCGTTCACGCGTCGCAGTATGGCCCACCCGACATCGGGCGCGGGCGGGTTCATACCATCCAGAGATGGCGTCTCGACCGTCTCTACCGTCGCCGCACGTGCCGTTCACGACCCGCGGACACGGGGGTGTGCGCATTGCCGCCGACCGGCACGGCGACCCGGACGCGCGGGCGGTGGTGTTCCTGCACGGGGGAGGCCAGACCCGGCGGTCCTGGGGACGGGCGGCCGGCGCGGTGGCCGAACGCGGATGGCAGGCGGTCACCGTCGACCTGCGCGGACATGGCGAGTCGGACTGGGCCGCCGACGGCGACTATCGGGTGGCCAGTTTCGCCGCCGACGTCCGGCAGATCCTCGAGCAGTTGCCGCCGGACCCCGTCCTGGTCGGCGCGTCCCTCGGCGGGCTGACCTCGATGCTGTTGGCCGGTGAACTCTTCCGCGGAATCGCCTCGGCCGTGGTGCTGGTCGACATCGTGCCCGACATGGATCCCTCGGGCGCGGAACGGATCCATGCGTTCATGGCCGACAAGATGGTCGACGGTTTCGGGTCGCTCGACGAAGTGGCCGACATGATCGCCCAGTTCAACCCCCACCGGTCGCGGCCGACCGACCTCGACGGCCTGCGAAACAACCTGCGCCGGCGGGGCGGTCGCTGGTATTGGCATTGGGATCCACGGTTCATCGACGGCACGGCGGCGCATCCGCCTCTCGAGGTGGAGGACACCGACCGCCTGCACGCCGCCGTGGCGGCGATCCTGGCCGACGCGGTGCCGATGCTTCTGGTGCGCGGGCAGGTCAGCGATCTCGTCAGCCGAGATCGCGCCGACGCCTTCCTGGTCCGGTTTCCGCAGGTCGAGTTCGTCGACGTGGAAGGTGCCGGACACATGGTGGCGGGGGATCGCAACGACCTGTTCGCCGATGCCGTGCTGGCCTTCCTCGACCGTCACCGCACCTCGGGCGCCTGACCTCCGGCGACGCTGCGGCGCTAGGGTGTGACCGGAGCCACACCCGCGGCCGCATCGAGCAGGCCGCCACGACAGGAGGATTGATGACTGCACGGCTGGCCGGCAAGGTCGCTCTCGTCAGCGGCGCCGCCCGAGGGATGGGGGCTTCGCATGCCCGCGAGATGGTCGCCCACGGCGCGCGCGTGGTCTGCGGTGACATCCTCGACGCCGAAGGCGAACGGGTCGCCGAGGACCTGGGCGACGCAGCCCGCTACGTCCACCTCGACGTCACCAGCCCCGGCGATTGGGAACGCGCGGTGGCCGTCGCCCTGGCCGAGTTCGGCGGCATCGACATCCTGGTGAACAACGCGGGCATCCTCAACATCGGCACCGTGGAGGACTTCCCGCTGTCGGAATGGCAGCGCATCCTCGACATCAACCTGACCGGTGTCTTCCTCGGCATTCGAGCCGTCACACCGGCCATGAAGGCCGCCGGCCGAGGCTCGATCATCAACATCTCGTCCATCGAAGGGATGGCCGGCACCGTGGCGTGTCACGGCTACACCGCCACCAAGTTCGCCGTGCGCGGGCTCACCAAATCGACCGCACTGGAGCTGGGCTCGTTCGGGATCCGGGTCAACTCGGTGCACCCCGGCCTGGTGAAAACGCCGATGGCCGACTGGGTTCCGGAGGACATCTTCTCCAGCGCGCTGGGCCGCATCGCCCAGCCACGCGAGGTCAGCAACCTGGTGGTGTACCTGGCCAGTGACGATTCGAGCTACTCCACCGGCTCCGAGTTCGTCGTCGACGGCGGCACCATCGCGGGTCTGCCGCACAAGGACTTCTCGGCCGTCGACGTCGATCAGCAACCGGAATGGATCACCTAGCGGGGTCGTTGCCGCCCTGATCCATCCGCCTGCCCAGCTCCGCGCGCGAACTGATCTGCAGCTTGCGGTAGATCTTGGTCAGGTTGTGCTCCACCGTCTTGGCGCTGATGAACATCGCTGCGGCGATGTCCTTGTTGGTCGCACCTGACGCCGCCATCTCGGCGACCCGCTGCTCGGACGGCGTCAGTCGGCTCAGATCCTCCGACGGCGCCACCACGGTGCGAGCCAGCTCGGCCTCGGCGCGGCGTGCCCACAACGGCGTGCCCAGCTGCTCGAACACCTGGCGTGCTTCGGCCAGATTGGTTGCCGCCGTGTTCTTCTGGCGCAGCCTTCGCTGCAGCTGGCCCAGGATCAGCTGCGTCCTGGCCCGCTCGAACGGCATCGGCAACGACTCGTGTTCGGCCAACGCGCGGTGTGCGGTCTCCTCGGCGGCGGTCACATCACCGCGCGCCGCCAGCAGCATCGCCCGGCACCGCGCCCCGACCGACTTCATCCAAGCACGGTTGTACCGCGCCCCGTTCTGTTCCAGCGCGCGGGTGAGCGTCTCGGCGTCGTCGAGGCGGCCAACTCCCACCATCGCCTCGATCACGTCGGGCAGGTGCCAGGCATACATCTGCTCGGTGCAGGGCATCTGGTCTGCCAGGAAGGCCGGGTCCAGCGCGTCGAGTGCCTCGCGGTGGTTCCCCAGCGACTCCTCGAGGAAGCACAAGGTCATGCCCGGCCAGTCGGCGATGTGCGACGAGCTGCGATTCCTCATCGCGGTCAACACCCAGCGGGCGTCGGCGCGGGCCGCATCCTCCCGTCCGGCGTAGGCGGCCACCGCCGCGCGCACCGTCATCGGGATGATCAGCACATCGTCGCCGCCGAGCTGCTCGGCCCGCTCCACCGCCTCCGCCGCCTCGACGGCGGCCTCAGCGACCTGCCCACGCCAGATGTGATTGATCGCCAGAAACCCTGCGATGGCCATCATGTCGCTCTCGGCGCCGCGCTCGATGCAGACGCTGCGGACCGCGGTCAACTCGTCGTGCGCCTGCTCGAGCCGGCCGGTCCAGGAGAGGGCCAACGCGTGGACGAACGGCGCCCGGAAGATGATCGGCACATCCAGCGCGCTGTCGTAGGACTGCATGGCCCGGTCCAGTGAGTCCTCGTCCAGGCCGCGGCCGCACTGGAAGTTCACATGCACCGACCAGGCCAACGCGGCGCTGGTGATCGCCGGCACCCCGAGCTCCTCGGCCAGCTTGACCGCGTCGCGGACGTGCCGGCGCGCATCGTCGAGCTCGCCGATGCTGTTCAACGCGAAGGACAGTCGCAGCAGCACCTGCACCATGAGCGCCGGGATCCCCGCGGCGTCGTCGAGCGCGCTGCGCAGCAGTTCGACTGCCTCGGCGTGTTCGTTCTCGTACATCCGCACGGTGGCCAGCAGGCTCGTCGCCATGGCGCGCAGCATGCCCGGTTCCATCGTCGCGGCGTCGTCGAGCAGCGCCCCGGCCCTGGCGGTGTTGCCGGCCAGGAAGTGGTTCTCCGCCGACTTCATTCGGCGCAGCACCGTGTCTCCGCCGAGCCCCAGAGCCAGGTCGACGAGCTCAGCGGCCGCCGCCGGCGCTCCGCGCGACCGTGCGGAGTCCGCAGCCTGGTCGAGCGCCGTGAGGATCTCCTCGTCGCCGTGCGCCGACGCCAGCGCCAGATGACGGGCTCTGAGCTCGGGCTGGGTTTCCAGCGCGGCCAGCGTGCGGTGCATCGCGCGGCGCGCCGGCGGGCCTGCGTCGCTGTAGACACCGCTGGCCAACAGCGGGTGGGTGAACCGCACCCGGTGACCATCGAGGCTGAGAATGCCGGCCGCCTCGGCGCGCTCCACGCGGCGCGCCAGCTCGTCGGCATCGACGTCATTGGCCTTCGCGAGCAACTCGATCGTCGGCTCGGCGACGCAGGCCACGCTCAGCAACAGCGCGCGCTCGGCGTCATCGAGCGCCGCAATGCGTCGCCGGACCAGATCGGTGAGCGTGGCGGGGAGCGGCTGCTCGGGGCCGGCCTGGTCGTCCTGCAGCGCACGCGCGAGTTCCAGGGCGAAAAACGGGTTGCCGCCGGAGGTTTCGGCGATCCGCAACACCGTCGGTCGGGAGAACGTGCGGCCCAGGCGATCGGAGATCACCGCGTGCAACTCCCGGGTGTCCATCGGCTGCACCGCCCCCCGGCCCAGCCGGTCGGGCCGGTCGAGCTGCAGCCACCGTGCCACCTGGCTGTCCCCGGCGGTGCACCGCTCGGTCATCAACACACCGAAAGCGCCGTTGAGCCGGCGCGCCGCGAACTCGACGGCGGTGCGGCTGGAGCTGTCCAGCCACTGCGCGTCGTCGATCGCCAGCAGCACCGGGGTCCGGTCGTCGGACTGGTGCATCTGATCAAGCACCGAGACGAAGGCTGCGGCCACCACCCGCTGATCGGTCGGGGGGCCTTCGGCGCCTGCGCGCAACAGCACCCGGTCCAAGGCCAGGCGCTGCAGCGCGGGCAAGGTCGCAAAGTGCTCGGCGTCCACCTCGCTGAGCAGGTCGGCCAGCGCGGCGAACGCCATCACCGTTTCGGCCTGGCCGACCCGCGCGGTCAACACGCGGAAGCCGCGGGCACGCGCCTGGCGCAGCAGCGACAGCCACAGGGTGGTCTTCCCGATGCCGGCCTCACCCTCGATCACCAGCGCGGTGGGCCTGACCGTCACCGCATCCAGGAATCCAGCAACCTGGGGATCCTCGACCAGGCGCAGGCTAGCGGTGGGCACGGCACTCATCATCGCAGCCGGCAAAGTCCCTTGCATCCAATCGGACATTCTGCGGGCGCTGCCCGCCGATCCGCTCAGCGCAGCGAGACGACAACCTTGCCCCTCGCCGTCCGGTCCTCCAGCGAGGCGATCGCCGCGGCGGCGTCCTCGAGCGGGAACACCACCGGTTCCGGGGCGCTGACCCGGCCGGACGCCAGCAGGGGAAGCAGTTCGGCCCACTGCTGCTGCAGGTAGCCGGGATGACGCATGGTCCAGGCGCCCCACCCGACGCCGACCACGTCGACGTTGTTCAACAGCAGCCGGTTCACCTTCACCGTGGGGATGTCCCCGCCGGTGAACCCGACCACCAGCAGGCGTCCACCCGGCGCCAGCGAACGCAGCGAGTCGGTGAAACGGTCACCGCCCACCGGGTCGACCACGATGTCCACCCCGCGCCCGTCGGTCAACTCCTTGACCGCGTCCTTGAACCCGTCGGCCAGCACGACGTCGGAGGCGCCCGCCGCCCGGGCGACGTCGGCCTTCTCCTCGCTGCTGACCACCGCAATGGTGCGAGCCGCGCCGAACGCCGGCGCCAGCCGCAGCGTTGACGTGCCGATCCCACCCGCGGCGCCGTGCACCAGCACCGTGTCGCCGTTGCTCAAGCGGCCCCGGGTCCGCAGCGCGAAGTGCACCGTCAGGTCATTGAACAGGACCCCGGCGCCGGCCTCGAATGACACCGAGTCCGGCAGCCTGAACAGGCGCTCGGGCGGCAGGGCCACGACTTCGGCCATCGCGCCGCACAGCATCGTCAGCCCCGCGACCCGGTCGCCGGGGCGCACCTGGGTCTCCTCGGGGGCGCTGCGCACCACCCCGGCGATCTCGGCACCAGGGATGTAGGGCATCTCGGGCTTGTACTGGTAGAGGCCGCGGGACTGCAGGGCGTCGGGGTAGGCCACCCCGGCGGCGTGCACATCGACGACCACCACATCGTCACCGCCGGCGGGTTCGTCGATCTCGACGACGTGGGCGGCCTGCGGTCCGTCGAGCCGGGCTATCTGTATCGCACGCATTCGACCATTTAACGCCCCCGTGGCTCACCGTCGGCGACGGTGTCCGCCGGTACAGTCTGGTCCACCGACGCCACCGGCCGGCCTCACTGACGGCACCGGCTTGCCTCATCGAGACCGGCGGCGCGGGGCACGGCAACGTTGCTGGAACCGAGGAGCATACGCATGGCACGAGGCGGCACCCGGGTGCGCGGCGGTGGTTTCGCCGCCGACGGGCTTCCCCCCGGACGGTTTGTCGACGTGCGATCGATCGACGGCGTGCGGCTGCACACCGAGGTCTTCGGCCCCGAGGACGGCTATCCGGTCGTGTTGGCGCACGGCATCACCTGCGCCCTGCGAGTGTGGACGCACCAGATCTCCGAGCTGGCCCGGCATTATCGGGTCATCGCTTTCGACCATCGTGGTCACGGACGCAGCGGGGTGCCGCCGCGGCGGGGCGGCTACAGCCTCGACCACCTCGCCGCCGACCTGGACGCGGTGCTGGCCGCCACGCTGCAGCCCGGTGAGCGCGCGGTGGTTGCCGGGCACTCGATGGGCGGCATCGCGATCACCTCCTGGGCCGAGCGTCACCCGGACAGCGTGTCCGAGCGCGCCGACGCCGTCGCGCTGATCAACACCACGACCGGCGACCTGCTTCGCAACATCAACCTCCTGCCGGTGCCCGCGCAGTTCTCCGAGGCCCGGGTGCGCGCGGCCGGCACCCTGCTGAAAGCGTTCGGCGGGGCGCCGCTGGTCCGTGCGGCCGACCGGCCAAGCCGCCG
>CAXEZH010000021.1:0-23002 GCA_964000695.1 uncultured Mycolicibacterium sp. | reverse complement strand
GCGTAGGCGCCCTGACCGGGCACACCGAACACGGTGCCTGCGGAGGCGGTGAAGTGCAGGAAATCGAGGCTGCCCGGCGGGAAGACCGCGTCGAGGGCGGCCGCGCCGGCCACTTTCGGCCACAGCGTGGACTGCACCCGGTCGGCGGACAGGTCGGTCAGCAGCTGGCTGTCGGTGACGCCGGCCGCGTGCACGACGCCGCGCACCGGCGGCGCGCCCGCATCATCGCGCTGCATGAGGAAGGTCTCGAGCGCAGAGGCCGACCCGATGTCCAGCACCGCGATCTCGACGGCGACGCCGCGGGCCTCCAGCTCCCGTACCGCCTCGATCTTGTGCCGCGTGGTCTCGTCGAGCGAGTCGGCGTCCCAGTCGCGGCGCGGCGGCAGCGGCGTCCGGCCCGCCAGGACCACCCGGCGCGCGCCGCGGTCGGCGAGCCAGCCCGCGGTGAGCAACCCGAGGGCACCCATGCCACCGGTGATCAGATACGCCGCGTCCGCGCGGCAGCGCAGGGGCTCCCGATACGGCTCGCGGGCGGCGTCGTCGGCCAGCGGCGCCAGCACCTGTTCGGACAACTGGCCGTCGCGCAGCGACAGAATGGTCTTCGCCGGGGTGCTCAGCAGCTCGGCCAGCATGTCAGCGGCCCCGGTCTGCCCGTCCTCGGCGAGGTCGACCAGCCCGCCCCACAGCTGCGGCTGCTCGGCCCCGATCACGCCGGCGACGCCCCACAGGCAGCTCTGCCGCACAGCGTCGCGGGAGCCGGTTTCGCGCACGCCACGGGTGACGATCCACAGCCGAGGCTCCTCGCGGCCTTCCCGCGCGGCGAGCCGACGCACGATGTCCGCGACCTCCGCGGTCAGCCGCGCCGCGCACGCCAGGTCGTCCTCGTCGGTGTCGGTGGCGGGCACAAAGATCACCGACGAGGCGTCCCCCTCGTCGACGACCTGGTGGCCGGCCGCCGTCAGCGCACGGGTGAGCTCTTCCCGCTGGGCACCGAGCACGGCCACGGAGAGGCCGGCTCCGCGTTCGGTGCGCTCCGGCGCGGACCAGGGCTGCCAGTCCAACGCGTGGGCCACGTCGCGGGGGTCCGCCACCGGCGCGGCAGACTGCGCGGCACCGGCCTGCACGTCGACATAGCGCAGACCGCGGATGTCCAGCCGTGCGCTGCCGTCGGTCACCGCCACGTCGATCAGCAGATCGTCTCCGGCGTCCGGGCGTCGCAGCACGGTGACCGAGAGGTCGGTGCCGGTGAGCTCGCCGGTCATCGACATGCTCTGCACTCCGGCGGGTACCAGCAGACGTTCGTCGGTGATGTCGGCCAGGCGCGCGATCTGCACCGCCGCGTCGAGCATCGCCACCGGCAGCCCGCTCGCCTCGGCGTCGGCGAGGGTGACCTCGGCGCGCACCTGGTTGCCATCGGACCGGCAGGATGCGATCGACCACGGGAAGGGCTGGCCTTCCACACCCCATTTGGCCTGTAGTTCGTCCACGGTGGCGCGGTCGTAGTCCTGCTCGGACCCGGCCCAATCGGGGTTGGCCGGGGTCTCGGGCTGCTGCGGGGACAGCCGGGCGGTGGCGTGGCGCACCCACCGGCTGGCCTCGGCCTGAGCCGACGGCGCCGACGACATCGTGACCGAGTCGCCGCTGACGACCACCTGGATCACCTGCGGCTGGTCGATGACGACCGGACGCTCGAATCGAAGTTCGGACAGCGTCGTCGCGCCCGATTCGGCCGCCGCCACCGCCAAGGTGCGCAGCAGCACCGACATCGGCACGACCTCGACACCCTGGATGCGGTGAAAGCCCGGGTAGGGCTTGGCTTCGCGGACGAGCCTGGCCTGCCACAGATGCGTGGGCGGGCTGGTCGCCACCGCGGTGCGTTCACCGAGCAGGGTTCCGGGACGCGGAGCCGTGGCGCCCCGGTGCTCGGCGGCCGTCGCCGACACCCAGTGGCTGGCGTGGTGCCACGGCGTCACGGGCAGCGTCACCGGCGGGGTCGCCGTCTGTTCGGGTCCGGCGGGACGCGTGCTGCGAGCGCTGTTGAGGTGCGTGTGGAACGTCAGCGTCTCGTCGGTGTCGCGCAGCAGCGTGGGCACGCTTCGGTGCTGGCTGGTCCCCAGCGTGTCGTCGATGCCGTAGGTCAACAGCGGGTGCGGGCTGACCTCGATGAAGGTGCCGTGCTCGGCGCCGGCGGCGGTGACGGCCTGATGGAAGCGCACCGGGTTGCGCAGGTTGTCGACCCAGTAGTCGGCGTCGAACGTCGGGGCCGGTCCGCTGTGCTCGCGGGTGGTGATGACGATCGGGATGGTCGGTACGGCCGGTTTCAGGTCCGCCAGAGCCTCGCGCAGCTCAGGCAGGATCGGATCGATCGTCGGATGGTGGGAGGCCACGTCGACCTCGATGCGGCGGGCCAGCCGGTCACGCGCCGACACCGCAGCGATCGCGGCGTCGACCTGGTCGGGCGGCCCGGCGATCACCGTCTGGCGTGGTGAGGCGTACACCGCCAGCGTGATGTCGGGATAGTCGGCGATGAACTCGGTCGCGGCATCGGGATCGAGCTCGATCAGAGCCATCGCGCCCTGCCCCGACAGCCGCGACATCAGTCGCGACCGGGTGGCGATGACCTTGAGCCCGTCGGCGACCGAGAGGGCACCGGCGACCACGGATGCGGCCACCTCCCCCATCGAATGGCCGATGACGGCATCGGGGTGCACGCCGTGGGAGCGCCACAGCTGGGTCAGCGCCAGCTGCATGCCGACGAGCACCGGTTGGATCCGTTCGATGCCGGTGACCTGCTGCCCCTCGGCGATGACCTGCTGCAGCGAGAACCCGACCTGCTCGACGAACGCGGGTTCGATCTCGGCCACCGCGGCGGCGAAGGCGGGCTCCTCGACCATCAGCTGGCGGCCCATTCCCAGCCACTGCGAGCCCTGGCCGGAGTAGACGAACACGGTGCCGTGCCCCTGGCGACCGTCCTGCGGTTCCACCACGCCGGGAGCGGACTGGCCGTCGGCGAGTGCGCGCAGTCCGGCGACAGCGCCGGCGTGGTCGCGCGCGGAGACGGTGGCGAACCGGTTGTGTTGCGCGCGCCGGTGGGCCAGCGTGTGGGCCACCTGGCTCAGCGGTACCTGCTGGCCGGGCCCGGACATCCAGTCGGCCAGCGCGGCGGCCGTGGCCGCGATCCGGGGCGCCGATTTCCCCGACACCACCAGCGTCGTGATCGCCGGTGTGTCGCCGGGTTCCGCCGCCGGGGCGGGTGATGGTGCCTGTTCGAGAACGACGTGGGCGTTGGTGCCGCCGAACCCGAACGACGAGACACCCGCCAGCAGGGGACGGTTACGCGCGGGGAGGTCGCTGTCCGCCGCGACCACCTCGAGACGGAGTTCGTCGAACGGAATGTGCGGGTTCGGCGACTGGTAGTCGAGGTTGGCGGGGACGCGACCGTGCTGCAGCGCCAGCACGGTCTTGGCGAAACCGGCGATTCCGGCGGCGGCCTCGGTGTGACCCAGGTTGCTCTTGATCGATCCGATCAGCAGCGGAGCGTCCGCCGCCCGGCCGCGGCCGAGCACGGTGCCCAGCGCGCGGGCCTCGATCGGATCACCCAGCAGGGTGCCGGTGCCGTGCGCCTCGACATAGTCGATCTCGCGGGGTTCGACCCCGGCTGCCGAGCACGCCGCGCGCAGCACGGCCATCTGGGCAGCGGGATTGGGCGCCATCAGACCGTTGGACCGGCCGTCCTGGTTGACCGCGGAGCCGCGGACGACGGCCAGGATCCGGTCGCCGTCGCGTTCGGCATCGGCGAGGCGCTTGAGGACGGCGACGCCGCAGCCCTCACCGCGCACGTATCCGTCCGCGCGGGCGTCGAAGGAGTGACACCGGCCGGTGGGCGACATCGCCTCGACCTGGTCGAAACTCCGGGTGACGGCCGGTGAGAGCAGCACGTTGACGCCGGCGGCCAGAGCGAGATCCGAGTCGCCGGTGCGCAGGCTCTGGCAGGCCAGGTGGATGGCCACCAACGACGACGAGCAGGCGGTGTCGACGGTGACCGACGGGCCACGCAGATCGAAGTAGTAGGACACCCGGTTGGAGATGATGCTCAGCGCACCGCCGGTTCCCGAATAGGCGCCCACCTGGGCGAGGTCCATCGACGCCATGACGCCGTACTCGCTGAGGCAGGCTCCGGTGAACACGCCCGTCTGGGTGTGCCGCAATGCCTCGGGGCGGATCCCGGCATGTTCGAGCGCCTCGTGGGTGACCTCCAGCAGCATGCGCTGCTGGGGGTCCATGTTGTCGGCCTCGCTCGGGGAGATCTCGAAGAACTCGGCGTCGAACTGGTCGATGTCGGACAGGAACGAACCCCAGCGGGTGGTGCCGGCCAGCGCGGCGCCGCCTTCCGGCGATCCGTTGTCGAACCACTCCCACCGCCACGGGGGCACCTGACCGACCGCCGAACGGCCCTCGGTCAGGAACTCCCACAATGCCTCGGGTCCGTGGATGTCGCCGGGGTAGCGCAGCCCGAGGCCCACCACGGCGATCGCGTCGTCGGCGTTGACGCTCTTCGCCGGCGAGGCTTCGGCCACCGACTCGACCTCGCCCCCGGTGAGGAACGCGGCCAGCGCGTTGATCGTCGGGTACTGCCAGAACTCCACCGGCGAGACCGTGCGGCCCAGCAGCTCGGAGAGCTCGCCGGTGAGAACCACGGCGTCGCTGGAGCCGACGGCGAGATCGCTCAGTGGGGCATCGAAATCGATTTCGTCAGGGCTGCAACCGATGTTGGTGACGAGATAGTCGACCAACCAGTTCCGGATTGCATCCTCGTCGAAAGCAGCTGTCATGCAGTGACGTCCAAACGGCTGAACTCGTCCTGGCGGTAGCGATCCACACAGGCCGAGCGCCGAATCTTTCCGCTGGTGGTGATCGGAATCGAGCCGGGGGCGACGAAGACGAGGTCGGAGACCCGCACGCTGTGCGTGCGCTTGATCGCCGAAGCCACCTCACGCTTGACCGCGCGCAGCTTGTCGAGGGCGTCGGCCTCCGAGGCGCCCTTCTTCTTCAGCTCGGCGATCGCGACCAGCTGCTCGCTGGTCTCGTCGAGCACGGAGATGGCGGCGACCCGGCCACCGGTGATCTCCTGGATGGTGGCCTCGATGTCGTCGGGATAATGATTGCGGCCGTCGACGATGAGCAGGTCTTTGATGCGGCCGATGATGAACATCTCGCCTTCGGACATCACGCCCAGGTCACCGGTGCGCAGCCACGGCCCGACCGGGGTGCCCTCCGACGGATTGACCATCTCGCCGCCGAACGTGCGCTCGGTCTGCTGCGGGTTGCGCCAGTAACCCATCGCGACCTGCTCGCCGTGCACCCAGATCTCGCCGACCTTGCCGTCCGGATTCTCCGTGCGGGTCTCCGGATCGACGATGCGTACCGTCGACGAGCGCGGGGCACCGTAGGTGACCAGCTCGGAGCCACCCTCGGCGCCGCACCGCTCGGCGTGGCCGGCGGCGAGTTTCTCGTAGTCGAACCGCACCGTCGACGGGGTGTGGCCCATCGGCGCGGAGATGACGTACAGCGTGGCCTCCGCCAGCCCGTAGGACGGCCGCACCGTGGTGGTGGGCATGTTGAACTTCGCGAACCGTTCGTTGAAGCGCCGGATGGTCGCCGAGTGGATCCGCTCACTACCGCTGATGATGCCCAGGACCCCTCCGAGATCCATGCCCTCGAGGTCGGCGTCGGACGTCCGGCGCACCGACAGCTCGAAGGCGAAGTTGGGTGCGGCCGACCAGGCGTGCGGGTTGATGGCCAGCTGCTGGATCCAGCGGGCCGGCTTCTGCAGGAACGCGACCGGGCTCATCAGCATCGCCGGGCGGCCGTGCAGGCCGCCGTCCTCGGACGGGGTGAGCAGCGATGCGAACACACCCTGGATCAGCCCCATGTCGTGATAGAAGGGCAGCCACGACACCATCGTGATGTCCTGCGGCGGGATGCCGTCGCGGTGCTCCATGTAGTCGTCGAACACCTGCTTGACGTTGGCGATCACATTCCGGTGGGTCATGATCACGCCGGCCGGTGCCCGGGTGGAGCCGGAGGTGTACTGCAGGTAGGCCATCTCGGGCAGGTCGCCGATGTTCATCTCGGCGGTGCGCGGCGAGTGGAAGTCGAGGGCATCGACCTCGACGACGGCCGGGGTCGCACCGCCGGTGAAGCCACCCACGTAGGTCATAATGTCGCTGACGACGGCCGACGTCGTCAGCACCGCGACGGGCTGGCAGTCGCGCAGCGCGCCGTTGACCCGCTCGTCGAGCTGACCGAGAGCCGGCACCGGCAGCGGCACCGCGATGAATCCGGCCGTCATCGCGCCGTAGAACGCGACGATGTATTCCAGACCCTGCGGAGCCAGGATCGCCGCCCGGTCCCCCTTGCGGCCGTGGCGCAGGAGTTCCTCCGCGACGACCTGGGCCCTCTGGTAGACCTGAGACCACGTCAGCGACTCCGCGAACCCGGCTGGATCCACGTCGTAGTCGATGAAGGTGTAGGCCACCTCATCGGGCTGCAGTCGTGCGCGTTCAGCCAATAGGCCAGGAATGGTCGACTCAAGCAACGGCATGGCGACGTCCTTTCAACTCTGCTTCTGCGCCCCGGCTTCATCGCCGTGAAGGCAATACACCGACTCGCAGCCCGTGGCCGCGCATCCCCCCGCTCGCCGGAAGGCTAACACCGCGCCGTCAGATATGTCGTCTAATGCTGACGAAGAATTACATCACGAATAGCTTGCCAGAGGGAAGCGGGCTGTTCGGGGCCGATTTCGCCGGCGCGGCAGCCCTCTGAGGCCGCGACCAAATCCTTACAGCATCTTCACAGTTTTGCCAGCAATGGAAACGCTGCACATGAGCAGGCGGTTATCGGTTGCTCGACCCCGTGCGCGTCCGGTGAGCGAGGACGGCTCAGCGAGGGCTGAACACAGTGCTATATCCGCTTTGACGTGCGCGTCAACGGTTTGCTCATATTGCACGACGGCGTCATGTTTATAACTGACTCACGGGTAAGAACCAGCCGCTGAGCCGTCATTGCGCTGCAGTTAGACAGACTCACCATCATGTGCCGGTGGGGCTCGATGCGACGTGCCGGGCCGGTAGCTTCGCCCGCAGCGGAATGTGGTGAACACCACACTTCAGCAGGTCAGCCGTCGCGACGCCTAGGCGCGGCAGCGGGCCCAGAGCTTCTCCTCGACGTCGGGGACCAACTCATCCAGATGATCGGTGAGGTAGAAGTGGTGACCGCTGAACTCCCGGACGGTGAAGCCGCCGGTGGTCCGCTCCGCCCACGGCAGAACCTTCTCCTCGGTGGCGATTTCGTCGTCGTCACCGTAGAACGCGTGGATCGGACACGACAGCGTCACCTCGGGCGGGCAGGTGTAGTTGGCGATCGCCTTCAGGCCGCGCAGCGTGGGCAGAATCGCAGCGGCGAACTCCGGGTTCTTCATGAATTCCGGGTCCGCGCCGGTGAGGGTGCTGACCGCGGCGAGCAGGCCCTCGTCGGTGTCGGGGATGTCGTCGTAGCCGACCCGGCCGGGTGCCGCGACCGCGGAGACGAACAGCGCGGCGATCGGCCGCCCCGCCTCCTCGAAGCGGCGCGCGACCTCGAACGCCAACAATCCGCCCATGCTGTGTCCGAAGAAGAAGACAGGCGACCCGGGGACGCCGCCTTCTCGATCCGGTGAAACCATCGTGCCGATCTGGTCGGCCACTGCAGGCAAGCTGGTGAACGAGCCGAAATCCTGCTTGCCACCCTGCCGGGGGTACTGCACCGCGGTCCGCTTGATGTCCGTGGTGAACGACTTCGCGAACGGTACGTAGAACTGCGGGGTACCGCCGGCATGCGGGAAGATGAACAACTTCGGCGTGATGTCCGCAACCCCTCCTGTCATGCGGGTGAGAGTACCGCTCATCGTCCCGGCTATGCGAAGGCCTCCACCGGCGGGCACGAGCACACCAGATTGCGATCGCCGTAGGCGCCGTCGATCCGCCGCACCGGCGGCCACACCTTCGGCCGGAACGCCGGCCCGAGCGGGTAGGCGGCCTGCTCGCGGGTGTAGGCATGGTCCCAGTCGGCGGTCAGCAGGCATGTCGCGGTGTGCGGTGCGCCCACGAGAGGGTTGTCGTCGGCAGGCCACTCCCCCTGCCCCACCTTGTCGATCTCGGCCCGGATCGCGATCATCGCCTCGCAGAACGCATCCACCTCGGCCAGCGACTCGCTCTCGGTCGGCTCCACCATCAACGTTCCGGCGACCGGGAAGCTCATCGTGGGCGCATGGAAGCCGTAGTCGGCCAACCGCTTGGCCACATCGTCGACGGTCACGCCGGTGGACTTCGTGATCCCGCGCAGGTCGAGGATGCACTCATGGGCCACCATGCCGTGCTCGCCGGTGTAGAGCACCGGGTAGTACTCGTCGAGACGGCGGGCGATGTAGTTGGCCGACGCGATGGCTACCAACGTCGCCGAGCGCAGACCGGCCGCGCCCATCATCCGGATGTAGGCCCACGTGATCGGCAGGATGGACGCCGAGCCGTACGGCGCCGCCGACACCGTGCGGGCGTCACCGAGCTCGTCGGCCAGCGGGTGCCCGGGCAGGAACGGGGCCAGATGCGCGCGCACCGCCACCGGCCCCACCCCGGGTCCGCCGCCACCGTGCGGGATGCAGAACGTCTTGTGCAGGTTCAGGTGGCTGACGTCACCGCCGAACCGGCCCGGACGGGCCAGCCCGACGAGCGCGTTGAGGTTGGCGCCGTCGACGTAGACCTGTCCGCCGGCATCGTGAACGGCGGCGCAGATGTCGGCGACGTCCTGCTCGTACACCCCGTGGGTGGACGGATAGGTGATCATCAACGCCGAGAGCCGGTCGGCGTACTGGTCGACCTTGGCGCGCAGGTCGTCGAGGTCGACATCGCCGTTGGAGCGGCACGCCACCACGACCACCTTCATGCCGACCAGCGCCGCCGACGCGGCGTTGGTGCCGTGCGCACTCGACGGGATCAGGCACACGTCGCGGCCGGTGTCGCCACGCTGCTCGTGATAGGCCTGGATCGCCAGCAGGCCCGCATACTCCCCCTGCGACCCGGCGTTGGGCTGCAGCGACACCTCGTCATAGCCGGTGATGCCCGTCAGCCAGTCCTGCAGATCGGCGATCAGTCGGCGCAGGCCCGGCGTGTCCGAGGCGGGCGCGAACGGGTGCTGGCGGGCGAACTCCGGCCACGTGATCGCTTCCATCTCCGCGGCGGCATTGAGCTTCATCGTGCAGGAGCCCAACGGGATCATGCTCCGGTCCAGCGCGATGTCCTTGTCGGCCAGCGAGCGCAGATAGCGCATCATGTCCGTCTCGGTGCGGTACCTGGTGAACGCCGGATGGGTGAGGAACGCCGACGTGCGCGTGGCGATACCGGCGGACGCCGAATCATCAGAGCGCTGCGGGCGGTCCTCGACGCCGAACGCCGCGAGCACCGCGGCGACATGCTCATCGGTGGTCATCTCGTCGCAGGCCACCGACACGTGATCGGCGTCGAGACGCCAGACGTTGATACCGCGCTGCTTGGCCGCGGCCTGCACGTCCTCGGCGCGGCCGGGAATACGGGCCAGCACCGTGTCGAAGAACGCGTCGTGGACGACGTCGATCCCGGCGCCGGACAGTCCAGCGGCCACCGCCTCCGCGTGGGCATGCACCCGGCGGGCGATCGCCGTCAGGCCGGCGGCGCCGTGGTAGCTGGCATACATCGCGGCCATGACGGCCAGCAGGACCTGGGCGGTGCAGATGTTGCTGGTGGCCTTGTCGCGGCGGATGTGCTGTTCGCGGGTCTGCAGCGCCAGCCGGTACGCCGGTGACCCGTCGGCGTCGACGGACACCCCGACCAGGCGGCCCGGCAGCTGACGCGCGTGCTTGGCGTGCACGGCCAGATAGCCGGCGTGCGGGCCGCCGAAACCCATTGGCACGCCGAAACGTTGGGTGGTGCCGAACGCGACGTCGGCGCCGATCTCACCCGGCGGGGTGACCAGCGTCAGCGCGAGCAGGTCGGTGCCGACCGCGACCAACGCGCCGCGTTCGTGGGCGGCGGCGATGAGGTCGGACCAGTCCACCAGGCGACCGCTGGCACCGGGTAGCTGGGTGATCACTCCGAAGAACTCGCCGTCGGGCAGTCCGGCGCTCAGGTCGGCGGTCACGATCTCGATACCCAGCGGTTCGGCGCGGGTCGCCAACACCGCAGCGGTCTGCGCGTACACGTCGACGTCGACGGCGAGCCGGTTCGCCGATCCGCGGACCGCGCGGTGCATCAGGGTCATCGCCTCCGCGGCCGCGGTGCCCTCGTCGAGCATCGATGCGTTCGCCACCTCCAGCCCGGTCAGGTCGGTGACCATCGTCTGGAAATTCAGCAGTGCCTCCAGGCGCCCCTGACTAATCTCGGGCTGGTAGGGCGTATACGCGGTGTACCACGCCGGGTTCTCCAGGATGTTGCGCCGCAGCACCGGCGGGGTGAAGGTGTCGAAATAGCCCTGACCGATCATCGAGACCGCGACGGTGTTGGCGTCGGCCAGCGCGCGCAGCTCGGCCAATGCCTCGGCTTCACTGGCTGCAGCGGGCAGATGCTCCAAGCCGGGGGCGACGCCGTCGGCGGTGAGCGCGTCCAGGATGCCGGCCGGAAGCGCCTTCGCGGCCAGTTCGTCGAGCGAGGACACTCCGATGGTGCTCAACAACGTATCGACCGCGGCGGCGTCCGGGCCGATGTGACGGTCGACGAATGTGAGCTCTGAACGGGTTTCGTGGTGTTCGGACACTGGTAGAAATCTCCCGACGAGTGCCGCGGGCGCATGGAGCGCAGGCGAACCGGCTCCTCCCCCTCTGTCGTCGGCCCGAACCGGGTTGCCTGAGAGATTCGGCGCCGGCCGGTCTTGTCGGCCGAGACCTTTCCCCATGGGCGGGCAGGCCCACGTCGCGGGCGCACCACTTTCCAGAGGCATCGGGGCCTCGTGCGGTCCTGGGGGCCTGAGAGGTTGACGGAGAGGTGTTGCTCCTTCGGCGCCCGTGGCCGGCTGCCACGGAACTCTCCCGCGCAAGGGCGATGCGCAGTCGAGTGTACCGGCAGGTCACCTCACCGCGCGACGAGAGCGGGCGCTCGGCTCAGCCGCGCGCCGTTTTGTTCGGCTCAGCCGCGCACTACATATATCGGCTCAGCCGATCTTGCGGTCGCGGTGCTTGCGACGGGACGCCAACTCGTCTTCCGGCGTCGAGATCGACTCCCCGCCGTCGGCGCGCTCACCGGGGAAGTCGGCGATCGCGCCGGTGAGTTCCCGCATCGCGCCCGACACGGCGATGCCGAACACGCCCTGCCCGCCCTGCAGCAGGTCGACCACCTCTTCGGCGGAGGTGCACTCGTAGACGGTGGTGCCGTCCGAGAACAACGTGATGTTGGCCAGATCCTGCACGCCGCGCTGACGCAGATGGTCGACCGCGACGCGGATGTTGTGCAGTGAGATGCCGGTGTCGAGCAGTCGCTTGACGATCTTGAGGACCAGGATGTCCTTGAAGGAGTACAACCGCTGGCTGCCGGAGCCTGCCGCTCCGCGGATCGAGGGCACCACCAGCGAGGTACGCGCCCAGTAGTCGAGCTGTCGATAGGTGATACCGGCGATCTGACAGGCGCTGGGGCCGCGATAGCCGACCAACTCGTCGGGCACCGAATCGTCCGGGAAGAGACCAGCCTGAACCGGTTCACCGACCGGCTGAGGAAGGGTGTCCGCCTGCGGGGAGCCGGTGGTCAGATCCAGTTGCTCCTGGCGTGGCGTGTCTCCCACTTGTCGAATCCTCTCACCGATCGAACCCGCGTCGTTGACCTGCGTGGGCGCACGTCTACCCAGCTCTGCGAACTTCGTTCGAGCATACGCCCGAGAGCCCTCCGTGACTGCCCGTCGCCACCAAGTATGGCTGCCCGATTCACTTCGAAAAGAAACGCGCCCGCGTGTCGACCGCGACGAGACGCATCCGTGACCAAGTGTTCTGCGGTGTGCCTACCGCTCAGGTGGCCTTGAAATCGTCGGGCGACACGCTGTCGAGAAACTCCTTGAATTTCTCCACCTCGTCCTCGCGCACACCGCCCTCGGCCTCGTCGTCGGCCTCATCGGGAATCAACAGGCCCGCCTCGGCGAGCACCGCCTCCTCGACGTAGATCGGCACCCCCACGCGCAACGCGATGGCGACCGAATCCGACGGCCGCGCCGACACCTTGATGTCACGGTCGAAGATCAGGTCGGCGTAGAACGTGCCCTCCTGCAGGTCGACGATCCGCACCTCTTTGAGCGAATGTCCAAGCGCAGTAATGACATCGCGGAACAGGTCGTGGGTCAGCGGCCGGGGCGGCTCCACCCCCTGCTGCTCCAGCGCGATGGCCGCGGCCTCGGACTGTCCGATCCAGATCGGCAGATAGCGGTCGCCGTTCGACTCGCGCAGCAACAGAACGGGCTGGTTGCGGGGCTGCTCAACTCGAATGCCGACCACACGGACCTCGCCCATTTGTGCCTGCCCTCCGCACCGGTGTGTTGCTACTTCTCATCCGGCCGGTGCCGGCCGAATCCGACGGGTAACCCGTCACGGCGAGTCTAGTCCTCAGCGATCCAGAACGTCGCGCACGGCCGACTTGATCAATGACGTGTGCAACGTGATCGCCAGCGCCGCCACCTCGCGGGCCAGGTCGTCGGCGCGGTCGCGCGCTCCGGCCTTGCCGCCCTTGACCACCGGCCCGGCGATCTGGGCGATCAGATCGGACTGCCGGTCGGCGGCCGAACGGAACGCCCGCAGGTGCCGTGGTTCGACGCCGTAGTCCGCCAGCGCGCGGGCGCACTGCGCGATCACCACCGCGTGCTCGTCGTACAGAGCTGTGCCGGCGCCTTTGAACATCGGCGTGATCACCCCCGCCCGCACCAGAGCGTTGAGCAGTTCGTCATCGACCCCGGAGCGCTCGAGCAGGTCCTCCCGAGTCAGCCGCACCTGAGCCGGGGCCACCGCGGCCCGCCCCGCCGCGACCCCGGACTCCCCCGTCACCGGCACCAGTCGTGGCGTCGGATACCCGGACGGAGCGACCGCACTCTGCGGCAGTTCGCCGTCGGGCTGCGCGTCCAGTTGGGCCTTGATCACCTTCAACGGCAGGTAATGGTCCCGCTGTGCGGTGAGGATGAAGCGCAGTCGCGCGCAGTCGTACGCGGTGAACCTGCGGTACCCCGACGCGGTCCGCTCGGGCGTGACCAACCCCTCGGCTTCGAGGAACCGGATCTTCGAGATCGTGACGTCGGGGAACTCTTCGCGCAGCAGATCGAGCACAACCCCGATGGACATCCCGTTCAACGCAGGGGTGTCGGGTTGCGTCATCGGCTCGCTCGCGCAGCTTCGGTGGTGTCGATCGGTCGTGGGTCGGGGTCAGTCGGCGGCGCCGCTGTCCTCACCTTTCGGTCCGGTGAGAAAGACCAGACGGAACTTGCCGATCTGCACCTCGTCGCCGTTGGCGAGCACAGCGGAATCGACCGGCTCCCGGTTCACATAGGTGCCGTTGAGGCTGCCCACGTCGACCACCTGGAACTCGCTGTTCTCGAGCCGGAACTCGGCGTGGCGACGGCTCACGGTGACATCGTCGAGAAAGATGTCGCTGTCAGGGTGCCGACCGGCCGACGTAGTCGGCTGATCGAGCAGGAAGCGGGACCCGGCGTTGGGCCCGCGCTTGACGACGAGCAAAGCCGACCCGACCGGCAGACCCTCGACCCCGGACACCGCGCTTTCTCCGCTCGCGGCGGGCGGGGCGTCCAGCTCGTTGAGGAAGTCGGCGCGGAAGACCGATGTCGTTTCCACGGTGACTTCCTCAGAGTCAGCCCCAGAGTTGAAGTCCTTCTCCGTCACCCATTGCTCCTCACTGGCTGCCGTAGCGCGACCCGGCCAGTTTCCGGGGGTCGCGCCGCTGATGTCGACCGTACCGTGCTGCAGGCCGCGTTGTGCGCACCACCGCCGGATCGGCTCGTTGCTGTCGGTCTGCAGAACCCTAACAACAACTCAATCGGTGGCGTGGTCGCGGTAGCCGTCGGCGTCGAGCAGATCGCCGAGAGCGGCCGCCAGGTCGGCGGCGTCGGCCTGCAGCTCGACCAACCAGCCCTCGCCGTAGGGATCGGAGTTGACCAGTCCGGGATTGCCCTCCAGATCACCGTTGACCGCAATGACTTTCGCAGTGATCGGCGCGTAGAGATCCGACACCGACTTCGTCGACTCCACTTCGCCGAACGAATCCCCGGACGTCAGCTCGGCTCCTACGTCGGGCAACTGGACGAACACCACGTCGCCGAGGGCGGACTGAGCGAAATCGGTGATACCGACCCGCACCGTGTCGTCACCGGTCTTGCGCACCCATTCGTGTTCGGCGGTGTAGGACAACTCGGCGGGAATCTGGCTCACAGCGCTCCTCGGTTTCTCAGCTGATCGGTGGACGTGGTGCTGGGGGTGCTCACTTGACGGGCTGAGCGTATTGGCGTGGTTTCGGTTGCCGCAAGGCGGTGACGTCGACCCGGTCGGACTGTTCTATCACCATGGTCCCTCCGACACGTTCGATGCTGTCGGTCGCGCCGCCCGGGATGTTCATCGCCGCGGCGAGTGTGGGCGGGTCGCCGATCGCGAGCACCGTGTACGGCGCGGTGAGGGTCTCCCTGTCGACGACCAGAGCGCCGGGCTGGCCCACCACCCAGGTGTCCACACCGACTCTGACGGCGTTGTCGCTGCCGGCCCGGCCGCCGCCGCGGATCTCCAACGCCTCCGCGCCGGCGGCGCGCAGTTCGTTGATGACGTCGAGCATCGTCTCGGGCGCGACGCCGCGCGCCGGATCCTCGATGGTCAGTGTCACACCGGGACCGGTCGCCGGGACCGTGCCGATGAGGATCGACAGGGCGGCCAACCGCGCCCGCGCATTCTCGATGGCCGCCTGATCGCTGCTGCCGGAGGCCTGTAACTCGTCGAGAGTCCGTTGCAGTTCCGCGACTTCGGTGTTCAACGCCGCCTCGCGCTGCTGCAGGGAGTCCAGCAGAACCAGTAGGTCGGCGGGGCGCGCGGTGTCCAGTGCGTCGCCGGAGTCGGTCTGGCGGACCTGCGTGGCGATCGCAACTCCGAGCAGCAGGCACAGCAGCACGGCCAACACGCCGAACACCATCGAGGACCGTCCGCGGGGACCGCCGCCGGGGGTCTGCCGGCTGCTCGCCGCTGGATCACGCGGCAGCTCGTGGCGACCTTCGTGACGGCCTTCGTGGCGGCTGCGTTCGTGATCGCCGCTCATGCGCCGAACAATCTGCGTCGCAGCGCCGCGGCGTTGCCGAAGATGCGGATGCCCAGCACCACGATGATTGCGGTGGACAGCTGTGTTCCGACACCGAGCTGGTCGCCGACGTAGACGATCACGGCAGCGACGAGGACGTTGAACACGAACGACACCACGAACACCTTGGCGTCGAAGATGTGTTCCAGATAGGCGCGCAACCCGCCGAACACCGCGTCGAGCGCTGCCACGACGGCGATCGGCAGGTAGGGCTGAACCACGTCGGGCACGCTGGGCTGCAGCACCACGCCGATCACGATGCCGATGACGAGGGCGACGATTCCGATCAATTGGGCCCAATCTGTTTGGCGAAGTTGACGTCCCGTACCGACCCGGCGGGCAACGCCAGACCGTCGCCGCCGGCCACGGTGACGCCCACCCCGTACGAGGTCTCCAGCAGCCGCAGCCGTTGCAGGCCGGTGCTGCGGTCGAACGACTCCTGCATCGCGTGCGGCGGTCCCACCGCGAGGATGACATAGGGGCTGGAGATCGGCTTGTTGTCGACGAGGATCCCGCCGCCGGCCTGCCGGATGGTCACGTTGGGTCCGATGCGGACTCCACCCACCGAGACGGCCTCGGCCCCGGCCACCCACAGCGAGTTGACCACCAACTGCAGGTCGCGGTCGAGGATCACCTGCCGGCTTCCCTCGACCCGCTGCTTGGATACGTCGGTCAGGTCGGGGGTCATGCCGGGGTCCGTGACCGTGACGGTCAGGCCCGGACCGATCACCGGTGTCGCCGCCGCGGCGAAGTTCGCCTGGTCCAGTTCGGCGAGCAGGCGGCGGCCGATCGCGTCGCCCTCCAGTCGGCTGCGGCGCTCGGCGTTGACCTCTGCTGCCAGCGTGTCACGTTGCTCGGTCAGTTCGTCGGTCGTCGCCTGGGTCGCGGTCACGCTGCCGGCCAGCACCTGACGTGACTCCACGACGCCGGGGGCGGTGGCGCGGGCCTGGGACCAGGCCAGCACGAAAACGGTCGCGATCATCACGGCGGCCAGCGACTGCCAGGCCCACTCGGCGCCGCGTCGCCGCGGCCGTCCGTCGCGCGCGGCGGCCGCGTAGCCGGGGTCGAGGTGTTCGGACAGCAGCGACCGGAGCAGCGACGGCACCGGGATCAACGTCGGTGCCCCCGCCCGATGCTCGTTTCGTCCCGAGTCGAATCCCCCCAGCAGGCTCATGTCGGGTGCGCTCTCACCGGCATCGAGCGCGCGACCAGAGCGACCTGGGCCAGGTACAGCACGCCCGACCACAGGTACATCGCCAGGCCCCAGATCAGGAAGCCCCAGCCGCAGGCCAGCACCACCCGCGCCCACAGCGCGTCGTACTGGCCGAGCAGCACCAGCGGTAACCCCGACATCAGGGCGAACGTGGCGGCCTTACCGAGGTAGGTGACCGGCAGTGCGGTCAGGCCGCGGCGGCGGAGAACCGGCAGTGTCGCGGCGAGCACCGCGTCGCGGCCGAGCAGCGCGGCGACGATCCACCACGGCAGAGCGCCGGCCACCGCCATCGCGACCGGGACCACGACCATGTAGATGCGGTCCACGGCAGGGTCGAGCAACTCCCCCAGCCGCGAGGACTGGTTGTCGAACAGGCGCGCGATCTTGCCGTCGGCCCAGTCGGAGAAACCACTGAACATCAGGATCGCGACCGCCCAGCCCAGCGCGCCGGAAACCAGGAGCAGGTAGAGGAACACCGGGACAAGCACCAGCCGGATCACCGACAGTGCGTTGGGCACCGTGAGCACCCGGTCTGGTGGTGTCACGTTCCCGGTCCCAGCGCTGTCGCTCGGCGCCTCGGCCATGTCTAGAACCTAGCGGAACACCCCGGGCAGGCTCAGCGCGGACATCGACTCGTCGGAGAGCGGATTGTCGTGCACCATGTACGTCCACGTCGAGGTCGGCCGGGCCAGCTTGGACAGGTCCACGCCGGGCTCGTCCTCGATCGAGGGCGCCGTGTCGAACGTCTGCTGAGCCGCCTCGATGGCGTCAGCGGCCAACGAGGCGAACGCGTCGACGGCCAGCCGGTGGAACTCGTCGAGCGGATTCTGCCGGCCGAGCGCGCGCAGGTGGATGCTCTCCCGGATGTCGGCGAGGAAGTCCAGATGGTCGGCCCAGCCGCGGTCCAGGTGGTAGAGCATGATCAGCCGGCAGATCGTGGCCAGCTTCTCCTCGGCGTCGGGGCCGAGCTGCTCGCACAGTTCGGCGTAGCGGTCCGGCGACAGCTCGGCGAGCTCGTCGCGCGCGGTCGTGGTGCGCAGCAGGGTGTCCCGGCGTTCGACCAGGATGGCGCGCTGCTGGGCGATCAGCTGGTTGTAGCGCCAGGTGTTGGCGTGCACGTCGAGCAGCCGGCCCTCGGCGATGCGCTGGGCGTGTTCGAGCAGGCTGGCCGCCTTCGGGTGCACGACGCGACCGTCCTCGTCGCAGTCCAGCGGCAACTTGTTGGGCTCCAGGTGGGAGACCACGACGTCGTCCTCCCAGCTGGAGAAGAACACCGTCGAGCCGGGGTCGCCCTGGCGCCCGGCACGACCGCGCAGCTGGTTGTCGAGCCGTTCGGTGTGGTGACGTCCGGTGCCGATCACGTGCAGGCCGCCCAATTCGGCGACCCGATCGTGGTCCTGCTCGGCAGACCCACCCAGACGGATGTCGGTGCCGCGACCGGCCATCTGCGTCGACACCGTGACCGCACCCAGCGCGCCGGCCTCGGCGATGACGGCGGCCTCTTCGGCGTCGTTCTTGGCGTTGAGCACGACCGCCGGGATGCCGGCCTTCACCAGGCGCTCGTGCAGTTCCTCGGACTCGGCGACGTCACGCGTACCGACCAGCACCGGCTGGCGCGTCTCGTGCACCTCGGCGATGTGTTCGATCAGCGCGGCGGTCTTCGCGGCGATCGAGACATACACCCGGTCGGGTTCGTCCTCGCGGATGTTGGGCTTGTTCGGCGGGATCGGCGACACCCCGAGCTTGTAGAACTGGCGCAACTGTTCGCCGGCGGCCAGCGCGGTGCCGGTCATGCCGCACACCCGCGGATACCGGTTGATCAGTGCCTGCACGGTGATGGTGTCGAGCACCTCACCGGTCTCGGTGGTCTCGATCCCCTCCTTGGCCTCCACCGCGGCCTGCAACCCGTCCGGCCAGCGCTGCAGGGTCGCGATGCGACCGCGCGAGGCGTTGATCAGGTGGACCGCGTCGTCCCGGACGATGTAGTGCACGTCGCGCTGCAGCAGCACGTGGGCGTGCAGGGCGACGTTGATCTCGGTCAGCGTCGTGCCGACGTGCTCCTCGGAGTACAGATCGATGCCACCGAGCGCCGCTTCCAGCTTGCGCGCACCGGCATCGGTCAGGTGCACGTTGCGGCTGTCGGCATCGCTGGCGAAGTCCCGGCCCTCCTCGAGGTCACCGACCATGCGGATGAGCTCGACCCGCGGCGTCTCGCGGTGGCTGGTGCCGGCGAGCACCAGCGGGACGAGGGCCTCGTCGACGAGCACGGAGTCCGCTTCGTCGATGAGCGCGACGTCGGGGTTCGGCGACACCAGATCGGCCACATCGGTGACCAGTTGGTCGCGCAGGACGTCGAAGCCGACCTCGTTGACCGAGGCGTAGGTGATGTCGCGCTGGTAGGCGGTGCGACGCTCCTGGGCGGTCGACTCCGCGGTGATCCAGCCGACCGTCAGGCCCAGCGCCTCGATCAGCGGCGCCATCCACTCGGCGTCACGGCGGGCCAGGTAGTCGTTGATCGTGATGACGTGCACGTTGCGACCGGACAACGCATAGCCGGCTGCCGCGATGGCCCCCGACAACGTCTTGCCTTCACCGGTGGCCATCTCGACGACGTCACCGGCGAGCATCCTCAGCGCGCCGAGTAGCTGGACGTCGAACGGGCGCAGGCCGGTGGCGCGCTCGGCGGCCTCGCGGGCAATCGCGAGGAACTGCGGGATGTCCTGCGCATCGGCCAGGTCCTCGAGCTGCAGCAGCGTGGTCGCTTTGCGCATCTGCTCGTCGTCGAGGTCGGCGGCCTTGGCGGCGAACTCCTCGGCGGCGCGCACCTTGTCCATGGACCGGTCGTGGTCCTTTTCGGTGCTGGCGCCGAGCATCTTCCAAAATCGGCCGGACAATCGTCCCTGCGCCTTCTGAGCTGATTTCTGGGCCGGTTTGGATTCCGACTTCGATGAGGTGCGAGCCACACGATCACGGTACGCGTCTGCTCACCGGCGCCGAGCGTGCGTGTCTCCCCCGACACGCCGGGCACCATCCCGATTCTGCGCACGCTCACGCCGCCCCCGGCGTTCGTCGACTTCCTGACCGCCGTCCAGCGTCGGCTGGGGTAGCTTCGCCGCAGGCGAGACCGCGGCGGAGGGGAGGTGGCACGGCTGTGGACACCGAGAACGCCGGGACGTTCGAGCCCACCCTCGACTGGAGCCGGGAGTGGCTGCACTCGGCGCAGTGGGTCGCCACCACCTTCGTACTGACCCTGATCTGCCTGCTGCTGGTGTTGGCAGCGCTCGCCCGTTTCACGGTGTGGGGGCGGCAGTTCTGGCGGGTCAGCGGTGACTACTTCACCGGCCGCGGCAGTGTCCCGGTCTGGTTGCTGTTCGGGTTCCTGCTGCTGTCGACGGTGATCTCGGTGCGGATCAACGTGCTGCTGACCTACTACGTCAACGACCTGTTCACGGCGCTGCAGGTGGCGTTTCAGGGGGGCGCCTCGGGGGCGGGCCGCGACAGCGGTATCGCCGGCTTCTGGGCGACGATGGTGGTCTTCGCCGTGCTCGCCCTCTGCTACATCGTCAGGCTGCTGGCCGACCTGTACGTCACGCAGCGGTTCATCATGCGCTGGCGGGTGTGGCTGAGCCGTCGCTTCATCGACGGTTGGCTGCGTGATCGCGCCTACTACCGGTCGCAGTTCGCCGGCCGCCAGATCGACAACCCCGAACAACGGATCCAGCAGGATGTCGACATCTTCACCACCGGCGTCGGCGGATTCACCAACAACCCGATGTACCACTCGGGGCACACGCTGCTCTTCGGCGCGGTGGAGGCGGTGCTGTCGGTGCTCTCGTTCGGCCAGATCCTGTGGCGGCTGTCGGAGTCCCTGACGATCGGCGGCCTGACACTGCCGCGTGCGCTGTTCTGGATCGTGCTGGTCTACGTCACGATCGCCACCATCGTCGCCTTCGCCATCGGGCGGCCGCTGATCCGGCTGAGCTTCGTCAACGAACTGCGCAATGCCAGCTTCCGCTACGGGCTGGTCCGGGTGCGGGAGGCGGCTGCCGCGATCGGTCTCTACCGCGGCGAGCGCGCCGAAGGCACGCTGTCGAAGGGTCGCCTGGACGCCGTGATGGACAACTACCGGCACTGGCTGAACCGCATGATGCTGTTCTTCGGCTGGAACGTGTCGATGAGCCAGGCGATCAACCCGCTGCCGTGGCTGGTGCAGGCGCAGGGGCTGTTCGCCGGGCGGCTGACATTCGGCGATGTGTGGCAGTCGTCCAACGCGTTCGCCGCGATCCACGACTCGCTGTCGTTCTTCCGCAACGCCTACGACCAGTTCGCCAGCTATCGGGCGGCCATCATCCGGCTCGACGGGCTGGTCGACCAGAATGTCCTCGCGGCGACGTTCCGCGGCGTCGACAGTGTCGAATCCGCCGATGATGCCATCGCGGTCGACGGCGTCGAAGTGCGCCGGCCCGACGGCACGGTGCTGCTGGACGCCCTGGATCTGCAGGTGTCGCCCGGCGAGGGCCTGGTCATCTGCGGGCCGTCCGGGATCGGCAAATCGGTGCTGCTGCAGAGTCTGGCCGGCCTGTGGCCGTACGCATCCGGGCGGGTGGCGCTGCCGGCCGGCAGCGACGCGGTGATGTTCGTGCCCCAGCTGCCGTATCTGCCGTTGGGCGATCTGCGCTCGGTCGTGACCTACCCCCGCCGAGGCGGCGACGACGACCGCGCGATCCAGCGGGCCCTCATCGACGTCGATCTGCCTGCACTGGTGCTGCGGCTCAACGAGGTCGCCGAATGGGCCACGATGCTCTCGGTCGGCGAGCAGCAGCGCATCGCCTTCGCGCGCATCCTGCTGGCCAAGCCGAAAGCGGTCTTCCTCGACGAGTCGACCTCGGCGATGGACGAGAAGCTGGAGTCGGTTCTCTACGAACGCCTGCGCGCCGCAGTGCCCGACGCGGCCGTCGTCACCGTCAGCCACCGCGCGACCGTGCACGGCTTTCACGAAAGACGGCTGGAGCTGCTCGGCGACGGGAAATGGCGGCTGACCCGACTCGCTGCATCGCCGTGACCGGCTCCGTCACGCCGAATACAGATTGTCACGGTACTTTGCCCGGGTGGAAATGTTCACCCCGACACTGGACTGGGGCAGCGAGCTGTGGACCTCGCTTCTGTGGATCGCCAAGGGGTGGGCGATCGCCGCGGTCGCCACCTTCGTCATCCTGGTTCTGATCGTCCGTTTCACCACCTGGGGTCGGCAGTTCTGGCGGGTCACCCGCGGCTACTTCACCGGCCCGGACAGTGTGGTGGTCTGGCTGTGGCTGGCCGGCCTGCTGCTGATGGTCATCACCAGCGTGCGGCTGTCGGTGCTGTTCAGCTTCCAGGGCAACGACATGATGACCAGCTTCCAGGTCATCGCCGCCGGCCTGGGCTCCGACAACGAGGCGGTCAGGGAATCGGGTGCCGACGGATTCTGGCTCTCGATGACGGTTTTCGCCGTGCTCGCCGTGCTCAACGTCGCCCTCATCATGCTCGACCTGATCGCCACCCAGCGGTTCATGCTGCGGTGGCGGACCTGGCTGACCGACCAGCTCACCGGCGACTGGCTCGACGGTAAGGCCTACTACCGCGCCCGCTTCATCGACGACACCATCGACAACCCGGATCAGCGCATCCAGATGGACATCGACATCTTCACCACCGGTGTCGGTGCGCTGCCCAACACCCCGAACAACACGTCCCAGTCCACGCTGCTGTTCGGTGCGGTCTCCTCGATCGCGGCGATGATCTCGTTCACCACGATCCTGTGGAACCTGTCGGGTCCGGTGACCTTGCCGCTGGTCGGCGTCGAGTTGCCCCGGGCGATGTTCGTGATCGGCATCGTCTACATCGTGTTCGCCACCGCGGTGGCGTTCTGGATCGGCCGGCCCATCATCACGCTGGCATTCCTCAACGAGAAGTTCAACGCCGCGTTCCGGTATGCCTTGGTGCGGCTGCGGGATGCCGCCGAGGCGGTGGCCTTCTACCGAGGCGAGCTCGCCGAACGCACCGGGTTACGCCGCCGCTTCGCGCCGATCGTCGACAACTACAAGCGCTACGTCAACCGGATGGCCAAATTCCTCGGCTGGAACCTCGGCATCACCCAGGCCCAGGAACTCATCCCCTACATCGTGCAGTTCCCCCGCTTCTACAGCGGAGAGATCACCTTGGGGCAGCTCTCGCAGACCGCGAGCGCGTTCCGCGAGATCCTGTCGGGGCTGTCGTTCTTCCGCAACGCCTACGACAACTTCGCCGGCTACCGCGCGGCCATCATCCGCCTGCACGGCCTCGTCGTCGCCAACGAGGAGGGCCGCGAACTGCCGACGCTGGGTTGCGAGGACTGCGACGGCGGCCGCGTCGAGATGAGGGGGGTCTCGGT
>CAXEZH010000020.1:0-6978 GCA_964000695.1 uncultured Mycolicibacterium sp. | reverse complement strand
GGCGAGTCGGCGGCGAACTTCTCCGCGACGACGATGTCCACCGGCAGATGCAACACGTCGGCGTAGGTGTCCAACAACTTGCGGCAGGTGTCGACCATGCCCTCTTCGAGCAACGACGATCCAACCGAAAGACCCTGCGCGGCAAGGAAGGTGAAGCACATACCGCCGCCGATGATGAGGCTGTCGGCCTTGGTGGCCAGGTTTTCGATCACGGCGAGCTTGTCGGAGACCTTGGAGCCGCCGAGCACCACCGCGTAGGGCCGTTCGGTGGACTCGGTCAGCTGCTCGAGCACCTTGACCTCGGCCGCGACCAGCGTCCCGGCGTAGTGCGGCAGCAGCTTGGCGACATCGAACACCGACGCCTGCTTGCGGTGCACGACGCCGAAGCCGTCGCTGACGAAGGCGCCGTCGTCGCCGACGAGCTCGACGAGGGCCCTGGCCAGCGATTCCCGCTCGGCGTCGTCCTTGCTGGTTTCGCGCGGATCGAAACGGATGTTCTCCAGCAACAGAATGTCGCCGTCGGTCAATCCCTCGGCGCGGGCCAGCGCGTCGCTGCCGACCACGTCACCGGCGAGCTGAACGTGGCGGCCCAACCGCTCCCCCAGGTCCCTGGCAACCGGAGCCAGCGAGAACTTCGGATCAGGCTCGCCCTTCGGCCGGCCCAGGTGCGCGGTGACGACGAGCTTGGCGCCGGCGTCACTCAACGCCTTCAGGGTCGGCAACGAGGCGATGATCCGGCCCGGATCGGTGATCTGTCGGTCGTCGTTCAGCGGGACGTTGAAGTCGGAGCGCACCAACACGCCCCGGCCCGAAACACCCTCTGCCAGAAGATCGGAGAGCGTCTTGACAGCCATCGGGGGCTACAGCGACTTGCCGACGAGGCCGACCAGGTCGACGAGGCGGTTGGAGTAACCCCACTCGTTGTCGTACCAGGACACCACCTTGGCCTGGTTGTCGATCACCTTGGTCAGGCCCGAATCGAAGATCGAGCTGTGCGGATCGGTGACGATGTCGCTGGAGACGATCGGCGCGTCGTAGTACTTCAAGATGCCCTTGAGCGGTCCGTCGGCCGCCGCCTTCATCGCGGCGTTGATCTCGTCGGCGGTGGCCGACTTGGCCAGCTCCGCGGTCAGGTCGGTGCAGGATCCGGTGGGGATCGGCACGCGCAGCGCGTAACCGTCGAGCTTGCCCTTCAGGTCGGGCATCACCAGGCCGATGGCCTTGGCTGCACCGGTGGAGGTGGGCACGATGTTCAGCGCGGCGGCACGGGCACGGCGCAGATCCTTGTGCGGGCCGTCCTGCAGGTTCTGATCCTGGGTGTAGGCGTGCACCGTGGTCATCAGCCCTTTGACGATGCCGAACTCGTCGTGCAGCACCTTGGCCAGCGGGCCCAGGCAGTTGGTGGTGCAGGAGGCGTTGGAGATGATGTTCTGGCTGCCGTCGTACTTGTCGTCGTTGACGCCGAGCACGATCGTGATGTCCTCGTCGGTGGCCGGCGCGGAGATGATGACCTTCTTGGCGCCGGCGTCGAGGTGCCCCTTGGCCTTGTCGGCCTTGGTGAAGATGCCGGTCGATTCGACGACGACGTCCACGCCGAGATCGCCCCACGGCAGGGCGGCCGGCCCCTCCTTGACCTCCAGCGCCTTGATCTTGGTGCTGCCGACGACGATGGTGTCGTCGCCTTCGAGGCTGACCTCGTAGGGCAGCCGGCCCAGGATGGAGTCGAACTTCAGCAGGTGCGCCAACGTCGCGTTGTCGGTGAGGTCGTTGACCGCGACGATCTCGATGTCGGCGTTCTTGCCCTCGGCCTTCTGGGCATCCAGTGCGCGGAAGAAGTTGCGTCCGATACGGCCGAAGCCGTTCACGCCTACCCGGATCGTCACGTGTGTCTCCTCAATGTCGCTCGAACTGCGCTGTCGTTCTCCTGAACTGCTCGGCAGCCAGCCTAGTAGGTGTCGGTGTCGCCCCGCGCGGCCTGGCCCGGACCACTGCTAGCGCACCGCCAAACTCTGGTCGACGTAGGGGTTGCCGAGCCATTTGCGTCGCAACCGCTGCAGTGTGCCGTCCTCTTCGAGCTCGGCCTGGGCCACCTGCAGGCGCGCCAGCAGAGCTTGGTCGGCAGGGTTGACCGCGATGGCGATCTGGTCGGTGGCGATACCGCCAGACTGGACGATCTCGACATTGGGCACCTGGCTGACCAGCCGGGACAACGCCGGGGCCAGTTTGAGCACTGCGTCGCAGCCACCGGCGGTGAGATCAGCGACGGCGGTGCCGACGGCGCCGCAGTCATAGACCCGCACGTGCGCCACGCGCCCCTGGGCGAGGAGGTGCCCGGCAATCGATTCGCTGGTGTCGCCGCGCTGCACCCCGACGGTCAGTCCGCTCAGGTCGTCGATCGAACGGACCTGCGGCAGCCGCACGGTGTCGACGGCCAGGCCCTGGCCGGAGATCACGTAGGGCGGCAGGAACGCGACGTTGTGTTCCCGTTCAGGGGTGACGGTCACCGCTGCGGCTACACAGTCGTACTCGCCGGCGGCCAGTCGCTCCAGGACGGCGCCGAAGTCCGCGCTCCCCTCGTTGGCGATGAACTCCACCGATTCGCCCACGGCCGACCCGAGCGCCGTCATCAGGTCGATGTCCAGTCCGCCGCCGGGCATCCCGCTGAAGGGCGGCTCGGGCGACCCGACCCCGACGAGCAATGCAGCCACGGAACCACCGTATAGCCCGATACTCAGCAGATGACCGATTGGGTGATTCCGGCGATCACCGCTTCAGCCAGCCTGCTGGGCACTGTCGTGGGCGGACTGGCCACTTACTGGACGTCGAAGAAGAACTACGAACGCCAGAGCGTCGCCGACGACGAGAGGCTCAAGTACGACCTGCTGCGCGACGCGACGATCCGATTCGTCGCTGCGATGACCGAGATCTCGGTGGCCGGCGCGGGCCTGAAGGAGATCTCCGCGGAGTGGGCCGAGGTGACGCAGCGCCTCGCACACGCCGAGGATCACGGGCAGCTGGTGGCGATGGCCCGCGAGGTGGACCCGACGATTCCGGAGAACCTGACCCGGCTCGCCATCCTGTTCCGCGTGGTGCGGGCCAGCGGGGCTCTCGAGGACGACGTCAAGCGCGCCATCACGCTGCTCACCGAACTGCGCCTGGTGGCACCCAGTGACATCGCCGACAGCGCGCAGCGGGTGGTCTATTGCGCGTTCGCCCAGGAGATCACCGCCACGTTGTCCCCGGCTGGGCGCCACGCCGCCACTGATGCGTTCAACGCGGCGATCAACGACTTCGTCAACCGGGTCCGCCACTACATGAAGGTCGAGGACCACCAGTTCGAGGCCGTCGACAAGAAGGTGCTCGAGCACCTCTTCGATCTCTAGGCGTCCTCGAGCAGGTCGGGGGTGACCGCGGATTCGGTGTCGGGGATACCGTCCTGTTTGGCTTTGCGGTCGGCCATCGAGAGCAACCGCCGGATCCGGCCTGCCACCGCATCTTTGGTCATCGGCGGGTCGGCGAGGCGGCCCAATTCCTCCAGTGAGGCCTGCCGGTGAGCGACGCGGAGGCTGCCTGCGGCGGCAAGATGATCGGGCACCGTATCGCCGAGGATCTCCAGCGCGCGCTCGACGCGGGCGGCCGCGGCGACCGCGGCCCGCGCGGACCGGCGCAGGTTCGCGTCGTCGAAGTTGGCCAGCCGGTTGGCCGTCGCCCGGACCTCGCGGCGCATGCGCCGCTCCTCCCAGGTCAGTCGGGTGTCCTGGGCGCCCATCCGGGTCAACAATGCGCCGATGGCCTCACCGTCGCGCACCACCACCCGGTCACTGCCGCGCACCTCGCGGGCTTTGGCGCTGACACCGAGCCGCCGCGCAGCACCGACCAGCGCCAGCGCCGCCTCGGGACCGGGGCAGCTGACCTCCAGCGCCGAGGACCGGCCCGGCTCGGTGAGCGATCCGTGCGCCAAAAACGCTCCCCGCCAAGCGGCTTCGGCATCGGCGACGCTGCCGCCGACGACCTGGGCGGGCAGGCCGCGCACCGGGCGGCCGCGCAGATCGAGCAGCCCGGTCTGACGCGCCAGCGCCTCACCGTCCTTGACCACACGCACCAGGTAGCGGGTGCTCTTGCGGATTCCGGTCGCCGACATGACCTGCACCACCGCGTTGTACCCGTACAGGTCGTAGATGTCCTTGCGCAGCCGACGCGCGATGATGCCCAGGTCCACTTCGGCTTCGACGACCACCCGGCCGGAGACGATGTGCAGTCCGCCGGCGAACCGCAGCAGTGACGCCACCTCGGCGCGGCGGGCGCTCACCGAATTGACCACCAGCCGGCTCAGTTCGTCTTTGACCTCGGCTGTCATCGCCACGGGTCGTCACCTCTCGGTCCGTTCACTGTCGGTGTGGGCACAGTAGGCGGCGCCGCCCTGGGCACCATGCCCCGCCTTCGGACCCCCTCCAACGCCGCGGCCAGTTTCGCCGGGTCATGTAAAGGTGTACCAGGTCTGCAAACGTCGGCAAACTCTACGCGGGCGTCGAGAATCAGCGCCGTGCGGCGCAACTGATCGCGCTCGCGCTCGCTGGGCACGCTGGTGCTGTCGACGATGATGTCGTGCATGGTGAATTCCGGTGCGTGCTGCGACAGCACGTGGATGTGGCGCTCCACCGAGAAGCCGGCGGTCTCCCCTGGTTCGGCGACCAGGTTGAGCACCAGCGCGCGCCGGGCGGCCGTCGAGCGCAGCGCCGCCGCCAGCTCCGGCACCAGCACGTGCGGAATGACACTGGTGAACCACGACCCCGGGCCGAGCACGACGAGATCGGCGTTCATGATGGCGTCGATGGCCTGACGGGTGGCCGGCGGGTCGCTGGGCAGCAGCCGCACCCGACGCACCTTGCCCACGGTGGTCGCGATGGCCACCTGCCCGCGGATGGCGCGGCTGACCCGCGGATCGGCCTCCAGGCCGACCACGTCGGCTTCGATGCTCAGGCCCGTGGGACACATCGGCAGCACCCGGCCCTTCACGCCCAGGATGCGGCCCAGCTCATCGAGGGCGGCCACCGGGTCCGCGAGGACCTCGCTGAGCCCGGCGAGCATGAGATTGCCGATGGGGTGCCCGGCGAGCGCGCCGCTGCCGCCGAACCGGTGCTGGATGATCGTCGCCCACAACCGACCGTGCGGACTGTCGGAGGCCAACGCCGCCAGCGCCATTCGCAGATCACCGGGGGGAACGACGTCGAGCTCGCTGCGCAGCCGGCCCGAGGAACCGCCGTCATCGGCCACCGTGACAATCGCGGTGACATGCGGGGTGATCCGCCGCGCCGCGGACAGCGTCGCGTACAACCCGTGCCCGCCCCCGAGGGCGACGATGCGGGGACTCATACGTCGCCCTCCCGCGCGGAGAAGCTCACCTGCCGTGCCTCACGTACGGAACAGCTCATTCGCGCCCCAGATCGCGGTGCAGCACCCGCACTGTCAGCGCGTCGCCGCCGGACAACCGGGCGGCCAGGGCCTCGGCCATCGCCACACTGCGGTGCTTGCCGCCGGTACAGCCGATGGCCACGGTCATGTAGCGCTTCCCCTCCCTGCGGTATCCGTCGATGACGACGCCCAACAGCTGATGGTAGGAGTCGAGGAACTCGACGGCGCCGGGTTGGCCGAGGACGTAGTCGCGGACGTCGGGATGCTGGCCGCTGTGGGGGCGCAGCTGGTCCACCCAGTGGGGATTGGGCAGGAACCGCACATCCATCACGGTGTCGGCGTCCATCGGCAGGCCGTACTTGTACCCGAAGGACTCCACGGTGACGTTGGTGTGGGCGACCGTCTCGCCCCCGAAGGCGCGCTCGATGCTCTCGCGCAGCGCCGGAACCGGCAGTGACGACGTGTCGATGACCAGATCGGCGGCCGCGCGCACCGGCGCGAGCATGGCCCGCTCCGCGGCGATGCCCTCGGCCAGCGTCTGGTTGCCCTGCAGCGGATGGCTGCGCCGGTTCTGCTCGTAGCGCCGGACGAGGATGTCGTCGGAGGCCTCCAGGAACAGCACCCTGGGGGTGATGTTGCGGGTCGCCAGCTCGTTGCGCACCCAGTCCAGGTCGCCGGTGAAGCCCCGGGACCGCACGTCCATGACCACTGCGAGCTGGGTGATGCGGGAACCGGCGGCCAGCCCGAGGTCGACCATCCGGGCGATGAGCTCGGGCGGCAGATTGTCGGCGACGTACCAACCGAGGTCCTCGAGCACCTTGGCCGCGGTCCCTCGGCCGGCTCCGGACAAGCCGGTGACGAGGACCACATCGATGTCGCTTCCGACCTCGTCGCCGAGGTCACCCCCGTCAGCGGCGGTGCCGGTGTCGCGCAGTTCCTCGTGCATACCTTGCTCTGTCATCCCGGTGCTGTGCTCCGATCATCGCCGATCACGGGTGCGGACGCCTGCGAAACGGCCGGTGAATCAGGTGCAGCGGCAACCGGCACCTCGGCGGGTGACTCGGTTGTCGGCGCGGCGCCGAGCGCCTCCAGCACGGCCCGGGCGGTCGCAGCGCCGATGCCGGGCACCGAGGTGATCTCCTCGACGCTGGCCTGCTTGAGCCGGGCCAGGGACCCGAAATGGGTGACCAGCGCTTTGCGCCGGTGCTCACCCAGCCCCCGCACCGAATCCAGCGCCGAGGCCGTCATTCGTTTGGAGCGCTTGCTGCGGTGGTAGCTGATCGCGAACCGATGCGCCTCATCACGCACCCGCTGCAGCAGGTACAGACCGTCGCTGTTGCGCGGCAGGATCACCGGCTCGGCGGGTGCGCCGTCGCGTCCGGGGACCCACACTTCCTCGAGCCGCTTGGCCAGGCCGACCACCGCGACGTCGGTCACCCCCAGTTCGTCGAGCACCGAGGCCGCCGCATTGACTTGCGGAGCGCCCCCGTCGACGACGAAAAGGTTGGGGGGGTACGCGAAACGGGCCGGACGAGCGCTTGCGCGAGGACCATCATCCGGACGAGC
>CAXEZH010000019.1:0-15595 GCA_964000695.1 uncultured Mycolicibacterium sp. | reverse complement strand
GTCCTTGATGAAGGTCGGCACCCCGTCGAAGAAGCCGCCGTAGGGGTGCGCCAGCCGGGACCGGAATCGGGCCCGGTCGTAGGCCTCGTAAGCCAGTCCGTTCAGCGCCGGGTTCACCGCTTCGGTGCGCGCGATGGCGGCCTCGATCACCTCGGTCGGCGACACCGCGCCGGTGCGCAGCGCTTCTACCAACCCGACGGCATCGAACTCACCCAGGGCGTCGTCGGCAACAGCGCTGATGCGATCCATGGCTCGACGGTACCAAAGCGTACCGGCCGATCGGGGTTACTCTGCGCGACGCAGCACAGCGACGACGGTCATCGCGAGAATCTTCCAGTCGAGCCACAACGACCAGTTCTCGATGTAGAAGTTGTCCCATTCGGCGCGATCGGCGATCGACGTCTGCCCGCGCAGGCCGTGCACCTGCGCCCAACCGGTGATCCCGGCCTTCACCCGGTGCCGTTCGCCGTACCGGGCGATCTGGACGTTGAACAGGTCCACGTATTCGGGCCGCTCGGGTCGCGGGCCCACCAGGCTCATCTCACCTCGCACCACGTTCACCAACTGCGGCAGTTCGTCGAGTGAGGTGGCCCGCAGAATCCTGCCGATCGGCGTCCGGCGGTCCTCGCCCTCCACGCCTCCCGGCGCCGATGTGCCGTCGCGTGTGAACACCGCATCGGAGTCGCGGGGCGGACGCATCGACCGGAACTTCAAGCAGCCGAAGACCCGGCCGTCGCGTCCGACCCGGGGCTGACTGAAGAAGATCGGCCCCGGCGAGCTCAGGCGAACCAACAGCATCAACAGCAGGAACACCGGGGAGATCACCAGCAGCCCAGCGGCGGCGAAGATCCGATCGGAGACGTGTTTGGCGACGAACTGCCACCCGCGAGGGTCGGTGTGCGGTACCGCGATCAGCGGCAGACCCCCCACGTGGTCGATCCGCGCGTGAATGCCGATGGTATCGAAGATCCTTGGGACCACCCATACGGCCAGACCATGGCGGTGCGCGACCCTGACCGCGTCACTCATCACGTCGTCACGAGTCCGCGAGAAGGCGACCACCATGCACTGCGCCCCGGTCCGCGTGATGATGTCGTCGAGGTCAGCCAGCGTTCCGAGGTACGGGATGCAGGCGGGTTCGTCCCGCTGGGCGCCCATCATCGGTAGGTCGTCGTCGACCAGTCCGACGGGCACCAACCCGTACTCAGGATTGGCGTTGATCCTGTCGACCACCTTCGCGGCGATCCGGCCGTTGCCGACGATCAACATCGGCGCCTTCATGACATCGCGACGGAACAGGCGCCGCCGGGACACGATCCACAGCAACCGGCCCGCGGGCACGAGCACGGCCGCGCACATCCACACCCTCGCCGCAGCGCTGCCGACGCTTCCCAGTGAGCCCTCCACGCCCGACCTGAGCACGAGTCCACTGAGCAACAACACGGCGGCCAGCGCGGTGATCGCCTCGATCATGGGCAGTTCGTCGAGGAAGCTGCGTTTCAGGGAACGGCGGTACAGCGAGCCCATCGCCGACAACGCCACGACGGTGGGCGCGAAGAAACACACCATCCAGGCTGGAGGCAACTCGTAGCCCAGATGGTTGGCCCACGTCATGCCGACCGCGACGGCGGCCGACGCCGACGTCAGGTCCACCAGTGCGCCGACGATCGGCTCCCAGGCCATTCGGCGGCGCCACGTGCCGGAAGGAGCGGGTACTGCAGCGACCGTCACGCGGCGGGCACGCTCCATCGGCACGGTCGGCCGGTCCAGCATGCCGGTCACATGCACCGTGCAGCAGCTCGGGGATCCGTCACCCGTAAAGGTTAACCTGGTTGGGCTATCTCAGCTGGCAATTTGCCGTTGAGCTGCGTGAATGATTCCGCCACCGGGTTGCAAAGAGTTTGCCAACGGCGCCATCTCGGATGTCTGGCAAATCAGACTGCGGACGCATCGGGCAGGCACAGACGAGGATCGACGCGGGCCGACCGGCCGGCCACCGGATTCTTGTCACCGCCGCAGTTGCGTTGGCAAAGCCGAAGCGTGCCGCTGCAACCTTCCCTGGCGGCGACAGAAAGCACGCGGCCCCGGGACCGGAGTCCCGGGGCCGCGCGTTTCCAGCTATCAGGTGGTACCCGTCATCGGGCGTGAGCCCGATGGACCGGATACCTCCGCAATGCTCGTCGTCAGGCCTGACCGACCTCGAAGCGGACGAACCGCGTCACGGTCACGCCGGCCTCGTCGAGCAGTGCCTTGACGGTCTTCTTGTTGTCGGACACCGACGGCTGGTCGAGCAGCACAACATCCTTGTAGAAGCCGTTCACCCGGCCTTCGACGATCTTCGGCAGCGCCTGCTCCGGCTTGCCCTCGTTGCGGGCCGTCTCCTCGGCGATGCGGCGCTCGTTGGCGACGATGTCCTCCGGCACGTCCTCACGGCTGAGGTAGCGGGCCTTCAGCGCCGCGATCTGCAGCGCGACCGCATGCGCCGCCTCCTTGTCCGAGCCCTGGTACTCCACGAGCACACCCACGGCCGGCGGCAGATCGGCAGCCCGCTTGTGCAGGTAGGTCTCGACCGTGCCGTCGAAATAGGCCACGCGACGCAGTTCGAGCTTCTCGCCGATCTTCGCCGACAGGTCGGCGATGGTCTGCTCGACCGTGGTAGTCGCCGTGCCGTCAGAGATCTCAGCCGCCTTGAGCGCGTCGAGGTCGGTGGCCTTGGCCGCGGCGGCGGCCGCGACGATCTGGTCAGCGACGCCCTGAAACTCCGCGTTCTTGGCGACGAAGTCGGTCTCGGAGTTCAGCTCGATCAACGCACCGTCCTTGGCCGCCACCAGACCCTCGGCAGTGGCGCGCTCAGCGCGCTTGCCGACGTCCTTGGCGCCCTTGATGCGCAGGAGTTCGACGGCCTTGTCGAAGTCGCCGTCGGCCTCGACGAGCGCGTTCTTCGAGTCCATCATTCCGGCACCGGTCAGCTCCCGGAGGCGCTTGACGTCGGCAGCGGTGTAGTTAGCCATGTCAGCCTTTCGTCGACGAGGTTCGAATTACGAGGTGGTCGGGGCCCCGTCGCCCGCGGTCTCGGGGGCGGACGTGGTCGCGCCCGCAAGCAGCTCCTGCTCCCACTCGGCCAGCGGCTCAGCGGCCGCCCCGTCCTGACCGGCCTCGGCCTTGTCGGCGCCACCGCCGGCACGAGCCTGCAGACCCTCGGCGACGGCGGAGGCCACCACCTTGGTCAGCAGCGCGGCCGACCGGATGGCGTCGTCGTTGCCCGGGATCGGGTAGTCAACGAGGTCCGGGTCGCAGTTGGTGTCGAGGATCGCGATGATCGGGATGTTGAGCTTGCGCGCTTCGGCGACCGCGAGATGCTCCTTGTTGGTGTCGACAACCCAGATCGCCGACGGGACCTTCTGCATGTCCCGGATACCGCCGAGGCTGCGCTCGAGCTTGTTCTTCTCGCGGGTCAGCATCAGGATTTCCTTCTTGGTGCGACCCTCGAAGCCACCGGTCTGCTCCATCGCCTCGAGCTCCTTGAGCCGCTGCAGCCGCTTGTGCACGGTGGAGAAGTTGGTGAGCATGCCGCCCAGCCAGCGCTGGTTGACGTACGGCATGCCGACGCGGGTGGCTTCTTCGGCGATGGACTCCTGGGCCTGCTTCTTGGTGCCGACGAACATGATCGACCCGCCGTGCGCGACCGTCTCCTTGACGAACTCGTAGGCCTTGTCGATGTAGGTCAGCGTCTGCTGCAGGTCGATGATGTAGATGCCGTTGCGGTCGGTGAAGATGAACCGCTTCATCTTGGGATTCCAGCGACGGGTCTGGTGCCCGAAGTGGGTGCCGCTGTCGAGCAGCTGCTTCATGGTTACAACAGCCATGGTTGTGCTTTACCTTCAGTTGTCGGTTGTCGTCCGGCATCGGGTGAGCCGGACCCTGGCGACTGCTTCGATGCCGGACCCGACCTGGGGACGGGACCGCCCGGCATGCGAGGTAACGGACCAGTGGGGCCGTGTCGCAGACGCGCGAAGTCAGCTCGCAGTAGCGAGCTGCGGTGAGAAGTTTACACCGTGTGACAGGGTGCTTTGACCACCGCTGAACAGGGCCTGCAGGTTGTCCACAGGCCCGGCCGTGGGTCTGGCGCCGGCGAGGGTGAACGCGCTGAACTGCTCGGATGCGCCTACTCGCCGTGTTCGTCGCCCTGATGGCGCTGGGTGTGACCCCCGCGTGGGGTGACGGCGGGCGGCTCGAGTGGCCGCTGCGGCCCCGGCCGGCCGTGGTGCGCGCGTTCGACGCGCCGTCGCCGAACTGGCAGCCGGGGCATCGCGGTGTGGATCTGGTGGCCCGCGCTGGTCAGCCGGTCTACGCCGCCGGCGCGGGCACGGTCGTGTTCGCCGGGGACCTGGCGGGGCGACCGCTGGTGTCGATCGCTCACCCTGGCGGGCTGCGCACCACCTACGAGCCGCTCCGACCGGCGGTGCGGCGCGGGCAGGCCGTCGACGCCGCGACGGCGATCGGTGCGGTCGTCGCCGGCCACGCGGGCTGCGCGGCACAAGCCTGTTTGCACTGGGGCGCGATGTGGGGGCCGGCGGCGCGGGCCGACTATGTCGATCCGCTCGGCTTGCTGGCCGAGACCCCGATCCGGCTCGAGCCGACGCGATGAGCCCGCGTCAGCGCCCGACGAGTGTCATCAGTGGATCGTCGGGCCCGATGTCGTAGGTGCAGTGGTCGGTGCGCGGGTCGGGGACGAACGCCCAGAACAGCACACCGGCGGCGCCGGCGGCGCGCAGGTGCCCGACGGTCCGCGACACGAGCTGCCGGCGCTGGGTGGCCGGCAGACAGGATCCGGCATGTACCCCGAGTTCAGCGACGACGAGGGGCTTGTCCAACGCGCGCGCCTGCGCGAGCCGGCGGCCGAGCCCGCTGACCGGGTCACCGGGCAGTTCGCGCCCGACCTCGTAATCGTGGTACTCCAACACGTCGACGCCGGGTGAGGCGCCGACATAGGCGTAGTCGTCACCCGCCGATCCACACTGGCCGCCGCCTGCTCTGCCCTCCCAGATCAGCGCATCCGGATCGAGCGCACGGATGCGTTCGCCGACCTCGTCGACGAAGGTGCGCACCACCACGGCCGCATCGGCGGGACAGTCTCTGGCCCGCCAGTCGCACCCCTGGGCCGCACAGATCGACGGCTCCGGTTCCCCCACCGGAGTCCAGGCCGCCGCCGCGGCCGAGTCCCGCCAGCGCCGGACCGCCGTGTCGACCCAGTCGCCGTACGACATCGGCTCGCTCGGCAGCACCTGCGTGCGCCACTGACCCACGAACCAGTCGTGCCCCTTGAATTCGCCTCCCTCACAGGAACCTTCGCTGTTGGCCAGGACGGCGTTGAGCAGCTGCCCGTGCCGCTCGGCGGCTTCGAAGACCGCGTCGAGGGGACCGAAGTCGAGTTCGCCGGTGTCCTCGTCGACCGCCAGGCTGGAGTAGGCGTTGAACCGGGTCAGGGTGTTGGGCGGCAACCGGGCGAAGTAACCGTCGAGATCCACCTGCGCCCCGCACCCCGCGTTGACCCGCCAATCAGTGCCCAGCTGGTAGGCGTTGAGGCCGACGGGCCACCACGGCTCGTCGTCGAGAGTCAACGACGTCGAGGCCGTGCCCATCGAGTGACGGCGCTGCTCCCCCTGCGGCGGTGTGCCGTTGGCGCACGACGTCGCGACGAGTACGACGGTCGCCAACGCGGCCGCACGTCGCCGCGGGTGCGCACCCGGTGATGCCGAGCGCCCGGCGACTGCCGGGTACGCACTCTCGCCGAGGGTCACGCGCGTGGGTGGGCCTGGTCGTGGACGGCCCGCAACCGGGCGACGGTGACGTGGGTGTAGAGCTGCGTCGTGGCCAGGGTGGAGTGGCCCAGCAACTCCTGCACGACGCGCAGGTCGGCGCCGCCCTCCAGCAGGTGCGTCGCGGCGCTGTGCCGCAATCCGTGCGGCCCGATGTCGGGCGCGCCGGGTACGGCGGACATCGTCTGATGCACCACGGTGCGCGCCTGCCTCGGGTCCAGTCGGCGGCCGCGGGCCCCGAGCAGCAGTGCCGGACCCGACTCGCCGGTGGCCAGGGCCGGGCGTCCGGTGGTCAGCCACGCCGACAACGCGTCGTGCGCCGGCTGCCCATAGGGCACGGTGCGCTGCTTGTTGCCCTTGCCGAGCACCCGCAGCACGCGCCGGGAGCGGTCGACGTCGTCGACGTCGAGGCCACACAGTTCACTGACCCGGATGCCGGTGGCGTAGAGCATCTCGACGATCAGGCGGTCCCGCAGCGCCAGCGGATCACCTTGCTGGGCACCGGATTCCGCGGCGTTCATGGCGTCTGTCGCTTGGTCGGCGCGCAGCACCGACGGCAGCGTGCGGCCGGCTTTGGGCACCTGCAGCCGGGTCGCGGGGTCGTCTTTCAGCAGACCCCGGCGTTGTGCCCACGCGGTGAACGTCTTGACCGCCGAGGTGCGCCGGGCCAACGTGGCGCGGGCGGTCCCGGATGCAGCCTGGGCGGCTAGCCAGGACCGCAGCACCGGCAGGCTGAGCTCGTCGAGCCCGGCCCCGGGTGTGCGGTCGGCGAGAAACGCGAACAGGGAACGCAGGTCACCGAGGTAGGCGCGCCGGGTGTGCTCGGAGCGCCCCCGCTGCAGGGCGAGGTACTCGTCGAACTGCTCGAGAACGTCCTGCACTCCCCTACGGTGGCAGACTGCGCGGGTCGCGGTCACGAGACGCGCCGCAGCACGTCTGGGGTCAGGTCGGCCAGTGTCGGGTAGCCGTCGACGGCCATCGTCAGGTCGGCCTCGGCCAGCAGCGAGCGCAGGACGTGCACGAGTCCGTCCTCGCCTCCGATCGCCAGCCCGTAGGTGTAGGGGCGGCCGACACCGACGGCGGTGGCGCCGAGGGCGAGTGCCTTGACGATGTCGGTGCCGCTGCGGATACCCGAGTCGAACAGCACGGGTATCCCGTCGGCGGCCTCGACCACGCCGGGCAGGCAGTCGAGCGCGGGCAGTCCTCCGTTGGCCTGCCGACCGCCGTGGGTGGAGCAGTAGATGCCGTCCACGCCGCCGTCGCGGGCACGCCGGACGTCGTCGGGATGGCAGAGCCCCTTGAGGATCAGCGGCAGATCGGTCAGCGACCGCAGCCAGGGCAGATCTTCCCAGGTCAAAGGATTGCCGAAGAGCTGCACCCAGTGCAGGACCGCGGCCTGCATGTTCTCTTCGGGGGGTTGAGCGAGCGAGGCGCGGAACACCGGGTCGCTGGTGTAGTTCGCCAGGCACCGTCCGCGCAGCTGCGGAAAGTTCGACATCGCCAGGTCGCGGGGACGCCAACCGGGGATCCAGGTGTCGAGGGTGACGATGATGGCTTTGTACCCGGCGGCTTCCGCCCGCGAGACGAGGCTGGCGGCCAGGTCGCGGTCGGTCGGGGTGTAGAGCTGGAAAAAGCCTGGCGTGTCACCGAATTCGGCGGCCACGTCCTCGAGCGGATCCTCGGTGAGGGTGGAGACGGCCATCGGCACGCCGGTCCTGGCGGCGGCCCGGGCGGCGGCCAGATCGCCGTGGCCGTTCTGTGCACACAGCCCGATGACGCCGACGGGCGCCATGAACAGCGGGGAGGGCAGCGTCATGCCGAACAGCTCGACGCTGAGGTCGCGCTCGGTGGCGCCGACCAGCATGCGCGGCACCAGGCCCCACCGATCGAATGCAGTGCGGTTGGCGCGCTGGGTGTTCTCGTCGCCGGCGCCGCCCGCCACGTAGGACCAGATGGACGGGGGCATGGCGACCTCGGCTTTGGCTTCCCAGCCCGCGTAGTCCATCGGAAGCGTCGGCAGAATCCCGGACAGGCCCTGCAGATAGATTTCGAGCTGGTAGTTACCGAATGTCATGGGCCCAGCGTGCCATCGGCACTCGCTGCGGCAGGGCTATTTCGACTCTGCTTCGGCGAGTTCCTTCTTCCACTGCCGGAACGTCTCCTCGGTGCGGCCGCGCCGCCAGTACCCCGAGATCGAGGACGCCCACTTGGCGTCGACGCCGCGTTCCTTGCGGATGTAGGGACGCAGGTTGTGCATGACGGCCTGCGCCTCACCGTGGATGAAGACCTGGACCTGACCGGGCAGCCACGAGGTCTCCTTGACCGCGGCGATCAGCGGGGCGTGGTCACCGGCGTTGTCCTCGGGTACCAGGTCGGCGCGGCCGCCTCGATAGATCCAGAACACGTCCACCCCGGCCGGGGCCGCGAGCTCGACCTGGTCCTCCGGGCCGGCCACCTCGATGAAGACCTTTCCCACCGCATCCTCGGGCAGCGCCTCCACGGCCGCACTGATGGCCGGCAGGGCAGCCTCGTCACCGGCGAGCAGATGCCAGTCGGCTGCGGGGTCCGGTGAGTATGCGCCGCTGGGGCCCATCACGAACATCCGTTTCCCGGGGGTGGCGGACGCGGCCCACGGACCGGCGACACCGTGCTCGCCGTGCACGACGAAGTCGATGGTGAGCTCGCGCTGTTCCGGATCGGCGTCGCGCACGGTGTAGGTGCGCACGGTGGGCCGCCGATTGGCGGGCAGCTCGGTGAAGCTGTCCAGTGTCAGTGGCTGCGGGAGTTCGGACACGTCGACGTCGTCGTCGACGAAGACCAGCTTGACGTAGGAATCGGTGTAGTCGTTCGGGGTGAACGTGTCGAAGCCGGTGCCTTCACCCGCGCCGCCGAGCACCACGCGGATCACGTGCGGGGTGAGCTGCTCGGTGCGCACGACTTCGAAGGTGTGCACGGGACGTCCTGCCACTTGATGTCCTTTGCTGCGCGTCGGGTTGTCTGCCCCCGACTATACGAGCGCGGTCCGCGTCGCAGGCTCCTAGCGTTTGGCCAGCTTCCAGCAGCCGTCGACCTGCGTGACCAGTCCACGCACGTCCAGCATGGTCAACGGCCCCAGCACATCGGAGACCGGCAGGCCGGCTGCGACCGCGATCTCGTCGACCGTGCGGCTACCGCGGCGCGGAAGCGCCTCGTACACCGCGAGCTCGGCGGCGGAGAGGGCGTCGAGCTCGGATACCGGGCGCTCGAGTTCGGGGGCGAACTCCCCCATCCGCCCGATCAGCTCCACGATGTCGGCCGCCCGGGTGATCACCTTGGCGTCTCCGTCGATCAAAGCGTGGCAACCGACTGACGACGCCGAGGTGATCGGCCCGGGCACCGCTCCCACCGTCCGGCCCAGCGCATCCGCCCAGGCCGCAGTGTTGGCCGCACCGCTGCGCACACCGGCCTCGACGACCACCGTGGCCCTGCCCAGCGCGGCGACAAGGCGGTTGCGGGACAGGAACTGTCGCCGGGTGGGCCGCGTTCCGGGCGGATACTCGCTGACCACCAGCCCGCTGCGGCTGATTCGATGCAACAGTGCCGAATGCCCCGACGGATACGGGACGTCGATGCCGCAGGCCAATACCGCGACCGTGACACCGTCGGCGGCGAGTGTGGCGCGGTGCGCGGCGCCGTCGATGCCGTAGGCACCGCCGGAGACCACCGCGACGTCGCGCTCGACCAGTCCGACTGCCAGGTCCCCGGCGACGTACTCGCCGTAGGCTGACGCCGCCCGCGTACCGACCAGAGCCGCTGAACGTTCCGAGACGTCGATCATCGAAGCTGGGCCGACGGTCCACAGCACCAGCGGGGGATGCGCCTGGGGCTTTTTGTCCTTGGCCTTGACCTGACGGAATCCGGTGAAGGCGAGGCTAGGGTACTCGTCGTCCTCAAGGGTGATCAGTCGTCCTCCCACCCGGTCCAGGATGTCGAGATCAGCCTCGGCGCAGTCGATTTCGTGACGCGCATGCGTGCTGCGCTCCAGGTGCTCATCGAGAGCTCGGTCGCGGCGGCGGATGCGGTCGGCGGCCTCCACCGCGCCGACCGCGGAAACCAGCTGCGCCAGCCAGGGGTTGGGAGGTTCGGCGACCCGGGACAGGTAGGCCCAGGCGCGGCGGGTGGTGCCGTCGATCATCAGTGCGCCCCGCCCTGGCGGAAGGACAGTGCCCTGGTGACATCTTCGGTGTCGGGCACGGTACGCCCGGCCAAGTCGCACAATGTCCACGCGACTCGGACGGTCCTGTCCATGCCGCGGATGCTCAGCGCCCCGCGGTCGACTGCGGTCCGAATCGGCTTCATCGCCTCACCTCCCGGACGGAACCTGCGACGCAACAACGCTCCGCTGACTTCGGCATTGGTCGTGAATCCGTAGGGACGCCAGCGCTCTTCAGCGGCCTGCCGGGCAGCCCAGACACGCCGGCGAACAGCGCCGGTGGGCTCTCCGTCTTCGGTGATGAGTGAACCCGCCCGCGATGCGTGCATCTCGACCCGCAGGTCGACCCGGTCGAGCAGAGGCCCCGACAGCCGGGTCCGATAGCGGCGCCTGTCGGCCGCACCGCACACGCAGTCGCGAGGGTCGGGCGGGGCGCACGGACAGAGATTGGCCGCAAGCACCAGCTGGAACCTCGACGGGTAGCGGGCGACTCCGTCGCGCCGGGCGAGGTGGATCTCACCGTCCTCCAGAGGCGTCCGTAGCGCTTCCAGCGCGCCGGAGTTGATCTCGGCGAACTCGTCGAGGAACAACACGCCACGATGTGCCCGGCTGACCGCGCCGGGCCGCGCCATCCCCGCCCCGCCGCCGACGAGAGCCGCCACGCTCGAGGTGTGATGAGGTGCGACGAACGGCGGTCGGGTGATCAGCGGCCGATCACCCGCGAGCAGACCGGCCACCGAGTGGATGGCGGTGACCTCCAAGGACTCTTCTTGCGTGAGATCCGGCAAGAGTCCGGGAAGTCGTTGCGCCAGCATCGTTTTGCCGATTCCGGGCGGTCCGGTCATCATGACGTTGTGCGCGCCTGCGGCAGCTACTTCGATGGCGTAGCGCGCCTGGTGCTGACCGACCACATCGGCCAAGTCGGCCGCGACCTCCCCGGGTGGCGGCGGGTTGTCGACGCGGGGTTCGAGCTCACGCTTGCCGGCCAACCACCCCCACAACTGACGCAACGTCCGCACGCCGAACACCTCGACTCCACCGATCAGGCTGGCTTCGGCGAGATTGTCGACGGGCACCACCACCGTGGGCCAACCCTGTCGTTGGGCAGCCAGCACGGCAGGCAGCACCCCGTTGACCGGACGCACCCGGCCGTCGAGCGCGAGCTCACCGAGCAGAACCGTCTTCTCCAGGCGAGGCGGCGACTTCTTGGCGTGTGCCGACAACACGACGGTGGCCAGGGCGAGGTCGTACATCGAACCCGCCTTCGGCAACGTCGCCGGCGACAACGCCAACGTCAGTCGCGACATCGGCCATTCGAACTTGCAGTTGGTGATCGCGGCGCGAACCCGGTCCCGCGACTCGTGCAGGGCCGCGTCGGGCAGGCCGACCATGTGGACACCCGGCAGACCGGACGCGATGTCGGCCTCGATCTCGACGATCTGACCGTCCACCCCGCACACCGCTACCGAAAATGCTCTGCCCAGCGCCATCAGGCCACCCCCTGCAGGTGGATCAGTTCGGGGGTGGGCCGCCGCCCGATCCGGACGGTGACGACGTCGATACGCACTGCCGCCCAGCCGTTCCGCTGCTGGGACAGCCACAGCCCGGCCAGCCGCCGCAGCCGACGCACCTTGGCCGGGGTCACCGCCTGCTCCACCCCACCGAATCGATCGCTGGTGCGTGTCTTGACTTCGACGAACACCACGGTGGCCGTCGCGTCGTCGGCGGCGATGATGTCCAGCTCGCCATACCGGCACCGCCAGTTGCGGGCCACGATCCGCAGCCCCAGCCCTTGCAAGTGGTCGACAGCGAGTTGTTCGCCGAACGAACCGATCTCAGCGCGATTACCTGTTGTGGTCATGGCCTCACAGTTCAGACAGGCCCCGACAGGAAAGGGCCGGTTGCCCGCGCTCATCCCCAATCGCGAATTCATCCCCAGGCGCGGGGAACTTCACCTCGAAGTGCGGGAGCCGAGACCGTCGAGAATGACCTGCAGGCCGAAGTGGTACGCGCGACGCACGTCGTGCGCAGCACCCTGGGCTCGGCCGGCGGCCGTACCGATCCGTGCCGCCAGCGGAAAGCGATCGGTCACACCAAGCTTGGCCAGCACCGCGCCCTCGCGGTCCCACCAGTCTCCAGGTGCTTCGCGGTCACGCTCCCGGGCGGCATGGCTGAACGCCCGCGCCGCCGCGCGGGCGAAGTCCAGCACCAGAGACAGCGCCGCATCCTTGTCCACATCGCTGACCGGAAGCGACTCCACGGCGGCGAGTTCCCGCTCGTACTTGGCCAGTGTCCCCGGCCCGAGAACGGCTCGTTCGGTCTCGACATCGGCCAGCCAGGGGTGATCGGTGAACAGCGCCAGGTTGTCGGCCGCCACCGCCGCGAGCCGTGCCCGCCAATCACCGGGGACATCGCCGGGGACATCGCTGGGGACATCGCCGAAGGCCATCGTCGCCCGGCAGTCGTCGACCATGAGCTCGAGCAGTTGCTCACGGCCATCCACATACGAATAGAGCGACATCACCGGCACACCAAGGGCTTCCGCCACGTGACGCAGCGTGAATGCGATGCCGACACGGTCGGCCACCGAGACGGCGGCGGTCACCACCTGGTCGTGGGTCAGTTTGGGCGGTCGGCCCCGACGTGGCCCTGCGGGAAGTTCACGGCGCCACAGCAGTTCGACGGTGTTCACTGAGCCCCGCCTTTCATTGCATTTTCGTACAAAGTACGGATACTGTTTTTCGTACGCAATACGAGAAAGGAAGCGCGTATGCAGGTATCGGCCACGGCCATCTCGCTCAACGTCGCCGACCCGCAGGCATCGGCGGCCTACCTGTCCCGCCACGTCGGTCACACCGTCGCCATGGAGGCGGACGGGTTCGTCTCACTGACCCACCCGGACGGCGGGCCGAACATCGTCTACCTCCGTACCGGGCTGCCGAGCTTCAAGCCTGGGCACCGCGCAGGGAGTGCTGGTGACGGCCTGTTGCTGGCGTTCGTCGTCGACGATGTCGACGCCGCATACCAGGCCCTCCACGCCGCCGGCGCCCGAGCAGTCACCCCACCCGAGACGGAGCCGTGGGGGGAGCGCTTCTGTCAGTTCGAGGATCCCAACGGCATCGTCGTCCAACTGGTGCAGTGGATGTGACGCGCCGGTTTCGGCATCGTCAAAAAGGGGGTACCAGCCACCCATCGCCGACCAGGAGGACGTGATGGGCACCAAGAGCGCACCCCGATCAGCGCACGGCATCGCCGACCGCGCCACCGACAGCAGCGCCTTCGAGAACACCGCTCGGGTGGGGTTCGCCGCCAGCGGCGTGCTGCACCTGTTGCTTGCCTACATCGTGTTACGGATCGCACTCGGTGGCGGCGGCAACGCCGACCAGTCCGGGGCCCTGGCGACGCTCGCGGGCCAGACCGGCGGCAAGATCATGCTCTGGGTCGTGGCGATCGGCTTGGCCGCGTTGGGATTGTGGCGTGTCGCCGAAGCGGTGATGGGATCCCGGCCGGGCGAACAGGGCGGCAGCGGCGACGACAGCGGCTGGTGGAAACGGGGCAAGGCCGCCGGCCTGGCCATCGTCAGCTTCGCACTCGCCTTCTCCGCCGCGCGCTTCGCCATGGGTAGCGGCCAGTCCGACAGCCAGCAGAACAGCGGAATGTCGGCGCAGCTGATGCAATCCGGTTGGGGCAAGGCGCTGCTCATCGCCGTAGGCATCGGTGTGTTGGCCATCGGCGGATACCACGTCTACAAGGGCGTCTCCCAGAAGTTCCTCGACGAACTGCGCGTTTCCGGCGGATCGGCGATCGTGGCCACCGGCGTCGCCGGGTACACCGCCAAAGGTCTGGTGCTCGGCGGCGCAGGCATCCTCGTCATCGTCGCCACACTGCAAGCCGACCCGGCGAAGGCCAGCGGGATCGACGCGGCCGTCAAGACCCTCGGCCAGGCCCCGTTCGGCAAGTTCCTGCTGATCCTGGCCGCACTCGGGCTGGCCGCCTACGGCGCGTACAGCTTCGTGCGCAGCCGCTACAACCGCATGTGATCAGTCGACCGGTTCACGCTCGGCGATCAGGCCCTCCTGCACCAGGGTGGCCACCTGGTCGCCGTCCGCGCCGAGCAGATCCGCGGTGACCACCCCGCGGCCCCGTGCCCCGGCGGGCGAGCGGCACTCCAGCAGGTTCCATCGGTCGGCGCGCACGGGACGGTGGAACCAGATCGACGAGTCGGTGGTCCCGCTGCGGTGGCTGCGGGAGCGCATCGAGTGGCCATGTACCTGCAGGGCCGGGTCGATGAGATAGATGTCGGTGACGTAGGCGGCCACCAGCAGATGCACCAGCGGATCGGCGGGCACCTCGACGGTGGCCCGCCACCACAGCCGCCGGACGAACCCCTCGTCATCGGCCGTGTCGGCGAAGCGGATGTCGAGCTCGTCGAGCGGCAACGACGGGGCCGGTCCCGGCGGGCCGGTCGGTGCCAGCTCGGCCGGGTCGCCGGGTAATGCGCGGTGGCCGTGCTCCGGGCCGGGCAGCGCGGCGGCGAAGGACACCGATGCCGTGGTGAGCAACCGACCCCCTTGCCGTCCTTCGACCCTGCGCGACGCGGCGGTGCGGCCGTCGAACACGGCCTCGACACGGTAGTCGACCGGCTCACCGGCGTCACCGCCGCGCAGGAACTGAAGATGCACCGACGTCAATGCCTTGACCGGATCCACCGTTCGACTGGCCGCGGCCAGGCTCTGGGCCATCAGCTGACCGCCGTAGGCGCGCTTGCCGGCCGGGCCGCTGGCCCGGCCCCGCCAGGTCCCGGAGCCCGCGTCGGTCACCTCGAGCAGGTCGAGCAGCGCACTCACGCCACCACTCCGGCGGCGAAGAGTGCGTCGATCTGACCGCCGTCGAGAGACAGCCACTCACCCAGCACCGTGGCGCTGTTCTCACCCAGCGCCGGAGCGGGCTGCGCGGCGGGATAGGTCCCGTCGATCGACACCGGCAGACCGGCAGCCAGGTACCGGCCCACGCGGGGCTGATCCAGTTCGGTGAACATCGGGTTGGCGGTCACCTTGGCGTCGGCGGCGGTGTCCGCGAAGCTCTGGTAGCGCTCCCACAGCACCGAGGACGCCGACAGCGCGGCGCCGATCTCGGCTCCGGTGTGGGCGCTGAACCAGTCGCCGAACAGTCCCGACAACGCCTCGCGGTGACGGTACCTGTCCCCTTCGTCGGAGAAGTCCGCTCCGAGCGCGTCCGCGAGTGCCGCAACCGCTTCGGTGGTTCCCGTCAACGCTGTCAGGTCACGAAAGTGCCGGTTGGTCAGCGCGACGACCATGAACGCAACTCCGTCGCGACTGGTGAAGTTCTGGCCGTAGGTGCCGTAGACCGCGTTGCCGATGCGCTGCCGCGAGGTGCCGTTGACCATGGCTTCGGTGAGCAGGCTCAGATTGCCGGCGGTGGCCAGCGCGACATTCTCCAACGGAATGGTGATGTGCTGGCCGCGGCCGGTGGCGTCGCGGTGCCGCAGCGCCGTCACGACCGACAGCGCCGTGTAGACACCGCAGGTGACGTCCCATGCCGGCAGCACGTGGTTCACCGGCTC
>CAXEZH010000018.1:0-36894 GCA_964000695.1 uncultured Mycolicibacterium sp. | reverse complement strand
CCGCCTTGCGCAACTGGGTCACCGTCGCCACCGACGCCAACTCCACGTAATGATCATCAGAACCATCGGCGGCACGCTCGGCGAGCACCCCGACCTGATCCAGCGACAACCGGCCCTCCCGCAACCCGGCCACACACCGCGGAAACTGCTTACCACGCGCGGCGACCGCCGCGATGGTCTTCGCGTTACGCGGCGACACCCCGGTCTTCCACGCCACCAGCGCCGAGATCGACCGCGCCCCGGTCATCCCGGCCAACCCGCCATGATCGATCTCGGCGACGATGTCCACGATTTGCGCATCGATGGCGTTGCGCTGTCCGGTCAACTCCGCGATCTGCTCGAACAACTCCGCCAACCGCTCCTTGGGCGACACCTCATCGTCGACCAAAGGTGCTGCAGCAGAGGACATAACCCCATCAAAGCAGCACCCACCGACATATTCGGTTCGCGCGACGTGCACGGTCGGTAGGCGACAAGACAACCCCGACGTAAGCTGCCGGTATGACGTCGAAGCTCTGCCTGGTCCAGGATCCCGCGGCGGACGCGCTGCTGGAGGAGAACCCGTTCGCGCTGCTCGTCGGGATGCTGCTGGATCAGCAGATCGCCATGGAGGTCGCATTCGGCGGGCCGAAGAAGATCGCCGACCGGATCGGCGGTTTCGACGCGGCGACGATCGCCGACTACGACCCGGAGAAGTTCGCCGCACTGTGTGCGCAAACCCCTGCGATACACCGGTTTCCAGGCTCGATGGCGGCCCGCGTGCAGGCGCTGGCCCGGGTGATCGTCGACGAGTACGACGGGAACGCCGCAGCGCTGTGGTCCGACGGCGCCGACGGCAAGGACGTGCTGCGTCGTCTCAAGGCGTTACCCGGGTTCGGAGATCAGAAGGCGAAGATCTTCCTGGCTCTGCTCGGCAAGCAGTACGGCGTTGCCCCGAGGGGCTGGCGGACCGCGGCGGGGGACTACGGCAAGGCCGGGACGCACATGTCGGTGGCCGACGTGACCGGACCGGGTTCACTGCAGAAGGTGCGCACGTACAAGAAAGAAGCCAAAGCGGCGGCCAAGCAGGCCAAGGCCGCGAAGGCCTAGAGAGAACCTCAGCACCGAGCCTGCGGTCAGGTCGCGAGAACGGGCCGCGTCACGATCTCCGCGCAGACTCGGTGGAATCGTCGGCGTCGAGCATGGCCAGTTCGCTGAGGACGGTGGCGACCACGCGCCCCGACGCAGAGGCGGTGTCGAGTCCGTTGCGCAGGCAGCGCAGCGTGATCCCCCGGGCACTCAGATCGCTCACGGTCCGGGCCACCTCGGCGGCCGAGCGGCCCAGCCTCTCCAGGGCCACCACGATGACGACGTCGCCGGCGCGGGCGTAACTGAGCAGGGCGAGCAGTCCGGCGCGGATCTTGTCGCTCGATCCCGCGGCCTTGTCGGTGAAGATCCGTCGCGGGTCGACGCCCACCGCGGTGAGCTCGGCGAGTTGTTCGTCGAGGTCGGCGCAGGCGCCGGCATGACTCAACGCGTAACCCAGCGTGATCGCCACCTGTCCAAGGTCTCACGACAGGGTGCTGTCGTCACAGTGCCGCGCCGTCGAATCTCTCCCAGGTGGCGAACTCGGCGACGGGTTTACGGGTGAGTCGGGTGGGCTGCCGCTCGGGTTTGCCCAGCGGCAACACCGCGGCGACCGCATGCCCTTCCGGGATCCCCAGCAGCGCCTTGACCCGGGGTTCCTCAGCCACCGCCATCGTCGTCAACACCCCGCCGAACCCCTCATTGCGAGCGGCGAGCAGGACGTTCCACACGAACGGGTACACCGACGCACCCGCGACGACCCCGACGCGGTCGAGGTCCTGGTCGACGGCAGCCACCACCGCGAGGTCGACACAGATCACCAACACCACCGAGGACGTCAGCAGCGGGGCCGTGAAGTCGTCAGGCACCTCCGTGGCAGCCACCTCCTCGGCCGATATACCCATGGGCTGCAGCGGGTTCCACGGGCCCTCGGCGTTGCGCTTCTGGGCGAGGTAACGACGCGCGGCCGGCATGCTCAGCTCACCGAGCGACGCGCGCGTGTCGGTGTCGCGGATCGCGATGACATGCACGCCTTGCCGGTTTCCTCCGCTGGGCGCGAAGCGGGCGTGGTCGAGAATCCTGACCAGCACGTCGTCGGGCACGGGATCATCGGTGAATCGTCGGACGGCGCCCGTCGTACGCATCACGTCGTAGAGGTCCATACCGAAATCTTGGCTTAAGGTCGGGCCACGGCTGTGCCATTGTGAACACATGAAGACTCACCTGAACTGCCCCTGTGGCGAAGCCATCACCGGTAAGGACGAAGACGACCTCGTGGAGAAGGCCCAGGAGCACCTGTCGCAGGTGCATCCCGGCCGCGACTACGACCGGGACGCCATCCTCTTCATGGCCTACTGACCCCGTTCAGTTCGGCGGCGCGACCGCCGGCGTGTTCGCGAGGACATCCGGGACGACGGTCGAACCGATCGTCGGCATGAACTGGCACTGCTTCTCGGTCGTGGTCACCTGACCGAAGATGGTCGACATGATGCTGCCCGACCCGGTGTCGACAATCGCGGTCAGCGTCGTCGGACCTTCGGGGTTGATGTCGGGCCGCGGCTTCAGCGTCGCGCTGCCCGACTTGCCGGTGCTCAGGTTCACCCACGTGACGTTCAGCGGCAGCTTCTGCTCAGCGGCCGGGCCGGGCGTGCCGACCGCGGTGAACACATAGGCGGTCTGGCCCGGTCCGGGGCCCGGAGCCGGAATCTTTGCCGGCCCTGCCACCGAGATCGCGGTGGCCAGCACGTTGCCGCCGTCGGCCAGGCAGCCGTTGCTGATCGACGGATACAGGAAGTCCTGCTTGACGGGGGCGTCCGGACCGAAGCCCGGCGCGGGCGCGGGAGCCGCGACCGGTGCTGCGGCCACGTCCGGGGCAGGCGGCGGCGCGATGGCTTCCGGTGCGGGAACCGGAGCCGGAGCGATCGCCTCGGGGGCCGGGGCAGGGGCGGCCGGAGCCGGGGCAACCGCTTCGGGGGCGGGCGCCGCCGCTTCCGGAGCCGGCCCCGGGGGAGCGACCTCGGGCAGAGGCGCGTGGGCCACCTCGGGCGCGGCCGCGGGCAGCGCCTCCGGTGCGGGTCCCACGGCGTGCGCGGGGTCGATACCGGCGGGCAGGTGCGCCTGCGTGCCGGGAATCGCGCCGGTGGCAGGCACGTGCGCCACCGGCTGAACGAACTGGTTGACCGCCGACGCGACGTCGCGGGACGGCGGTGGAGCCGCCGCGTCTCCGGCGAACACCGCGGCGGCGGCCATCAGCATCGAAGCAGCATTGGTGGGATCAGCGGCCGCCTGCTGGATGACCGGCCCGAGGCTCTGCACCGCGGGCAGGCCGGGCGCCTGCAGGCCGTCGATCGGCGGGGGCGCCGCCGCGGGGTCGGCGTGCGCGACACCGGTCACGCCGAGCAACGCGGCTGACGAGCCCACGGCGACGACGGTGGTGAGCATCGTCCTGATCGTTGACATGATCCCCCATTTGCTTTCGTTGATGTGCCTGTTGGTGTTGGGGCTCGATCAGGGCAGTGCCGAGAGCGGGGACATCGGTCCCAGCGGATCGGTCGTGCCCACGGGCCCGGTGGGTGCCGGCGCGGTCGCCGCGGGCGCGACGGCCGCCGGTGTGACGGCTGCCGGTGTGTTACCGGTCGGCAGCAAGCCACCCAGCGGGTTGTCGGCGGGCAGCAGCGAGGCGAGGCTGCCGGGGACACCCAGCGAGTCGGTGATGCCGGCCAGCGGCGACGCGGGCGCGGTGGCCGGGGTGGCGACCGCGGCCGGGGTGGCGACGGCCGGCAGCGTGTTGACCGGTTGGGGCAGCGTGACCGAGGCGGTGGCTCCGGGTGCGGTGGCCGGGGCGGTCGCGGGCGTCGCCGCGGACGCGGGGCTGATGGCGTTCGCGAAGGTCTGGATCAGGCTGGACGCCGCCGCCGGGTTCACCAGCTGCTGAAGCATGTCCATCCCCGGAACGGCCGGTGCGGGTGCGGGCGCGGGTGCCGGGGCGGGCTGAGCAGTTGCGGACGCGCTGAGCGCCACCGCGGCCGACACCGCGCCTGCCGCCGCGATCATCGATGTTGCAAACAGTTTTCGGGTGCGGTGCATGAAAGTCTCCAGTTCGTTGTGGCACGGTTGGCTCGCCTGAACCGAAGCTAGCTTGTTACTGGAGTTACTCAAGTGACATGTGTGGCATTTATGGAACCGTTACTGAGGTGAAGGCGGATGGTGACCGGTCGCTAGAGTCGTGCGCATCAACGACCCCGCACCCGCCCCAGCAACGTCAGGCTCCCGTCTGGCGGCCCGGCTGTCAGCCGCAGCGCCGCTGCTGCTGATCGCGAGCATCGCTGCGCGACTGGCGTGGACCTATCTGGTGCCCACCGGGGCGAATTTCGTTGACCTGCACGTCTATGTCGGGGGCGCCGCCACCCTGGGCCGGCCCGGCGAGCTCTACGACTACGTCTACGCCGACCAGACCCCGGACTTCCCGCTGCCGTTCACCTATCCACCGTTCGCCGCGGTGGTGTTCTATCCGTTGACGCTGGTGCCGTTCGGACTGCTGGCGCTGGCCTGGCAACTCGGCATCGTCGCTGCGCTGTACGGGGTGGTGCGGACGAGCCAGCGCCTGCTGACCGTCGCGCCGCGCCACGACCCCCGGCGTGTCGCGATGCTGTGGACGGCGGCCGGTATCTGGACCGAACCGCTGCGCAGCACGTTCGACTACGGCCAGGTCAACGTCGTGCTGGTGCTGGCTGTGCTCGGTGCGGTGTACAGCAGCCGGTGGTGGCTCTCCGGCCTGCTGGTGGGCCTGGCCGCGGGGGTGAAGCTCACGCCCGCGGTGTCGGGCCTGTACTTCCTCGGCGCCCGGCGCTGGGGCGCGGCGGTGTTCTCGGCCGTCGTGTTCGTCGCCACGGTCGGCCTGTCGCTGCTCGTCGTCGGAGATCAGGCCCGCTACTACTTCACCGACCTGCTGGGCGACGCAGACCGGGTCGGACCGGTGGGCACGTCGTTCAACCAGTCCTGGCGGGGCGCGATCTCGCGGATCCTCGGCTATGACGCCGGGTATGGGCCGTGGGTGCTGGCGGGGATCGTGGTGACCGCCGCGCTGGCCCTGGTGGCGTGGCGCGCGGTCGGCGGCGCGCAGGATCGGTTGGCCGCCATCGTGATCGTGCAGTTGTTCGGTCTGCTCTTGTCGCCGATCTCGTGGACACATCACTGGGTGTGGGTGATTCCGCTGATGATCTGGCTGCTGCACGGTCCATTGGCCCGTCGACTGGGCGCCCGGGTGCTCGGGTGGGGCTGGCTGGCGCTCACCCTGGTCGGGGTGCCATGGCTGTTGAGCTTTGCCCAGCCGACGATCTGGGAGATCTCGCGCCCCTGGTATCTGGCCTGGGCAGGGCTGATCTACCCCGTCGCCACGCTCGTGACGCTCGCGTGGGTTGCGGTTGGTGGGCGCACTTTGGCAGGACGTCGCGGGTGAGGTCAGGCGCCCGCTGTCGCCGGTGAAGGGGGCGGTCCGACCGGCGCCTGCGCGCGTCCGAACAGGAAGCCCTGGCCGAGTTCACAACCCCAGCTGACGAGCGCGTCGCACTGAGCCCGTTTCTCGATCCCTTCGGCGATGACCGTCAGGCGCAAACTGGTCGCCATGCTCAGAATTGCCTTGACGATCGCCTCGCACCGAGCGTCGTCGGGCAGACCGTGGACGAATTGCTTGTCGATCTTGAGGATGTCGATCGGCAGATCGAGGATTCTGACCAGGCCGCTGAAACCGGTGCCGACGTCGTCGATCGCGATGCGCACGCCCAATCGGCGCAGGCGTTCCAGGTCGGTCTTGGCCGAATCCTCGGCCCGGCCGGCGTGGGTCTCGGTCAGCTCCAGCACAAGCCGGTCCGGGGGCAGAGCGGTCTTCGCGAGCGCGTCGAGGACATCGGCGTGCAGGTCACCCACTTCCAACTGTCTGCCCGAGATGTTCACGTGCACCGCCGAATCGGCCATTGCGCCGGTCCACTGCTGGGCGTGGTGGCATGCCAGGTGAAGGACTCGTCCTCCGATCTCGGGCATGTGCGGGGAGGTTTCGGCGGCGCAGAGGAACTCTTCCGGCCCCAGTAGTCCCCACCGAGGATGCTGCCAGCGCAGCAGCGCTTCGGCCGCAACCGGCGCCCCGGTGCGGAGGTCCACGATCGGCTGGAAGTGCACGATGAACTCGTCGTGTTCCACGGCTCTGCCCAATTCGGGCACCAGTGCCGCCGCCCGCAGCGCGACCATGTCCTGCGATCGGTCCTCGGCGCTCACGCGGTCCTTGCCGCGCTGCTTGGAGTGGTACATCAACCTGTCGGCTCGTTGGATTAGCTCTTCGGCGGTGTTCTCCCTCTCTGACATCACCACGCCCGCACTCGCCGACAGCTGGTTGTAGCTCACCCCGTCGGCAAGCTCGACGGGACGGCCGATCGCTTCCCGGATTCGTTCGGCCACCCGCTGCAGCTGGCCCAGGCTAGCGACGTCAGGACACAACACCGCGAACTCGTCCCCACCCAGGCGGGCGGCGGTGTCGGCTGCTCTGATCGACGCTTCGATGCGCTTGGCCACCTTTTTGAGGACCTCGTCACCCTGGGCATGGCCCCAGGTGTCGTTGACGGTCTTGAACCCGTCGAGGTCGAGGAAGATCAGGCCGACGCGTCGGGTGTCGTCGCGGCCGGCGCCGACCATGGCTCGCTCGATGCGGTCCATGAAGAGCAGCCGGTTGGCAAGGCCGGTCAATCCGTCATGCAACGCCAGGCGCTGCAGCTCGGCTTCGGCGCTCTTGCGGATGGTGATGTCCTCCACCAGGCAGATGCCGTACGGCTGGGAGCCCTGCGGAGCGACGACCGAGGCGGATACCGCTCCCCACAAGAGCGAGCCATCGGCACGGCGAAATGCTGTCTCGTCGTCGAAGGCGTCTCCGACCCCGAGGTTGGCGATTTCGCTCAAACCGATTGTTTCTGTGTGCCTTTCGCTCTCGCCGAGGTCATGGACCGTCAACCGCAGCACGTCGGCGGTCGAGCGGCCGAGGATGTCCGCCATGGCTTGATTGCACCGTGTGACCCGTCCCGAACCGGCTGGGCCGACCTCGAACATGAACATGCCCATCGGAGAGGTGTCGAAGGCGAGCCGAAACCGCTCTTCACTTTCCATCAGGGCGATCTTGGCGGCCTTCTGCTCGGTGATGTCTGTGGCGACGCCGATGTAGCCCGTGCAGCGGCCGTCCTCGCCGGTCATCTGCGAGACGGCGAGACTGACCGCGGCATGGGTGCCGTCGCGGCGTACGAACGTCCACTCACGCACCTCGGCTCTTCCCGGGGCCACCTTGTGCACCAGCACCTCGAAGCCGTCGGGGATGCCGAGTTCTTCTGCCCGGGAGCGGATCTCGGAGGCGAGGTGAAGTGTTGTCAATTGCCGGCCGAGCATCTCGTCCTCAGTCCAGCCGAGTAGTCGCTCCGCCCCGTGGTTGAACACGGTGATGCGTCCCGTCGGGTCGGTGCCGACTATCGCCTGCTCAGACGCGGCATTCAGCACACCGGCGAACAGGTCACGGGCGAGCTTGAGTTCGGAGATGAGTCGTACGCGCGAATCGCGGAACAACGCCAACGCCAGCACGACGATCGTCAGACTGCACACCATCGCCTGCGAGAGCAGGGCGCGTGTCTGGACGTCCGCGACGATGAGGGAACCTCGGTCCGACAGAGTGGCCAAGGTGATCCAGACACCGGCGAAGACGAGAAACACCGTGCTGACCGTGGTGCTGTAGCGCAACGCGACCCATGTCGCGGGCACCAAGGCGAGAAAGGCCATCGGGATGCCGGTGTTCAGCCAGAAGTTCCAGAGGAACACCACCACGACGCCCGCGCCGGTCACCAGAGCCTCAGTCATCGCCCGGGGTCTCAGTGCGAACTTCGGCCGTGTCCAGGTGATGTCCTGCACGCGTAGATAGAGGGCGACGCCCAGCAGCGCCGAGGTGCCGTTGCGCACGGCGAACAGCGCGAACGTCTCACCGAGGGCCGCCTGCGTGACCGGTCCCAGATAGACCGTCGCCACCGCGGCCGCAGCGCAGGCCCCCCCGGCGACCGCACCGACCAGGTGCGCGAGATCCGCGGGATCGCGCAGCGCGACATTGTCGCGTCCCGAAGTCAACAGAGCGACCGTCACCACCGCCAGAACGACGTTGACGAGCACGAACCAAACGCTGAGCATCGGCGCGGCACCCGTCGCGAGGTTCATGACAAAGGTGGTGGCGCCCAACAGCAGCACGTGTACGAGGCGCTGTGACTGCCCACAGCGACGCGTCGCCAGCAGCCAGATGACCGCCACCGCGGCGGCCGGCCACACCAGGGCCACCTCGCCGCCGCCGAGTCGGGTGGCCCGACCTGCCAAAACGGCCAGTGCATACGCCAGCGGGAACGCGATCAGGTACGTCCCACACCGCATCGTGCGATTCACCGCACCCCCTTCGGTCCCGGGCGCACCCACCAGGATGCGGCCAAGATCAAATTATCGGGGGCGTTATCGACAGACTCGGCAAAAACACCCGGGGGTATCTATCCCAAAAGGAATGCCGAACGCCTCGCGCAGCGGGTCGGCGGGGTCCGCCATTGGTCCGCCGCCAACGCCCCAGGGGCGGGGCGGGAACGGCAGGAACTCAGCCCACGATCCCGTCGATCTCGCGAGCCATCTGCACGTCCTTGTCGGTGATGCCACCCTCGGAATGTGTGACAAGTGCGAATGTCACTGTCCGCCATCGGATGTCGATGTCGGGGTGATGATCCTGCGCCTCTGCGTGCTCGGCCACCCGGCGCACGGCGTCGATACCGTCGAGGAAGGCGGGGAACTTGATGGAGCGGCGCAACGCACCGTCGGCGCGTTCCCAGCCGTTGAGGTCGGGCAGTGCGGCGTCTACCTGGTCGTCCGTTAACACAGCCATGTCCTCGACGGTACCGTCAGCGTCGATGGCCCAACAGATCGTCGTCGCGGGAGCGTTGATCTCGGGCGCCCGCCTTCTGGTGGCGCAGCGTGCGCGACCGCCGCAGCTGGCCGGCTTGTGGGAGCTGCCCGGCGGAAAGGTGGACCCGGGGGAGAGCGACGCCGACGCCTTGGCCCGCGAACTCCGGGAGGAACTCGGCATCGAGGTGACGGTCGGAGCACGCCTGGGTGCGGACGTGGCGCTCAGCGAGACACTGACGATGCGTGCCTACGTCGTGACCCATCAGACCGGCGAGCTTCGACCCCACGACCACCGGGCGCTGCGCTGGATCCGCGCCGACGAACTCGACGCGCTGGCGTGGGTGCCGGCCGACCGGGCCTGGCTGCCCGACCTGGCGCGCGCACTGCGCGCCCCGCAGTGCGCCGACCAGGCCGAGACGTCGGCTCAGTAGTGCAGGTGGTCGCCCGCGACCCGCACGTTCGACCGGTCGGCCGGATGGGTCAACGCGTGCAGCGGGTGTGTGAGCACTGGGTGGCGACACTGCGGGCACGAGGCCTGCGGGGCGTTTCGGGAGTTGAACGTCAGATGATGGCAGGCCGCGCACCGCACCACGTAGAACGCCCCGATCCAATTGGCCAGACCGAGGTAGAAAGCCACCGTCGTCGTCACGGCCAGCAACGCGACGAGAACCGCTGTCGGGATCAGATAAACCGTCATGATCGGCACCTCCAGAACACGCCTGACGGATACCTCGACGGTACTCCGACAACGGCCTGCGATCAGGACTTTCGCGCGCGCTTGAACACCTTCTCGAGGTCCTTTCCGCGCAACCCGCTCAACTCGGCCTTGTGCACCTTGTTGATGACCACCGGGCAGCGCTTGCAGCGCGGCTTGCTCCGGCAGCATTTCTTCTTCGGTTTCTGGGCGGCGAGCTTGCTCGGCTTCACGTGAGCTGTCTCTCTCGTTTTCGCGATCGGCGCTGTGCACTGCGACAATCACCGGCGTGAATTCACGCCCCGCTTTTCGCAACGTCGCCATTGTGGCCCACGTCGACCACGGCAAGACCACCCTGGTCGATGCGATGCTGCGCCAGTCGGGGGCGCTGACCCACCGCGGCGACGACGCGATCGAACGCCTGATGGACTCCGGTGACCTGGAAAAAGAAAAGGGCATCACCATCCTGGCGAAGAACACCGCCGTGCACCGCGCCCACGCCGACGGCAGTGTCACCGTGATCAACGTCATCGACACGCCGGGGCACGCCGACTTCGGCGGCGAGGTCGAGCGCGGGCTGTCGATGGTCGACGGCGTGGTGCTGCTGGTCGACGCGTCCGAGGGCCCGCTGCCGCAGACCCGGTTCGTGCTGCGCAAGGCGCTGGCCGCCCACCTGCCCGTGATCCTGGTGGTCAACAAGACCGACCGGCCCGACGCACGCATCGCCGAGGTCGTCGAGGAGAGCCACGACCTGCTGCTCGACGTCGCCTCCGACCTCGACGACGAGGCGCAGGCGGCCGCCGAGAAGGCGCTGGACCTGCCGACGCTGTACGCGTCCGGGCGGGCCGGTATCGCCAGCACCACCCAACCCGCCAACGGCGAGAATCCCGACGGCGAGAACCTCGACCCGCTGTTCGACGTGCTGCTCGAGCACATCCCGGCCCCTCAGGGCGACCCTGAGGCGCCGTTGCAGGCCCTGGTCACCAACCTCGACGCGTCGGCGTTCCTGGGCCGTCTGGCCCTCATCCGGATCTACAAGGGACGGATCAAGAAGGGGCAGCAGGTCGCGTGGATGCGCGACGTGGACGGCCATCCGGTCATCACCAGCGCCAAGATCACCGAACTGCTCCGCACGGTCGGCGTCGAGCGCACCCCGACCGACACCGCCGAAGCCGGCGACATCGTCGCGATCGCGGGCATCCCCGAGATCATGATCGGCGACACGCTCGCCGACCCCGACCACGCGCACGCGTTGCCGCGCATCACCGTCGACGAACCCGCCATCTCGGTGACCATCGGCACCAACACGTCCCCGCTGGCCGGCCGCGTGTCCGGGCACAAACTCACCGCGCGCATGGTGAAGAACCGTCTGGACACCGAGCTCATCGGCAACGTGTCCATCAAGGTCGTCGACATCGGCCGCCCGGACGCCTGGGAGGTCCAGGGCCGTGGTGAGTTGGCGTTGGCGGTTCTTGTCGAGCAGATGCGCCGCGAGGGCTTCGAGTTGACCGTCGGAAAGCCGCAGGTGGTCACCCGCACCATCGACGGCAAGCTGCACGAGCCGTTCGAGGCGCTGACCATCGACTGCCCGGAGGAGTACGTCGGCGCCATCACCCAGCTGATGGCCGCCCGCAAGGGCCGGATGGAAGAGATGGCCAACCACGCCGCCGGATGGGTGCGCATGGACTTCATCGTGCCCAGCCGTGGCCTGATCGGGTTCCGCACCGACTTCCTGACCGAAACCCGCGGCACCGGAATCGCCAACGCCGTGTTCGACGGGTACCGGCCCTGGGCGGGCGAGATCCGGGCCCGTCACACCGGCTCGCTGGTCTCCGACCGCTCGGGCACCATCACCCCGTTCGCGATGATCCAGCTCGCCGACCGCGGGCAGTTCTTCGTCGAACCCGGCCAGGACACCTACGAAGGCCAGGTGGTGGGCATCAACCCCCGCGCCGAGGACCTCGACATCAACATCACCCGCGAGAAGAAGCTGACGAACATGCGCAGCTCCACCGCCGACGTCATCGAGACCCTGGCCCGCCCGCTCGACCTGGACCTCGAAAAGGCGATGGAGTTCTGCGCCTCCGACGAATGCGTCGAGGTCACTCCGGAGATCGTGCGGGTTCGCAAGGTCGAGCTGACCGCGTCGCTGCGCGCCAGGGCCAAAGCTCGGGCCAAGGCGCGGGGATAGCCGATAGCTACCCTGTACAGCGTGCCGACGACTCCGCGACGCGTCAGCGCCGCCCGGTGGTCGGCGCTGGCAGCGATCCCCATGGTCTTGGCCGTGGTGTCCGGCTGCACCGTCAGCCCGCCGCCCGCCCCGCAGAGCACCGACACCACCGAGTCGACGCCGCCGCCGCCGGTCAAGGTCACCCAGATCATCATGGGCATCGACTCGATCGGCCCCGGCTTCAACGCCCATCTGCTGTCCGATCAGTCGCCGGTGAACGCCGCGATCAGCTCGCTGGTGCTGCCGAGCACATTCCGGCCCGTCCCGGATCCCCGGACGCCCACGGGTTCGCGCTGGGAGATGGACAGCTCGCTGCTGGAGTCCGCGGAGGTCACCAGCCAGGACCCGTTCACCGTCACCTACAAGATCCGGCCGGAAGCCCAGTGGACCGACAACGCGCCGATCGCCGCCGACGACTTCTGGTACCTGTGGCGCCAGATGGTCAGCCAGCCCGGCACCGTGGATCCTGCGGGCTACGACCTGATCACCGGCGTGCAGTCGGTCGAGGGCGGCAAGACCGCGGTGGTGACGTTTGCGCAGCCCTACCCGGCGTGGCGCGAGCTGTTCAACGACATCCTGCCGGCGCACATCGTCAAGGACATCCCCGGCGGGTTCGCCGCGGGGCTGTCCCGCGCGATGCCCGTCACCGGCGGGCAGTTCCGTGTGGAGACGATCGACCCGCAGCGCGACGAGATCCTGCTGGCCCGCAATGACCGGTACTGGGGTGAGCCCGCCACACCCGATCTGATCCTGTTCCGCCGCGCCGGTGCTCCCGCCGCGCTGGCCGACTCGATCCGCAACGGCGACACCCAGGTCGCGCAGGTGCACGGCGGTGCCGCGGTGTTCGCGCAGCTGTCGGCGATCCCCGACGTGCGGACTGCGCGGATCGTCACCCCCCGAGTGATGCAGCTGACGCTGCGCGCCCGGCAGCCCGCGCTGGGCGAGACCCGGGTACGTGAGGCGATTCTCGGCCTGCTCGACGTCGACCTGCTGGCCGCGGTCGGTGCCGGTGACGACAACACGGTCACGCTGGCGCAGGCCCAGGTGCGCTCCCCGTCCGATCCCGGTTACGTGCCCACGGCGCCGCCGGCGATGTCGCAGGAGGAAGCGCTGTCGATGCTGGCAGAGGAGGGCTACCAGATCGACTCGGTCGAGACCTCCACCCCGTCCTCGCCTGCCCCCGGCCCGCCGGAGAATCACCGCGGCAGGCTCACCCGCGACGGCGAGCCGTTGACGATGGTCATCGGGGTCGCCGACGACGACCCCACGTCGGCGGCTGTCGCCAACACCGCCGCCGACCAGTTGCGTTCGGTGGGCATCGACGCGTCGGTGTCGGCGCTGGATCCCGTCGTGCTCTACGGCGACGCGCTGACCAACAACACCGTCGACGCCGTCGTCGGGTGGCGGCAGGCGGGCGGCGATCTGGCCACCGCGCTGGCCTCGCGGTACGGCTGCCCGGCGCTTCAGGCCACCCCAGTGCCGACCACCACGGCGCTGCCCTCGGGCACACCGGCCTCCTCGACGACCACCCCGGCGCGGCCGGCGCCTCCTCCGGAGCCGCCGGGCACCACCACCGCCGTGACGCCCGCACCGGCCCCGGAATCCGACGAACTCATCCAGGCGCCGAGCAACATCACCGGAATCTGCGATCCGAGCATCCAGCCGCTGATCGATGCGGCTCTGCGTGGCAGCCGGCCTGTCGGTGAGGTGATCGACGACGTCGAACCGGTGCTGTGGGACATGGCGGCGGTGTTGCCGATCCTGCAGGACACCACGATCGTGGCCGCGGGACCCAGCGTGCGCAACGTCAGTCTCAGCGGAGCCGTGCCCGTCGGCATCGTCGGCGACGCCGGCGAGTGGGTCAAGCTCCGTCAGTAGCGGCCTGCCGCGCTTTATTTTTCGGCGGCCCGCCGCCGGTGTCGTTCCGCGATGACGTGCGCCCCCCACGCGCTCAGCGCGAACACCGCCAGCAGCCACAGCGGTGGGCGGGCGAGTTCCCACACGAACAGCGCCGCGAACAGCGGTGATCGCTGCGTGATCGCCAGCACCCCGGCCGCGCACGTCAACGACACCGCCGCGACGTTGAGCCCGGTGCCGGCCCACTGGTTGAGCGCCAGCGCGACGATCGACCCCGCCGCCGCTCCGGTCGCCAATGCCGGCGTGATCAACCCGCCGACGGCGCCGGCCCGCAGGAACAGCGCCGTCAGCAGCGGCTTGAGCAGCAGGATGGCCGCTGCGGCGACCAGGGTGAGCCCGCTGTTGACGCTGACCTGGAGGATGCTGCGGCCGTTGCCGGGAAGCTCGGGCAGCCACAGTGAGCAGACACCGGTCAGCAACCCGGCTGCCGCGATGGCCGGGATCAACCGCCAGGACCGCGGCTGCACCGTCGGTCGGGCCTTGGTCATCACCGTGTCGAACGTCAGGCCCACCGCCGCCGCCAGCGGCGCAAGGGCCAACGCCAGGAACGCGAACAGATACGACACGTCGGCCCGGGGCCACTGCACAGCGTGCTCGAAATGGGTGACCGGCGCCGCCACCGCGACGGCCAGGCTGGAGGTGATCAGTGCGACGCCCAGCACCCGGGGATGCCACGTGCCCATCAGGATCCGCGCGGCGAACACCGCCCCGCCCAGGGGCACGGCGTACACGGCGCCCAGGCCGGCGCCGGCCGCACACGCGAGCAGGATGTCGCGGTCGCGGGCCGTCAACGCCAACTTCGAGGTACCCAGATCCCCCCACGACGCGGCCAGTTGACGGGGCGCGCCCTCCCGGCCCAGCGACGCCCCGGACCCGACCAGCAGCACCTGCAACCCGGCATCGATCGACAATGCTCGCCGCGGCAGCGGCCCACCGGTGCCGACCGCTTCGGTGATCGCCGCCCCCAACGTCGGAACGTCGCGCCGCCGCCGCAGCCACCACCAGCCCAGTCCGGCCAGCGCACCGCCGAGCATCGGGCCCAGCGCGCGGCGCAGGTGGCCGCTGCCTTCCACGCCGGACAGCAGGGTGCCCAGGCTGTAGTGATAGGTGGCGTGCTCGATCGCGTGCAACAGCAGCGTCGTCGCCGCACCGGCCACGCCGGCGAGGAGCCCGACGATCACGATGGCGCACCAGAACTCAACGGTGCGGCGCGTCACGAGCCGAATGTATGTCAGTCCCGCCCGTCATGCGGCGTGCTGGACAGGCAAGCTGGTGATCATGGAGACCCCGCGGCTGCTGTTCGTCCATGCCCACCCCGACGACGAGACGCTCACTACCGGGGCGACGATCGCCCGGTACGTAGCCCTGGGAGCGCAGGTGCAGGTGATCACGTGCACCCTGGGTGAAGAGGGTGAGGTGATCGGGGAGCAGTGGGCGCAGCTCGCCGTCGACCACGCCGACCAGCTCGGCGGCTACCGCATCGCCGAGCTGACCGCGGCGCTGCGCGAACTCGGAGCGGATCGGCCCCGATTCCTCGGCGGCGCCGGCCGGTGGCGCGACTCCGGTATGGCCGACACGCCGCCGCGTCGCGGCCGACGCTTCGTCGACGGTGACATCGCCGAACAGACCGCTGTCCTGGCCGCGGCCATTGACGACCTGCGCCCCCACGTCGTCGTCACCTACGACCCGCAAGGGGGTTACGGGCACCCCGACCACATCCACACCCACCGGGTGACGACGGCGGCGGTCGACGCCGCGCAGTGGGAGGTGCCGAAGTTCTACTGGACCGTCACGTCGGCTACGGCGATCGCCGCCGAGTTGGCGCAGCTGACCGACGTGCCCGCCGGATGGACCCGGGTCAGCGGCGACGACATCTGGTTCGGGGTTCCCGACGACGCGATCGACGCCGCGCTCGACGTCACCGAGCACCTGTCGGCCAAGGTCGCCGCGCTGCGCGCCCACGCCACCCAGGTGCAGGTGTCCCCGGACGGTCGGGCGTGCGCGCTGTCCAACGGCGTTGCGTTGCCCGTCGGAGCTACCGAGTTCTACACGCTGGCCGCCGGGTCCACCGGGGAGCGCGACGGACGTGGATGGGAAACCGATCTGCTCGCCGGGCTGAGCCTGGGGTAACTTCCCATCGAGGCGGGTAAGCTGCCGGCAATCACACCCGCGCGGAAGGGAAACACATGGACCCGGACCTGGATCCCAACCTGCAGCACTGGCAGGACCGGCTGGACAACTTCCAGTGGGTCGTCGGGTCGCTGGTGTCGCTGCTCGACAGCATCCCGACCTGACGGCCGAGGCCCCGCCGGCGCCGGATCGGCGTCGGCCGTTCCTGCTGGGTCTGCTCGCGGTCGACGGTGTGCTGTCGGCACTGATGGCCGTCTTCTTCCTTCCTGTCCACCTGGGGTCGGTGTGGATCCCGATCAGTGCCCTGCTCAGCGGTCTACTCAACGCGGCGCTGGTGTGGGCGGCGCAGCAACTCCACGCCCCGCCGCGCTGGGCGGCCCTGCCGCTGTGGACCTGGCTGGCCACGGTCGGGGTCTTCACGCTGGGTGGCCCGGGTGACGACATCGTCTTCAGCGGACCCGGTGTCATGGAGTACGGGCTGCTGGTGCTCCTCGTTCTGGGTGCATTGCCCGGCGCCTGGTTGCTGCTGCGGCGCCCACCGGTTGCCCGCTGACGGGGCCCGCACCGAAGTGCGGGACTACTACTACTGTGACCCCTATGCCAGGCGCACCGGTTTCAGATAGTGAGACGCGCGGATGATCCGCGACAGCCGTGGGGTTACAGAGGCGTGGCTCTGAACTCCCAGCACGGCGCGCAGCTGCCCACTCCGGTGGTACCCCCGAAGGCCGAGACGGCCAGTCCGGCCGCCATGCGGCGGGTCCTGCGACGTGCCCGCGACGGCGTAGCGCTCAACATCGACGAAGCCGCCATCGCCATGGGCGCGCGCGGAACCGACCTCGCCGACCTGTGCGCCTCGGCGGCCCGCGTCCGCGACGCGGGGTTGGAGGCCGCCGGCCGGCGCGGGGCCACCGGTCGCCTGCCGGTCAGCTATTCACGCAAGGTCTTCCTCCCGGTCAGCCATCTGTGCCGGGACACCTGTCACTACTGCACCTTCGTCACGGTTCCGGGCCGGCTGCGCGCGGCGGGCAAGGGCATGTACATGGAACCCGACGAGATCCTGGCGGTGGCGCGCCGAGGCGCCGAACTGGGTTGCAAGGAAGCGTTGTTCACCCTCGGCGACCGCCCGGAGGCGCGGTGGGACGAGGCCCGGCAGTGGCTCGACGAACGTGGCTACGACTCGACGCTGGACTACGTCCGCGCGATGGCCATCCGGGTGCTCGAGGAGACCGGGCTGCTGCCCCACCTCAACCCCGGGGTGATGAGCTGGTCCGAGCTCTCCCGCCTCAAGCCCGTCGCACCGTCGATGGGCATGATGCTGGAAACCACGTCGCGGCGGCTGTTCGAGACGAAGGGGGAGGCGCACTACGGCAGCCCCGACAAGGATCCCGAGGTGCGGCTGCGCACTCTCGCCGACGCGGGCCGGCTCTCGATTCCGTTCACCACCGGCCTGCTGGTCGGCATCGGGGAGACGCGCGCCGAGCGGGCCGACACCATCCACGCGATTCGCCGGGTGCACCGCGAGTTCGGGCACGTGCAGGAAGTGATCGTGCAGAACTTCCGGGCCAAGGACCACACCGCGATGGCGTCGACGCCGGACGCCGACATCGACGAGTTCCTGGCCACCTTGGCGGTGACGCGGCTGGTCATGGGTCCCAAGATGCGTATCCAGGCACCCCCCAACCTGGTCTCACGCGCGGAGTGCCTGGCGCTGATCGGTGCCGGGGTCGACGACTGGGGTGGCGTGTCGCCGCTGACCCCGGACCACGTCAACCCCGAACGGCCCTGGCCGGCACTGGACGAACTGGCCGCGGTCACCGCCGAGGCGGGTTACGACCTGGTCCAGCGGCTGACCGCCCAGCCGCCCTATGTCACCGCCGGTGCAGCCTGGATCGATCCGCGGGTGGCCGGTCACGTCGCCGCGCTGGCCGACCCGCAGACCGGGTTCGCGCGTGACATCAACCCGACCGGTCGCCCGTGGCAGGAACCCGACGAGGCAGCCGAATCGCTGGGCCGGGTCGACCTGAACGAAGCGATCGACTCCCAGGGGCGCCGGACGGAGACCCGCAGCGACCTGGGCAGCGCGTTCGGTGACTGGGACGCCATCCGGGAGAAGGTCAGCGAGCTGGCCGCCCGCGCGCCCGAACGCCTCGACACCGATGTGCTGGCCGCCCTGCGCTCGGCCGAACGTGACCCCGCCGGCTGCACCGACGACGAATACCTGGCGTTGGCCACCGCCGACGGTCCGGCACTCGATGCTGTTGCGGCGCTGGCTGACTCGTTGCGCCGCGACACCGTCGGCGACGATGTCACCTACGTCGTCAACCGCAACATCAACTTCACCAACATCTGCTACACCGGCTGCCGGTTCTGTGCGTTCGCGCAGCGGAAAGGCGATGCCGACGCCTTCTCGCTGTCGACCCAGGAGGTGGCCGACCGGGCCTGGCAGGCCCATGTCGCCGGCGCGACCGAGGTGTGCATGCAGGGCGGGATCGACCCCGATCTGCCGGTGACGGGCTACGCCGACCTGGTGCGTGCGGTCAAGGCCAGGGTGCCGTCGATGCACGTGCACGCGTTCTCGCCGATGGAGATCGTCAACGGGGTGACCAAGAGCGGCTCGAGCATTCGGGAGTGGTTGACCGCGTTGCGAGAAGCCGGCCTGGACACCATTCCGGGCACCGCCGCCGAGATCCTCGACGACGAGGTGCGCTGGGTGCTGACCAAGGGCAAGCTGCCCACCTCGGAGTGGATCGAGGTCATCACCACCGCGCACGAGGTGGGGCTGCGCTCCAGTTCGACGATGATGTACGGACACGTCGACACGCCTCGGCACTGGGTGGGCCACCTGCGGGTGCTGGCCGGCATCCAGGACCGCACCGGTGGGTTCACCGAGTTCGTGCCGCTGCCGTTCGTGCACCAGTCCTCGCCGCTGTACCTGGCCGGCGGCGCCCGGCCCGGTCCGACGCACCGCGACAACCGGGCGGTGCACGCCTTGGCGCGGATCATGTTGCACGGCAGGATCTCCAACATCCAGACCAGCTGGGTGAAGCTCGGCGTGGAGCGCACGCAGGTCATGCTGAGCGGTGGTGCCAACGATCTGGGCGGGACGTTGATGGAGGAGACGATCTCGCGGATGGCCGGCTCGGAGTTCGGCTCCTACAAGAGCATCGAGGAACTGTCGGCGATCGCGGCGGGCATCGGCCGCCCGGCCCGCCAGCGCACCACAACCTACGCACCCCTGGCCGCCTGACCTTTCTCCCCGAGCGCGCGCGTCTGCGCGGCGACGGGCCGCGAATCGTGGCATTCTGCGCGTCCTCGCGCCGCTGACTGCGCGCAGAGACCATGCCCGGGGTGGTATGACTTTGGTGTGAAGCTGCGACGGGTGTACTCCGGCGACCGGCTGGAGCTGCAGTCGCTTCAATCCGACGGGTCGTGGGCGTCGGACGTCGATGCCGGTGTGTTCGGTGGCGCGGTGTTCGACCCCGCCTGGGAGCTGGAAAGGGCCCGTGGTCACCACGACGCGGCCGGGCATGTGCTGCCGTTCCAGCCGGTGTCCTTCCGCGATTTCATGCTCTACGAACAGCACGCGGTCGACGCCGCGCGCGGATTGGTGCGCCGATTCCATCCCGGCCAGTCCCGGGCCGCCGAGGGCATCGAGAGGCTGACCAGGAAGCCGTTTCCGTTGTTCAAGCCCAAGGCCCTGTTCTACCGGCAACCGATCTACTACATGTCCAACCATCTGAGTTTCGTCCCCAGCGGCACCACGGTCGCCGTCCCCTCGTACTCGACAGCGCTGGATTACGAGTTGGAGCTCGGATTCGTGTTGCGGGCACCGCTTTTCAATGCCGCGCCGGCCGAGGCGCTGGATGCGATCGGCGCGTTCGTCGTCGTCAACGACTTCAGCGCCCGCGACGTGCAGCGTGCGGAGATGGCCACCGGGTTGGGGCCGCAGAAAGCCAAGCACTTCGCGTCGTCGATGTCGGTGCAGGCCGTCACCGCAGACGAGATCCTGCCACGCATCGACGACCTGACCGGATTCGTCGCTGTCAACGGCGACGCCGTCAGCGCAGTGTGCAGCCGCGGGATGAGGTGGACGCTCGGCGAACTGCTCGCACATGCGTCCCGCGACGAACACCTGTACGCCGGTGAGCTGTTCGCCACCGGCACCCTGCCGGGCGGCAGCGGGATGGAGACCGGGCACTGGTTGCGGCCCGGGGATCAGCTGACGCTGGCCATCGACCAGATCGGGGAAATCAGCCACCCGATCTCGAGTAGTTGAGGACACACCATGACGACTGTTGCCGGCCTACCCGCGCACGCGCTGTTGGTACACGCCATCGTGGTTCTGGCGCCGCTGACTGCGCTGCTCGGCATTCTGTGTGCCGTGTGGCCCGCCGCGCGGCGCCGATTCGTCTGGCTCGTGGTCGCGTTCGCCGCCGTCAACCTTGTGCTCACGCCGTTGACGACGTCGGCTGGGGAGTGGTTGTACAACAGCTTTCCCACCCACAGCGCGATCTTGGAGACGCACGAAGAACGTGGCGAAACCATGATCTACTTCTCGATCGCGCTGCTCGTCATGGCGCTGGCGGTCGCGTTCCTTCATGTGCGCACCGTCAGATCAGATGCCACCCCCAAGCTGACCGCCGTCGTGGTCACGGTGGTCGCTGTCGTGATCGGGGTTGCGACGACGGTGCAGGTGGTACGGATCGGTCATACGGGCACCGAGGCGAAGTGGGGCGTGATCTCGGAGTGATGGCGTGACGCCACCGCGACAGCGAGTGCCGTCGCGGTGGCGGCGTGGTGCGTGCCTCAGGCCTGCTTGACGGCCTCGATCTCCAGGGTGATCGTGACCTTGTCGCCGACGACCGCGCCGCCCGTCTCGAGCGGCATGTCGATGTCGATGCCGAAGTCCTTGCGATTCAAGACCACTGACGCCTCGAAGCCGGCGACCTCGCCGTGGCCCATTCCGGGGTTGACGCCGTTGAACTCGAGCTCCAGGGAGATCGGCTTGGTCACACCCTTGAGGGTGAAGTCGCCGTCGAGGACGTAGCGGTCGCCGCTCTGCCGCACTGCGGTGGAGGTGAATGTCGCGACCGGGTGGTTCTCGACGTCGAAGAAGTCCGCGGACTTGATGTGCGCGTCGCGCTGGTCGTTGCGCGTGTTCACGGAGTCGACGGCGACCTCGGCGCGCACGGAGGCCGCACCGTCGGCGTCGACCGTGATCGTCCCGCTGAACGTTTCGAATTCGCCGCGGACCTTGCTCACCATGAGGTGGCGTACGGAGAAGCCGACGGCGGAATGCACCGGGTCGATGGTCCAGGTGCCGGTGGACAGTGCTGCGGTGGCGGTGGTCATGGGTGTCTCTTTCTCGGGGTGGAGCCGGACCAGCCGGCGGGTACACCCGAGTCAAACGGACCATGGTCCGATTGCATTCCCGCGTGGCGCACAGTCCGCCGTCGGCGGCCGCGACAGCCTTCGAATGCCAGATCGGACCGGCGTGTCCTGTGCAGTCCCGGCGCGCTCGCGGAACAGGGTGTCAGGCGATCAGGGTGCGGGTGGTCTGGGTGCGGCCATTCACACCGGAGACGGTCGGCCACACCTCGGCGATCAGCCGCACCGCCCCGGCGAGTTCGTCCTCCGGCTTCGCGAACGGGATGCGCAGCCACCCGTCGGCGCCACCTTCGACGGTGAACACCGGCCCCGGTGCCACCTTGACGCCGTGACGTTCCAGCTCGGCGGCCAGCCGTGTCGCGCTGCCGTGGGGCAGCCGGACCCACATGCTCAATCCGCCCTGCGGGACCCGGAACCGCCAGTCGGGCAGGTCCCGGCGCAGCGCGGCCACCAGGAAGTCGCGCCGGCTTCGCAACTCGGCCCGACGCTGCGGCACGATACCGTCGGTGCCGAGGAGCTCGGTGACGACCAGCTGATCGAGCAGCGACGTGCCCAGGTCGGCGCGCACCCGGGCGGCAATCAGCCGATCGACCAGAGCCCGCGGCGCTCTGATCCACCCCACCCGCAGCCCGCCCCAGAAGACCTTGGACGCGCTGCCTATCGTGACCGTCGACGGCTCGAACGACGCGAAGGGCGCGGGCATCGGTTCGTCGGTGAACGACAGTGACTGCAGCGTTTCGTCGACGATCGCCGTGGTGCGCGAGTGACGCAGCGCGGCGCCGTAGCGGTCGCGGTCGGCCTCACTCATCAGGAACCCGGTCGGGTTCTGGAAGTCCGGGATCAGGTACGCGAGCTTCGGCGAGGACTGTCGCAGCGTGGCCTCGACGCCGTCGAGGTCCCACCCGGCGTCGCCCAGCGGGTCGGCCAGCGGCGAGCTCACCAGCCGGGCGCCGCCCAGGCGGAGTGCGTCGATCGCATTGGCATAGACCGGAGATTCGACCATCACCCGGTCGCCGGGCCGGGTCAGCGCCCGGGCGACGGTGGCGACGGCGGCCAGGGCGCCGGTCGTGATGACGATCTGCTCGGGCTCGGTCGGCAGCCCGCGGGCGGCGAAGGACTCGGCCACCCGCGACTGCAGTTCGGGCAGTCCCGACGGCAGATAGCCGTCCTCGGCCAGATACGACGGAAGGGCGGCCAGCGCCCGCTCAGCGCCCGTCATGGTCCCGGGGGTGGCGGCGCCCGCGGCGATACTCAGATCCACCGAGTCGCCGCTCGGCGGCATGCCGAGCGGGTGGCGGACCCGGTCGTGGACCTTGCGGCGGTCGACGGGAACGGCGGCGAAGGTGCCCGACCCCTGCCGCGCCACCGCGAAGCCGGCCGCCGCAAGTTCGGCGTAGGCCCGGGTGACCGTCGTCCGTGACACCGCCAGTGCGGCGGTGACGGTGCGCTCACTGGGCAACCGCGTCCCGATGGGGATACGCCCGTCGCCGATCAGTTCCTGGAGTGCCTCGCAGAGCCCGCGGTAGGCCGGGGCCCGGTCGAACTTCCCCACCAATCGGGCGAGACGGTCGGGGCTGATCGTGGGGGACACGAAGCCAGTATTACGTAATTGGCTATGTATTAAAAGGCCAATCATGAGCAATCTGGACTCATGGCAATAACCAATAGCGAGTCACAGCTGGCCAATATCGGTCCGCTGGCACAACTGACCGCCGGACGGCTGCCCGAACGGATCCTTCGGCTCGTCCTCGGCCTCTGGCTGTACGGACTGTCCATCGCGTTGATGATCGAGGGCGCGGTCGGGGCGGCGCCCTGGGACGTCTTCCACGTCGGCGTGGCGCGACACCTGCCGCTGACACTCGGGGTGATCATCATCGTGACCGCCGGCGTGGTGCTGGCGGCGTGGATACCGCTGCGCCAGAAACCCGGACTGGGTACGGTCCTCAACACCGTGCTGCTGGGGCCGTTCGCCGACCTCAATCTGATGCTGCTTCCGACGCCGGACGCGCTGGTCGCCCGCTACGGCTACGCCATCGCCGGCGTGGTGGTGTGCGCGCTGGCCACCGCCCTCTACGTCGGCGCGCAACTCGGACCGGGCCCCCGTGACGGCCTGATGACCGGTCTCGCACGGCGCACCGGGTGGCCACTTCGCCGGGTGCGCACCGGCATCGAGGTCTCGGTGCTGGCGACGGGATTCGTGCTGGGCGGCACCGTCGGTCTCGGCACCGTCGTGTTCGCCTTCGCCGTCGGCCCACTCACGCAGTACTTCCTGCGCTACCTGACCGTGTCTGTCGCAGTCACCGCCGAATCTACAGGCGCGCCGCCAGCACGGTGCCCTGCTCGATCGCGCGCTTGGCATCGAGTTCCACCGCTTCGGCGGCGCCGCCGATGACGTGTGCGCACAAACCGATTCGGCGCAAGGCCGCGTCGAGATCGCGCCCCGGGTCCTGGCCCGCGCAGATCACCACGTTGTCGACCTCGAGCAGGCGGGGGCCGCGGTGGCCGGGGCCGAAGCTGATGTGCAGCCCGTCATCGTCGATGCGCTCGTAGTTCACCCCGCACAGTTGCTGGACGCCCTTGGCGCGCAACGATGCCCGATGAACCCAGCCCGTGGTCTTACCCAGCCGGCGGCCCTGCGGGCCGGCGCTGCGCTGCAGCAGGTACACCTCGCGGTCCGCGGCGGTGGGCAGCGGAGTCGTCACCGCACCACGGGCCTCCCAGGGGTCGACGGCGCCCCACTCGGCCATCCACTCCCGGCGATCCAGCGTGGGGGAGTGCGCGGTGGTCAGGAACTCGCTGACGTCGAATCCGATTCCGCCGGCGCCGATCACGGCCACGGCCCGGCCCAGGGACCCGCCGGTGAGCGCCTCGGCATAGGACACGACCATCGGATGGTCGATGCCCGCGATGGCGGGAACGCGCGGCGTCACCCCGGTGGCCAGCACGATCTCGTCGTATCCCGCCAGGTCCGCGGCCGTCGCGCGGACCCCCAACCGGATGTCGACGCCGTGCTTGTCGAGCATGCGGGTGAAGTAGCGGATGGTCGCGGCGAACTCCTCCTTGCCGGGAATCCTTCGGGCGAGGTCGAATTGGCCACCGATGTGAGGATGGGCCTCGAACAGCGTCACGAGGTGCCCGCGCTGCGCGGCGGTCACCGAGGCGGCCAGACCCGCGGGACCCGCCCCGACGACGGCGACGCGTCGGGCGCTGCGGGTGGGTTGCAGCGTCAGCGTGGTCTCGCGCCCGGCTCGCGGGTTGAGCAGGCACGACACCGTTTTGTGGACGAACACATGATCCAGGCAGGCCTGGTTGCAGGCGATGCAGGTGTTGATCTCGTCGGCAGCGTCGGCGCCGGCCTTGCGCACCCAGTCGGGGTCGGCCAGCAGCGGCCGGGCCATCGAGATCAGGCTGATGTCGGTGTCGGTGAGGATCTGCTCGGCCGCCTCGGGCATGTTGATGCGATTGGAGGCGATGACCGGGACTGCGACATGCTGGGCCAGGGCGTGCGTGATGCCCACGAACGCGCTGTTGGGCACCGACGTCACGATGGTCGGGACCCGCGCTTCGTGCCAGCCGATTCCGGTGTTGATCAGCGTCGCCCCGGCTTCCTCGATTTCCTGTGCCAGCGTGACGATCTCGTCCCAGCTCTGGCCGTCGGAGACGAAGTCGGCCATCGACAACCGGTAGCAGATGATGAAGTCCGCTCCGAGCGCCGCGCGGGTGCGGCGCACGATCTCGACCGGCAGTCGTCGGCGTTTCTCGGCGCTACCACCCCACGCGTCGGTGCGCCTGTTCGTCCGTGGCGCCAGGAACTGGTTGAGCAGGTAACCTTCGCTGCCCATGATCTCGACGCCGTCGTAACCGGCCTCGCGGGCCAGCGCCGCCGCGCGGACGAAGTCGTCGATCGTGGCCTCGATCCCGCGCCCGGACAGCCGCCGCGGCCGAAACGGTGTGGTGGGTGCCTTGATCGACGAGGCGCTCGCCGACAAGGGATGGAACGCATAGCGTCCCGCGTGCAGGACCTGCAACAGGATCTTGGTCTCCGGTCCGGCCGCATGCACGGCCGCGGTGACACGCCGGTGCCGGCGCGCAGCGGCGCTCGAGGTCATCTGGGCGGCGAACGGCAGCAGCCAGCCCGTCCGGTTCGGGGCGTAGCCGCCGGTGATGATCAGTCCGACACCGCCACGCGCCCGCTCGGCGAAATACTCGGCCAGTCGGCCGATGTCGCGGGAGCGGTCCTCCAGCCCGGTGTGCATGGATCCCATCACCACGCGGTTGCGCAGCCTGGTGAAGCCGAGATCCAGCGGGGACAGCAGACGAGGATAGGGCTGGGTCATGCTCGGTTGTCCTCCAGCGCGGTCGTCACCTCGTCGAGCCACCCCACCGCGCTCTCTTCGGCCCGGATGCCGCCGCGGAGCACGAGGTACTGGTGCAGTTCGGCGCCGGTCAGCGCCTCCGGTTCGGGGAACTGTTTCTGCTGGAACCCCCGGTAGGTGTCCAACAGCTCGGCGCGTTCGCGACGGAGGGCCGCCACCTGGGTGCGCAGCGCGTCGATGTCGCCGTAGGCCGCGCCGCGGACCTTGACGGCCAGATCGCGGATGCGGTGATCGGCCACCGAGCCGCCTCTTCCTACCAGCGGCGCCCCGATCCACCGCGCGAGCTCGGCGCGGCCGGCGTCGGCAACGGTGTAGACCTTCTTGTCCGGGCGGCCGTGTTGAGTCACCGCGGTGGCATGCACCCAGCCGTCGTTCTCCATCGTTCTCAGCGTGCGATAGATCTGCTGATGGGTGGCCGCCCAGAAGAACCCGATCGATCGGTCGAAGCGCCGCGCCAGCTCGTAACCCGACCCGGACTGCTCGCTCAGCGACACCAGGATTGCGTGCGGTAACGCCACCCGCGCAGCGTAGGCGTCAACGGAAGCGCTATGCAACTAGTTGCACTGCACGCGAATGCATAGCGGCGTGGGTACTAGGCGAGGGGTATGTGCGACGTCTAGTATCTGTAACCACGCGCAACCCTTACTGAGGGTTGCGCGTGCAGTTAGGGCACACTGAGACATCCGTCCAACAACCGACATGGATACTTGCTCCAGACTGGTTGGGGAGACCAGCGAAGCCCCTGCCCGGACAGCAGCCCACTGGACAGGTATTTCGAGAGGACTTGAGGAGACGTTCCGTGACGTACACGATTGCCGAGCCCTGCGTCGACGTCAAAGACAAGGCGTGCATCGAGGAATGCCCCGTCGACTGCATCTACGAGGGTGCTCGGATGCTGTACATCCACCCGGATGAGTGCGTGGACTGCGGCGCCTGCGAGCCGGTGTGCCCGGTGGAGGCCATCTACTACGAAGACGATGTGCCGGATCAGTGGAGCGGCTACACGCAGATCAACGCGGACTTCTTCGCCGAGCTCGGTTCACCCGGGGGCGCGTCCAAGGTCGGCCAGACCGACAACGACCCGCAGGTGGTCAAGGACATGCCTCCGCAGGGTGAGGACTGAGCGTCCGGCCCCGTCGTCCGAGGTGACCCGGCGTTCACTGAGGTCGGCGTCGCTGCCGGTCTTCCCGTGGGACACCCTGGCCGAGGTGACCGCGGCCGCCCGCGCATACCCTGACGGCATCGTCGACCTGTCGGTGGGCACCCCGGTCGATGAGGTGGCGCCCGTCATCCGGGAGGCCCTGGCCGCGGCCAGTTCGTCGCCCGGTTACCCCACCACCGCAGGCACGCAGGCCCTGCGCCAGGCCATGGTCGCCGCGCTGCACCGCCGGTACGGCATCACCGGGTTGACCCCGGCCGCCGTGCTCCCGGTCATCGGCACCAAGGAGCTGATCGCGTGGCTGCCCACCCTGCTGGACCTCGGGCCGGCCGACACCGTCGTGGTGCCCGAGCTGGCCTACCCGACCTACGAGGTGGGGGCCCTGCTGGCCCACGCCCGTGCGGTCCGGGCCGACTCGTTGACCCAGCTCGGCCCCAGCGTTCCGGCGCTGGTGTTCCTCAATTCGCCGAGCAACCCCACCGGCCGGGTGCTCGGCGTCGACCACCTGCGCAAAGTCGTCGGCTGGGCCCGGGAGCGGGGCGTGCTCGTCGCGTCCGACGAGTGCTACCTGGGGCTCGGATGGGAGCAGTCGCGGCCCGTGTCGATCCTGCACCCCGAGGTCTGCGGAGGTGACCACACCGGCCTGCTGGCGATTCATTCGCTGTCCAAGACGTCGTCGCTGGCGGGGTACCGTGCCGGCTTCGTCGCCGGCGACCCCGACGTGGTGGCCGAATTGCTGGCCGTGCGCAAACACGCCGGGATGATGGTGCCCACCCCGATCCAGGCCGCGATGGTTGCTGCCCTCGACGACGACGAGCACGAACACCAGCAGCGCCTCCGCTACGCCCGCCGCCGGGACATGCTGCTCCCGGCGCTGCGGTCGGCCGGATTCACCGTCGACCACTCCGAGGCCGGACTGTATCTGTGGGCCACCCGCGGGGAGCCGTGTCGCGAGACGCTGGCCTGGCTCGCGGACCGGGGCATTCTCGTGGCGCCCGGCGAGTTCTACGGACCGCAGGGCACCCGTCACGTGCGGGTGGCGCTGACCGCCACCGATGACCGGATCGCCGCGGCTGTGCAGCGCCTCGCAGATCCGGCGCGCTGAAACACCCAGAGCGTCGCACAACGCGCCCGATTCGCACCATCATGAGTAGATGGACGATCAGCTTGTGGCAGAGGTCGAAAATCTCGTCCGGCGCTGGCTCGACGACGCCGCGGGCCGGCCGGTCGCCCCTGCCGCGCGTCGCCTGGCCGACGTGTTGCGCGACCCCTCTGGACTCCCCTTCACCGTCGGGTTCGTCGACCGGGTCATCCGCCCGGACGATCATCGCGTCGCGGCGGCCAACCTCCGTGAACTGGCCCAGGGCGCGCCGGGGTTCCTGCCCTGGCACCTGCGGCTGCTGATCAAACTCGGCGCGGTGGCGTCGCTCGTGGCGCCCGGTGTCGTCATCCCGATCGCGCAGCGGGCGCTGCGCGAGATGGTCGGCCATCTGCTCGTCGATGCCACCGACGCTCGGCTGGGCCGATCCATCGCCCGGATCCGCGAGCGCGGCGTCCGACTCAACATCAACCTGCTGGGCGAGGCGGTGCTCGGTCGCCGGGAGGCGGAGCGCCGCCTCACCGGCACCGAGAAGCTCCTCGCGCGACCCGACGTCGACTACGTGTCGATCAAGGTCTCGGCGACCGTTCCGCCGCATTCGCCGTGGGCATTCGACGAGGCGGTGGATCACATCGAGGCCAGCCTGCTGCCGCTGTTCACGCAGGCGGCCACCTCATCGACGCGCAAGTTCATCAACCTGGACATGGAGGAGTACCGCGATCTCGAGCTCACGCTCGCCGTGTTCACCCGGCTGCTGGACCGGCCCGAGTTGCTCGGTCTGGAAGCCGGAATCGTGCTCCAGGCCTACCTGCCCGATGCGCTGAGCGCGATGATCCGGCTGCAGGACTGGGCTCGGGCCCGCCGGGCGCGGGGCGGCGCCGCCATCAAGGTCCGTCTGGTCAAGGGGGCCAACCTACCGATGGAGCACGTCGAGGCGTCGCTGCACGGTTGGCCTCTGGCCACCTGGGACACCAAGCAGGACACCGACACCCACTACAAGCGAGTCTTGGACTACGCGTTGCGCCCCGACCGCACCGAGAACGTGCGGATCGGCGTCGCCGGTCACAACCTGTTCGACATCGCCTACGCGTGGACGCTGGCCGGGCGGCGCGGGGTCCGCGACGGCGTCGAGTTCGAGATGTTGCTGGGCATGGCCGAGGCGCAGGCCGAGGCGGTGCGCGGGACGGTCGGCGGTCTGCTGCTCTACGTGCCCGTCGTTCATCCGCAGGACTTCGACGTCGCGATCTCCTACCTGGTGCGCCGGCTCGAGGAGGGCGCCAGCCAGGACAACTTCATGTCGGCCGTCTTCGAATTGCACAGCGACGACGCACTTTTCCAGCGCGAGAAGGACAGGTTCGTGGCGTCGCTGGCCGCTCTCGACAACCCTGCTGCGCTGAACGACGTACCACCGCCGAAGCGCCGCCAGGACCGGCGCAGCGACGACCCGTCGGCGGCGGTGCGCGAGCCGTTCTCCAATGTCGCCGACACCGATCCCTCGCTGCCCGGAAACCGGGACTGGGGGCGGACGATCACCGAGCGCATTCCGGACTCGGGTGCCGGGGTGGCACTGGTGGACGAGCACACCATCACCGACGCGGACGCACTCGACTCGGTGATCGCCGGCGGCGTCCATGCGGGGGCGAACTGGTCGGCACTCACCGGGGCCGAGCGCGCCATCGTCCTCCGCCGTGCGGCCGCGAGCCTCGAGGCCAGCCGGCCGGCTCTGCTCGAGGTGATGGCCGCCGAGACCGGCAAGACCCTCGACCAGGGCGACCCCGAGGTTTCCGAGGCCGTCGACTTCGCCAATTACTATGCGAGCCTGGCCGAGAAGCTCGACCACGTCGACGGTGCGACAGCGGTGCCGGTGGGGCTCACCGTCGTGACGCCGCCGTGGAACTTCCCGGTCGCCATCCCCGCGGGCGGCACGCTGGCCGCGCTCGCGGCGGGCAGCCCGGTCATCATCAAGCCCGCCACCCAGGCGCGCCGGTGCGGCTCGGTGATGGTGCAGGCCCTGTGGGACGCCGGCGTTCCGCGCGATGTGCTGCAGCTGGTGCACGTCGACGAGAGCGACCTCGGCACCCAGTTGGTGTCCGATCCGCGGGTCGCCCGGCTGATCCTCACCGGGGCGTTCGACACCGCCGCGCTGTTCCGCCGTTTCCGGCCGGAGCTGTGCCTGCTCGCCGAGACCAGCGGCAAGAACGCCATCGTGATCACCCCGCACGCGGACATCGACCTGGCGGTCAAGGATCTCGTGTACTCGGCATTCGGCCATGCCGGTCAGAAGTGCTCGGCGGCATCGCTGGGCATCCTCATCGGATCCGTCGCGCGGTCGGCGCGGTTCCGTGACCAGCTCGTCGATGCGGTGACGTCGCTGAAGGTCGGGTATCCGTCCGACCCGACCGTGCAGATGGGGCCGATCATCGAAGCGGCCCACGGCAAGCTGCTGCGTGCGCTCACCGAGTTGGCGCCGGGGGAGCAGTGGCTGGTCGAACCGCGCCGGCTCGACGACACCGGTCGGCTCTGGTCGCCCGGCGTGAAAACCGGTGTCCGTCGCGGCTCGGAATTCCACCTCACCGAGTACTTCGGTCCGGTACTCGGCCTTGTCGATGCCGCGGACCTCGACGACGCGATCGCGATCCAGAACCAGGTCGACTACGGCCTGACGGCGGGTCTGCACACGCTCGATCGCGCCGAGATCGAACGCTGGCTCGACCGCGTCGAGGCGGGAAATGCCTACGTGAACCGATCGATCGTCGGTGCCATCGTGCGGCGCCAGCCGTTCGGCGGGTGGAAGAAGTCCTCGGTCGGGCCCGGCGCAAAGGCGGGCGGCCCGAATTATCTGGTCGGACTCAGTGATTGGCGCAGCGCGGCTGCGACGAAGCACGGGCAACTCCGTCGCGAACTTCGTGAATTCCTCGACCACACACAGCGTCTCGGTCTCGACGAGGCCGATCGTGATTTCCTGGCACGGTCCCTGCACTCCGACGCGCTGGTCTGGGCCGAGGAATTCGGGATAGCCCGTGACGTCTCGGGGTTGACCGCCGAACGCAACGTCTTCCGGTACCGGCCGGTGCCGGTGACGGTACACGCCGAGGACGGCCACCTCGCGGCTCTGCTGCGGGTCGTCGGCGCAGGTCTTCTCGCCGGCTCCGACGTCACCGTCTCGACGCCTGCGCCGCTCGAGCGCGATGTCGTCGAACTGCTCCGGTCCTGCGGGGTCATCTACCGCGTCGACGACGCCGACGCGTGGCGTGCGGTGCTGCACACCGACCCGCCTGCCCGGGTCCGCCTACTCGGCGGCAGCCGAACGGAGTTCGCCGAGGCCAGCGACGGCAGGCCCGACGTCGCGCTCTACGCCCACCCGGTGGTCGAGGCCGGCCGGGTGGAGTTGCTGACGTTTCTGCGCGAGCAGGCGGTGGCGATCACCGCCCACCGGTTCGGCTCGCCGACCGCCCTCACCGAAGGCCTGTTCCCCTGACGCCAGTTCAGCGTTGAGACTGCGTTCAGCGCGGCGTCTACTCGCACAAGTTCGCGCTGGATGCAGTCTCAACGAAGCTTCTGGCTACTCCCGGCTGCGTCGGGAGAACCTGCCCTCGGTGACCGCGTCCCACTTCAGATACACCTGATCGACCTGCGGACTGCCCTGCGCCCTGATCCATTCACACGTCGTCACATACGTCGACGGGTTGGTCACGATGATCGTGTGCAGACCGGAGTCCTTGTGCGCCAGCGCCTCCAGCTCCTCGGGCGGAGTGGACGGGTCCGCGGCCCGCAGCGCGTCGCGGGGGTCGGGCAGCGCGCCGCGGGGTGCGTCGAAGGCGGCCAGGTCACCGTCGTCGTCCTCGGTGCGGCGGGTGTTCAACAGCAGGTTCAACAGGATCGCGGTGATCGCGCCTGCCGAGATGCCCGAGTGGAAGATGGTCTGGAACCAGTCGGGGAACTGGTGATAGAGGTCCAGCGCCACGTTGACCGGTGCATCGGCCAGCGCCCGGTCGGTGTAGTACAGCTTGGCCTCGGTCAGCATCGCGACGCCCACCGAGATCGCCACCACCAGGATGTTGGTGTTGTTGAACGCCACCTTCGTCAGCGTGCGTACACCGCTGGCGGCGACCATCCCGAACAACGCCACCCCGGCCCCGCCCAGCACCGGCAGCGGGATTCCCTCCACCACCGCGGCCATCTTGGGCAGCAGTCCCAGCAGCACCAGGATGATGCCGGCGACGGTCGCCACGTGGCGCGTCTTGACCCCGGTGATCGCCACCAACCCGACGTTCTGCGCGAATGCGGTGTAGGGAAAGGTGTTGAACACCCCGCCGATGACGGTGCCCAGGCCGTCGGCGCGCAGTCCGTCGGCCAGCCGCCGGGGCGTGATCTTCTCCTCGACGATCTCGCCGACGGCGACGATGTCGCCGGTCGTCTCCGTCATGATCACGATCGCGACGATGAGCAACGCGATGATCGAGCTGATCTCGAACGTCGGCAGGCCGAACTGGAACGGTGTGACGATGCCGACCCAGCCGTAGTCGCCCATGTGGCTCCAGTCGGTCATCCCGAACGGCACTGCGACGACGGTGCCGATCAGAAGGCCGAGCAGGATCGACACCCGCCGCACGCTCTCCGGCGCGAACCGTTCGATCGCGATGATCATCACCAGCGTGAAGAACCCCATCCCGATCGCCGCGGGCGAGCCGAAATCGGCCCCGTTGCCGGTGCCGCCGCCGAACCAGCCGGCTGCCACCCGCATCAGCGACACCCCGATGATCAGGATGATGGTGCCGGTCACCAGCGGCGGGAAGAACCTGATGAGCTTGCCGAACACCGGTGCCATCAGCATCATGAACAGCCCGCAGGCGATCACCGAGCCGTAGATCGCGGTGACGCCGTGGTTGAGACCGATGGTGATCATCGGGCCGACGGCGGCGAATGTCACGCCCTGCATCAGCGGCAGACGCACCCCGAACCGCCAGAACCCGACGGCCTGGATGATGGTCGCGATCCCGGCGACGAACAGGTCGGCCATGATCAGGTGCACGATGTCGGACTGCTCGAGCTGGCCCGCGCCGACCATGGCGCCGCCGACGATCAGCGGGACCGCCACCGCCCCGGCGTACATGGCGAGCACGTGCTGGACGCCGAGCGGCAGCAGTCGTCGCAGCGGGGGAATCTCATCGACCGGGCGCGGTCGGGGGTTGCCCTCGCTGAAGATCTTGGTGAACGTCGCCATGTCTCCCCACCTGTCAGACGGCGCGCGGCAGCGCGACCGGTGGACCCATCCTGGAAGGAGGGCGTTTCCACCGCTTTGTGCCGGTGTGACCGTTGAATTACGCGGGGTAGGCGGCGACCGGCATGATCACGGTGCCGCGGCAGAGCCCTTCGAGGATCTCGGTGCGCCACGTGCCGTACATGGTTCCGTCGGGAGCCGGCGCATAGAACACCAGCGAGCGTGCGGCGGCGTACTCGGAGGGGACATCCGACCCGCGGAAACACTCCCACTGCCAGGTGTAGTTGAACACCCACTGCTTACCGTCCCAGGTGTAGCGGCTGGGCTGCGGGATGGTCGGGTTGGTCGGCGCGGGACCGTCGCCGGCCACTGCGACGCACGTGCTGGTGCAGGCGGTGCTGAACGTGTACTGCGCGCTGAAGTCAGGCTCGGGTTGGCGGGCGGCGACGCTGGTGCCGATCTTCTCCGAGGCATAGGTGACCACCGTGTAGCGACCGCTCCACAGAGGTGCCGCCTGGGCCGGGCCTGCGGTGACCCCACCGGCCGCGGCGACGAGCGCCACGCAGGCAAGGGTGGTCCGGAGGGCGGGCATGGTTACCTCACGTCAAGTCAAGAGATGTCCACCTCAACCTAATTGCCCCGATCATCGGGACCGTCACCCGACACGACCGGTTGGGCCACGGTTCCGTCACGGGTTGGTCTCGGTCCGCCGGGCGCCAATCGTGTTCCCGGGGAACAGGCTTCGACGCCGACCGTCAGGCGCCGGCCAGCAGCAGCAGCGTCCACGCGGCGATCGACTGTGCGTCGGTGATCACGCCGTCGCGGATCATCTGCTCCACCTCGCTGCGGGCGAACCACGCGCTGCGCATGTCCTGCTCCTCGTGCTCGCGATCGTGCGGGCCCTCGGTGATGCCGGTGGCCAGGAAGACGCGGCCGCGCTGGCTGCTCATGCCTGGGGCCACGTCGAGCAGCCCGAGCTCGGTCAGCGAATCGGCCCGCAACCCCGTTTCCTCACGCAGCTCCCGGGCCGCGAGCTCGGTGGGTTCGAGATCCGCGCGGTCCGGCGCCGTGCCCTGCGGGAACTCCCAACGTCGCAGGCCCAGCGGATAGCGGAACTGCTCGACCAGATGGAAGCGCTCCCCGTCAGAGTCGGACAAGCGGGGGATGACCAGCGCGTACGTCGGCTTGTCGACCACCGCGTAGATGCCGGGGCTACCGTCGGGTCTGCGGATGTCGTCTTCGCGGATCGTCAGCCAGCTGTTCCGATACACCTCACGTGACCCGACGGCTCGGATGGAATCCACCGCCCCAGTATGCGGGGAGTAGCCTCAGTTGCCGTGCTGCTGGACTCCCTGAACCCCGCGGCGGTCGCCGCCGGCGCCGACATCGGCGACGCGGTGCGCATCGACGGCATGACCCTGAGCCGCAGCGATCTGGTCGGGGCAGCGACGTCGGTGGCCGAGCGGGTGGCCGGCGCGCGTCAGGTCGCCGTGCTGGCCCGGCCCACCGCGGCCACCGTGCTGGCGATCACCGGCTGCCTGATCGCCGGGGTGCCCGTCGTGCCCGTGCCTGCCGACGTCGGTGCCGCCGAACGCCGGCACATCCTGACCGATTCGGGCGCGCAGGCGTGGTTGGGCGACAAGCCCGACGACCTGGGCGGCATCGGTCACATCCCGGTGCGGCTGCACGCCCGGTCGTGGCACCGCTACGCCGAACCGTCGCTGGATGCGACGGCGCTGATCATCTACACCTCGGGGACCACCGGGCTGCCCAAGGGCGTGCTGGTGAGCCGGCGCGCGATCGCCGCCGACATCGACATGCTGGCCGAGGCCTGGCAGTGGACGCCGGCGGACACCCTGGTGCACGGTCTGCCGCTGTACCACGTGCACGGGCTGGTGCTGGGGTTGCTCGGGTCGCTGCGCATCGGCAACCGATTCGTGCACACCGGTAAACCGGCGCCGGAGGCGTACGCGCAGGCGGTCGGTGACTACGGCGGGTCCCTGCTGTTCGGGGTACCGACCGTGTGGTCGCGCATCGTCGAGGACGGGTCAGCCGCGCGGGCGCTGGCGCCGGCGCGGCTGCTGGTGTCGGGCAGCGCGGCGCTGCCGGTGCCGGTCTTCGACGGGCTGGCGGCGCTGAGCGGGCATCGGCCGGTCGAGCGCTACGGCAGCACGGAATCGTTGATCACGCTCAGCACCCGGGTGGACGGGGAGCGCCGGCCCGGCTCGGTGGGGCTGCCGCTCAACGGGGTTCGCACCCGGCTGCGCTCGGAGAGCGGCGGCGAGGTGGCGCACGACGGCGAGTCGATCGGCCGGCTGTACGTGTCGAGCCCGACGCTGTTCGACGGTTATCTCAACCGTCCCGACGCCACGGCCGAGGTGCTGTCCGACGACGGGTGGTATCACACCGGTGACGTCGCGACGATCGATGGTGACGGGATGCACCGCATCGTCGGGCGCGAGTCGGTGGACCTGATCAAGAGCGGCGGTTTCCGGATCGGGGCAGGGGAGATCGAAACCGTGCTGCTCGGACATGAGGGGGTGCGAGAGGCCGCCGTGATCGGGGCACCGGACGACGATCTCGGTCAGCGCATCGTGGCATTTGTCGTCGGCGACGCCGAGCCTGAGGAGCTGATCGACTTCGTCGCCCGCGAGCTGTCGGTGCACAAGCGGCCCCGGGTGGTGCGCATCGTCGACAGCCTGCCCCGAAACGCGATGGGCAAGGTCCTGAAGAAGGAACTGACCCAGTGGCTCTGATGACTCCGCGAGTGCGCGCGTCTGCACGCGACACGCCGCGCATTTCTGGCCTTCTGCGCCCGCTCGCGGCCGTCGGCGGCGCGCTGTGTGTCGCGTTGACGGTCGGAGCGACCGGAGCCGCGCCCTCCCACGCCACCCCGGAGACGCCGCAGCAACCCCCGGTGACACCACAGCCTCCGGTGCCGCCGGAGCCGCCGCTGGCGTTGACGCCTCCGGTCGCACCGCTGGCCCCACCGCCCGGGATCCCGGTGCCTGCAGATCCGTTGAGCATCGGCGACGCCGCTGTCGACACCACCGGCGGTTGGCTGCCCGACGGTGTCACGCTCTCCCCGTTCGACGTATCCAATCCGATTCTGTCGCAACTGGATCCGGCGCTGCTGCGGGCGGTCCAGGACGCCGCTCGCGCAGCTGAGGCCCAGGGCGTCGACATCAGAGTCAACTCCGGCTGGCGCTCGAGAGGTTTCCAGCAGAGGCTGTTCGACAACGCCGTGCGCAACTACGGCAGTGTCGCCGCGGCGGCCGAACTGGTCGCCGGTCCAGACGTGTCCAAGCACGTCACCGGCCAGGCGGTGGACATCGCCCCGGTCGAAGCCGATATGTGGTTGATCGCCAACGGCAGACAGTTCGGGTTGTGCCAGATCTATGCCAACGAGATCTGGCATTTCGAGCTCGCCACCGACCAGTACGGCAACTGCCCGCCGCTGCTCCCCAACGCCGCGGGCTAGCGGCGCTCGTCGCGCAGCGGCCGCCCTCTGCTCCGGTACAGCGCGGCGTCGGCTTCGGCGTACAACTCGGTGACGCGCGCGTCCGATGAGCTCCGCGTCGCGACCCCGACGCTGACCTCGGGGGTATGGCGTTCGATCGCGTCCAGGAATTCTTGGACGCGATCCCCGGTGATGCAGGCGG
>CAXEZH010000017.1:0-4702 GCA_964000695.1 uncultured Mycolicibacterium sp. | reverse complement strand
CCCCCATGAGTCTCGACCTTGACTTTAGCCTTAGGGGCCGTGACCACTTTGCTCGAGCCGTCGCTGTCTGAACTGGACTTCGACCCGGAAATCCTGTGCAGTTGCCACAGGTTCTGCGGCCCACTCGCCCATCCGGCGACCTTCTGGGTCACGCTCTCCTGCGGATGCCCCTACCCGATGTGTCAACGCGCGTTGCGGATCGCCAACGTGCGACTCAAGGTGCGGACCCTGACCTGCCGGTTGTGCCAGACGGAGGAGATCGCCATCCGGTCGGTCGTCCGTATCTGACATTTATGTAAGGTTGCGCACAACCAAATCGTGGTAAGCACGTGCCGTGGCTTCTCTTCGCATCGACGACCAGATGTGCTTTGCGCTGTACACCGCATCGCGGACGATGACGGCGGCATACCGGCCGCTGCTCGCCGACCTCGGCATCACCTATCCGCAGTACCTGGTCATGCTGGCGTTGTGGGAGGACGGTCCGAGCAGCGTGGGCCAACTCTGCGAGCGGTTGAGCCTCGATTCGGGAACATTGTCCCCACTTCTGAAGCGTCTCGAAGCGACGGGTTACATCACCCGGCAGCGATCGGCGGCCGACGAGCGGCGCGTCGACATCGCGCTGACCCCCACCGGTAGCCGGCTACGCGAGCGGGCGGTCTGCATCCCCGAGCAGATGTTCGCCTCGATCGACATGTCGATGGAGGACGCGATGGGACTCAAAGAAGCCCTGCAACGGTTGACCACGGCGATTCTCGCCCATCAGAACAGCACCCCCCCGACCGAAGGAGCGCACTGATGAAAACCCTGTACACCGCCGAGGCGCTGGCCACCGGCGAGGGACGCGACGGTCACGGGCGCACCTCGGACGGCAAAGTCGATGTGGCACTGAGCATCCCGAAGGAGATGGGCGGCACGGGCACCGGCACGAACCCCGAGCAGTTGTTCGCCGTCGGCTACGCGGCGTGCTTCCACTCCGCGCTGCGACTGGTCGCCAGACAGGACGGCGCCGACGTCTCCGACTCCACCGTCGGGTCCCGGGTGTCATTGGGCAGCAACGACGCCGGTGGCTTCGTGCTGGCCGTCGAACTGGAGATCACGTTGCCGAACGTCGATCACGACACCGCCCAGGCACTGGCCGAGAAAGCCCACCAGGTGTGCCCCTACTCCAATGCCACCCGGGGCAACATCGACGTCCTGCTCACCGTCACCGACGACTGAAGGTCCGGCTCAGGCGAAGTGGGACTTGTACACCTGCCCGTGCACGCCGACAGTTTTGTCGACGACCTGTGACACCGAGAAGTCAGCGGCCGCAGACAGATACGCGTACGCGGTGGGTCGGTCCATACCGCGGTCGGTTTCCAGGAAGTCGAGGGCGTTGACGACCGCGCGTCGCATCGCGACGTCGAGGTCTGTGCCGGCGCCGTTGAGCGCGCCGTCAGGATCGGACAACCCGATCGGCACCCAGGCGTCCGCGGTTTCGGCGAACGGGTACCGGTAGGCCACCGACGGGGCATCACCGGAGCCCGGTTTGCAGACCGACAGCCGGTAGCTGCCGCGCAGTGAGCCCTCCATGGCGGTGAGGGCGACCTCGCCGTCACCCATCGCCATGTGCGGATCGCCGACGTAGAACAGCGCCCCTTCGGCGAACACCGGCAGGTAGAACGTCGCACCTTCACCGAGGAGTCGGATGTCGATGTTGCCGCCACCGACAGTCGGTGGCACCGAATGCGCGGTCGCCGCGGTCGGGTCGGGATCCTGGGAGAACGCCACACCCATCATCCCCATGAAGGGGTTGAGCGGGAAGCGGACCTGCGCATCGCCGTACTTCATGATGCCGTGGCCGTCGACGACGGTGGTGAAGGTCGAAACATTGCCGTAGAGCTCAGGATTCGAGGCGGACCGGCCGTCGGTGCCGACCGGAGGCATCACCTCGCTCAGGGCTATCCCGTCCGGCGCGCCACCGTCGGACTGGCGGGCCAGCGCACCCTTGCCGTGCCGGCTCGACACCACGCCGTAGGGAACCCGCGGGATCGCCTCCAGTATCTCGATCTTGAGCACGTCGCCGGGTTGTGCCCCCTCCACGAAAACCGGTCCGGTGACCACATGAGGCCCGTCCTTGTCGAAGTTCCGCGGTGTGCGGGTGTAGTCCGCGGCGACACCGATCGCATCAGCGAGCACGTCGGAGTCGGCGACGCCGTGAGCACCGAAGAACTCGACCGGGTCGCGGCCCTGGTCTTCGAGGACCCCTTCGTGACTGACGGTGTCGATGGTGACCGTCTCGCCCGACGCCATCTGCATCGCCGGCGCGGTGTGCACGTTCGGCACGTAGCCCCACAACACCTGATCCGGTGTGGACTGCAGGTAGTGATCGCCGCTGGGCTCGCCCTGCCCCGGCTGCAGGATGGTGAAACTCGAGGACGTCGCCGACGGTGTCGACGTCGAACCACCCGGCGAGCAGGCCGACGCCACACCGGCCACGCCGGCGCCGGCACTGAGGGCCGCGACCGCGCGGACGAAGTCGCGTCGACCGAGCCCGGTCCACAACGATTCGGCCGCCTCACGGGCAATCTCGCTCATCGCGGCCTCACCACCGGTAGTCCAGGAACTTGCCGTCGAAGGTGACCACCACGCGGTCTCCGTCGGGATGTTCGCGGCGGGCGATGTCGACCTTGAAGTTGATGGCACTCATGATGCCGTCACCGAACTCCTCGTGGATGAGCTCCTTGAGTGCCGGGCCGTAGACCGCCAGCGCCTCCTGGAAGCGGTAGATGGTCGGGTCGGCCAGCAGGGCGGGATCGATACCGCGCGACGGCTGGCTCTGCAGGCTCTCGGCGACCGCGGAGTCGAGATCCAGCAGGGCACAGACCCGTTCGGCCTGCCCGGCCGGCATGGGGTGCTGGCCCAGCAGGGCCGCGACACACCACACCAACGGCGCATCGATCTCACCGGCAATGTCGGTCCAGCTCAGCTTCTTGCGCACCCGGGCTGCGGTGATCAACTCAGCAGCTTCGGATTTGGCCATGATCGGGGTCATGCGTTCGCTCCTTCGCGTTCCTTGGGTGTGGCGTCGAGGCCGTCGGGTACGAACAGCCGCGGCTTGCCGGTCCGCGCGTGGGTGGCGAACAGCGTCAGACCGACGAAGGCCAGACCGCCCACCAGATTGCCTATCACGGTGGGGATCTCGTTCCAGATCAGGTAGTCGCCGATGGAGAAGTCACCACCGAGCATCAGCCCCGACGGGAACAGGAACATGTTGACGATCGAGTGCTCGAAACCCATGTAGAAGAACAGCATGATGGGCATCCACATCGCGATCACCTTGCCCGACACACTCGTCGACATCATGGCCGCGACCACCCCGGTGGACACCATCCAGTTGCACAGCACGCCGCGGATGAAGAGGGTGAGCATGCCGGCCGCGCCGTGCTCGGCGTAGCCGACGGTACGGCTGTGGCCGATTTCGCCGATGCGCTGGCCGACCTCGTTCGGGTCGACGCTGAACCCGTAGGTGAAGACGATCGCCATCATGACGGCCACGGTGATCGCGCCGAGGAAATTACCCAGGAACACCCAACCCCAGTTGCGCAGCATCGAGCGGACCGTGACACCGCGGCGTTTGTCCAACAACGCCAGCGGCACCAGTGTGAAGACGCCGGTGAGCAGGTCGAAGCCGAGTAGATAGAGCAGACAGAACCCGACCGGGAACAGCACCGCACCGACCAGTGCGTTGCCGGTCTGCACCGTGATGGTCACGGCGAACGCGGCGGCCAGCGCCAGGATCGCCCCGGCCATGTACGCGCGGATCAGGGTGTCTCGGGTGGACATCGTGGCTTTGGCTGCGCCGGCATCGATCATCTTGCCGACGAAGTCCGAGGGACTCAGATAGGACATCAGGACACCTTCCGGGGAGTGGTCCCCTCAGGTATTCCCTGGCCGTATTGCCGATCAGCAACGCCACTTATACGTCCGTGTTGCCCCGTGTTGCCTGGTTATCACAGAGCCCATTCGGCACGTGTGAGGGTGGCACGTTTCACGCGCGCCCGATTTGACAACACTGCAGCCGTGGAACAGATCAACGACCCGCCGGAAACGCCGAAGGACGCCACCCAGGCCACCGAGGGCCAGCGCGAGGAGCAGGACAAACTGGATCGCCAGGGCGAAGACCCCGAGGGCCCGGCGCACGATCAGACCTACCGCGACATCCCCGACGAGAACTGAAGCGCAGTGGTGATTCAGGTCTTCTCGGCGGCCGGTTCCTCAGGCGGCATCCGCTCGCGCAGGCTGTCGTAGATCGGCGGAGAACCGACCAGGTACGCGGTCAGTACCGCGGCCGCGGTGCCTGCCAGCATCGGTATCGCGGCCTCCGTGGTGGCCGTCATCTCGATGACGAGCACGATGGCAGTCACCGGGGCGCGCACCGTCGCACCGAAGAACGCCGCCATGCCGACCAGCGCCATCGGGATCTGCAGACCGGTCAGGTCGTGCGGCCAGACGGCGTCGACGACGCCGACGAACAACACCCCCCACAGCGCGCCGAGCGCCAGCAGAGGCGCGAACAGACCGCCGGGCACGGCGGCGGAGTAGGACAGCGGACCGGCGACGAACCGCACGAGGAGATAGCCGACCACGACCGGCAGCACGAAAGTCTGCCCGCCGAGGATCATCTCGGTGAGAGTGTCACCACCGCCGACGGCCAGCGGAT
>CAXEZH010000016.1:0-3973 GCA_964000695.1 uncultured Mycolicibacterium sp. | reverse complement strand
GTCATCTCCGGCATGGGCGCTGCGGGCCTCGCTATCGGAAAGATCCTGCGCGACGCCGGGTACGGCGAACTCATTGGTGTCGATTCCACCGGCTCGATCTACTCGGGCCGCGACCGACTGAACTTTGCTAAGGAGTGGTTCGCTGACCACACCAATCCCGACCGGAAGGCCGGGACCCTCCAGGACGTGCTCGAAGGTGCGGACATCTTCATCGGCGTGTCCGCCCCCGACCTGATCGACGCAAGCGACCTTCGCAAGATGGCGCCGAACCCGGTCGTTTTCGCCATGGCCAATCCCGATCCGGAGATTCGTCCCGAGGCGGCCGATGGGCTTGCTGCGGTCATGGCCACCGGCCGGAGTGACTTCCCGAACCAGATCAACAACGTGCTGGCGTTCCCCGGCGTGTTCCGCGGAGCGCTCGACGCCGGTGCCCGCCGCATCACCGAACGGATGAAGGTCGCCGCCGCGGACGCGATCTTCTCGGTGGTCGGTGACGAGCTCGCTGTCGATCACATCGTGCCCAGCGCCCTGGATCCCCGGGTGGGTCCGGCGGTGGCGGCTGCGGTTGCCGCTGCGTCCGAGGAGTCGGCGGGCTGATCCGCACCCGGAGTGCCCGGCTGAGGCTTTTGTCGGCATTGCTCGTCGCGATGCTGGCGGTGGGATGCGCAGGGCAGGCGCCGCCACCTTCGATCGCCGTGGGGGCGTCACCGGATCCGGAGTCGCAGGTGCTGGCCCATCTGTACGTCGCTGCGCTGCGGTTCTACGGCAACGCGGCCCACGTGCAGGAAGCGCAGGATCCGTTGCGAGGGCTGGATTCCGGGGACATCACGGTGGCGCCGGTCTTCACCGGCCGACTGCTGCACCGGCTCGACCCCCAGTCGCCGGCGCGCTCAGAGGTGCAGGTCTACCGGACCCTGCTGTCGTCGCTTCCCGAGGGGATCGCCGCCGGCGACTACACGATCTCGGCGCAGGATGAACCCGCGCTGGCGGTCACCGAGCAGGCGGCCGAGACGTGGGCCGGCGACGATGTGTCCGACGTGCTGCCGCGTTGCCCGGATCTCACTGTCGGCGCGGTCAACGGCCAGCCGGTTCCGCAGATGCTGGGCACGTGTCGACTGTCTGACACGCGCGAATTCGCCGACGACGCAGCGATGTTCGCTGCCCTGCAGGCCGGCGACGTCGACGCGGCGTGGACGACCACTGCCGCGCCGGATGTCCCCGAGGACGTCGCGGTGCTCGCCGACACCACGTCGCTGGTGCGGGCCGAGAACGTCGTGCCGCTGTACCGGCGCAACGAGCTGACCGAATCCCAGGTGCTGGCGCTCAACGAGATCGCCGGTGTGCTGGACACCGGCTCACTGGCCGACATGCGCCGTCAAGTGGCTGAGGGGGCCGATGCGGGGCTGGTCGCGGGCCGGTGGCTCGATGAGCACCCGTTGGGCGTCGGCAACTGACGTCAGCGCGACGGGCCGACCAGCCGAGAGACCACCTTGGGGAACAGCGACTGGTAGTGCGGCCCGAAAGCGCGGATGACGATCTCGAACATCTTGGCGTCTCGGCCGATCAGGATTCGGGCCTTGTTCTTGCGGACGCCGTCGAGGATCACCTCGGCAGCCTTCTCCGGGGTGGTGCTGGCCAGCTTGGCGTCGAAGGCCTTCGCGAGTTCGCCGGGGTCGAGGCCTTCGGCCGCGGTGGCGTTGCGCGCGATTGCGGTCTTGATGCCGCCCGGATGGACGCAGCTGACCTTGACCGGATGCCCGGCCAACGCCATCTCCTGGCGCAGTGCCTCGGTGAAGCCACGCACCGCGAACTTCGCGGAGTTGTAGGCGGCCTGGCCCGGGACGGCGAACAGGCCGAACACGCTGGAGACGTTGACCACGTGGCCGTCGCCGGAGGAGATCAGGTGCGGCAGGAACGCCTTGGTGCCGTTGACCACGCCCCAGTAGTCGACGTCCATGACCCGCTCGATGTCCTTGAACTGGCTGACCTCGATGTCGCCGGTGAAGGCGATGCCGGCGTTGTTGTAGATCTGGTTGACCTTGCCGAAGTGCTCGGCGACGGCGTCGGCGTAGAGCAGGAACGCTTCCCGTTCGGTGACGTCGAGCCGATCGGACTTGACGTGCACGCCGATGTCCTTGAGGCGCTTCTCGGTGACGGCGAGGCCTTCGGTGTCGACGTCGCTGATGGCGACGTGGGCGCCGGAGCGTCCCAGTTCGATGGCCAGGGCCTGGCCGATGCCCGATCCGGCGCCGGTGACGACGGCGACCTTTCCCGCGAAGCCTTCCATGGGCACTCCCTCGTGCTGCTCGTTGTTGTACGCGTGTTGAGTGCGACCCAGTTTAATCGGTACCGCGGGTACCGGCGAAGCCCGGGTCGGTCGGGGCGTAATGCCGTGGGCCGTGGCGGCGACATCCACGGTATGACGTGCTTCAAGCTCGCGGTCGCCGCTTCCGTGCTGGCGGCGACCGCCCTGACGGCGACGGTCTCGGCGCCCACCGCGCAGGCGGACACCGGTGCGGACGTGTTCCTGACGATGCTGGGCGACTCCGGGCTGGGTGGCATCGACCCGGCCACCGCGGTCCGGGTCGGGGAGGCGGTCTGCCCGATGCTGGTCGAGCCGGGGCAGAACATGGCCAACGTGGCCTCCGACGTTGCCGATGCGCTGGGCCGACCGCTGGGGCCGGCGACGGTGTTCACCGGTCTGGCGATCCAGATCTTCTGTCCCCGGGCCGTGACCGCGTTGACCGACGGGCGCCCGTTCTCGTTCCTGGGCTGAGTGCTCGACGCCCGCGACCGCGCGCACAATGCACGCGGTTCGGGGCGCGTCGGCGTGCAGACGCGCACGCTCGCGGGACAAGGCTTCGCGGGGAGAGGCCCCCTCGCGGATAAGGCCCCGGGTCAGCCGAACGCTTCGTCGATCAGCTCCTGCTGCTCGACGGCGTGCACCTTCGACGACCCCGACGACGGCGCTGACATCGCACGCCGAGAGATGCGCGTGATGCCGGTCAGCTTGTCCGGCAGCACCTCGGGGAGCGTGAGTCCCATCGTGGGCCACGCACCCTGGTTGGCCGGTTCTTCCTGTACCCAGAAGAACTGATCCGCGTTGGGGTATCGGTCCAGCGTCTCGGCCAGCCGCCGCTTGGGCAGCGGGGCCAGCTGCTCGATCCGCACGATCGCGACGTCGTCGCGCTTGTCCTTGTTTTTCCGGTTGGCCAGCTCGTAATACAGCTTGCCGCTGGTCAGCAGGATGCGCGTGACCTTCGAGCGGTCGCCGTCACCCTCCTCGTAGGTGGGTTCCTCCATAACCGAACGGAACTTCGCCTCGGTGAACTCTTTGAGGTCGGAGACCGCCGCCTTGTTGCGCAGCATCGACTTCGGGGTGAACACGATCAACGGGCGGTGGATGCCGTCGAGGCCGTGGCGGCGCAGCAGATGGAAATAGTTCGCCGGGGTGGAGGGCATCGCGATGGTCATCGAACCCTCGGCCCACAGCAACAGGAACCGCTCGATGCGTCCCGAGGTGTGGTCAGGGCCCTGCCCTTCGTGGCCGTGCGGCAGCAGCAGCACCACGTCGGAGAGCTGCCCCCATTTGGCTTCGCCGGAGCTGATGAACTCGTCGATGATCGACTGCGCGCCGTTGACGAAGTCACCGAACTGGGCTTCCCACAGGACCAGCGCGTCGGGGTTGCCGACGGAGTAGCCGTACTCGAAACCGACCGCGGCGAACTCCGAGAGCGCCGAGTCGTACACCATGAACTTGCCGCCGGTCGGGTTGCCGTCGGAGTCGACGGTCAGCAGGTCCAGCGGCGTGAACTCCTTGCCCGTCTTGCGGTCGATGATCACCGAGTGGCGCTGGGTGAACGTGCCGCGTCGGGTGTCCTGACCGGTCAGCCGGATCGTCCGGCCCTCGGCGAGGAACGAGCCCAGCGCCAGCAGCTCGGCGAAGGCCCAGTCGACCTTGCCCTCGTAAGCC
>CAXEZH010000015.1:0-13036 GCA_964000695.1 uncultured Mycolicibacterium sp. | reverse complement strand
TGGAAGGCGTCCCGGTGACCGTGGCCGCCAAGGACTTCACCGAGCAGTTGATTCTCGGGAACATGCTGTCGATCATTCTGGCCGCTGCCGGGGCCGACGTCACGAACATGACCAACACCCCGGGCAGTTTCGGTGTGCGCCAGGCCATGCTGTCCGGTGATGCGAACATCTCGCCGGAGTACACCGGCACGGGGTGGATCAACTACCTGGGCAACGAAAACCCGATCAAGGACCCCACGGCGCAATGGCAGGCCGTCAACGAGGCTGATCAAGCCAACGGGCTGACCTGGCTTCCGCCGGCCCCGATGAACAACACCTACGCATTCGCCATTCGGGAGTCCGAGGCGCAACGTCTCGGGGTCACCAAGCTGTCGGATCTGGCCACGCTGGACCGCTCGGAGCTGACGTTCTGTGTGGAAAGTGAATTTGCCAGCCGCAACGACGGTTTCGTGCCGATGCTGCAGACCTACGACCTGTCCAGAGACCAGCTGGGTCAGGTCATCACGCTCGACACGGGGGTCATCTACACCGCGACCGCCAACGGCGACTGCAACTTCGGGGAGGTCTTCACCACTGACGGTCGCATCCCCGCACTGGATCTGCGGGTGCTCGAGGACGACCGCCAGTTCTTTCCGCTGTACAACCTCACCGAGGTGATCGACACCGACCTGTTGGAGGCGCACCCGGAACTGGCCGAGATCTTCGGTCAGCTCAACCCGCGCCTGACCAACGAGGTGATGCTGGAGTTGAACGCGGAAGTGGACAACGAGGGTCGGGACCCCGCACTGGTCGCCCGGGACTGGTTGATCGAAGAGGGTCTGCTCTCAGCGCCCTCGTGACCGTGCGGTCAGAGGGCTTTCCACCAGCCGACCGTCGGTGCCGTTTCGGACCAGTACTGGTGCGGGCTCGGACAGCGCGGCGCACCCCAGTCGCGAAGCGCTGTGCGCAGACGTTGAACTATCGGCGCGACCCGGTGCGCCGACCGGACAGCGATGTTCTCCGGTACCGACACTGTGCTCTCCCTCAGCCTCTCGAAGTGACGCGGGAGGTACCCCGTGGAACGAGCGTTCAAACATCCCGTTCCCGCACAAAGAAGCCCGGTGCGAAGAATTCGCACCGGGCTTCGTGTCGAAAGATCAGCTGATGCCGACGACTTCCTGAGCGATGGCGGCCAGCCGCGTCTGCGCGGCCGACACCACACGCTGGCGGTTCTTGTGCGCCTCTTCGTAGGCCACGATGGCGCGGATGTCAGCGGCGTCGGTCAACTCCTTGGCCGCGTTGGCGGCCTCGTTGACGTTGAGGTCGTCGTAGTCCGAGATCGGCAGCTCGGCCGCATCGAGGATCCCGGCGTTGCCGCGCACCGAGTGGATCGCGTCGGCGGCGTCGTCGGCGCCCTCCTGGCGGGTGATCCGCTCCGCGGCGTCCAGCGCAGAGTCCCGGGCACCGGTCAGCGTCTTCGTCACGACCTCGGTGCTCCGTGAGCCACGCTCGACCAGATCGGCGAATGCCGGTCGCACCGAGCGCACGGCCTCGGCCACCCGCTCGGCTCCGCGGGTCGACCAGGTGAACGGCAGGTTGGCGAACTTGACGGCCAGGCCGGTCGCCGCCTGCAACGGGGTCCGGCGCAGGGCGGCGGGGCCACCTAGTGCGTCCTCGGCCAGCACCGTCGTCAGCCATTCCACCGTGGCGGTGTGGGCGGTGATCAGCCGGCCCGCGAGGTCCTCGACGTCGGAATTCTTGGCCGACACAGCCAGCGCCTTGACGTAGCGGGCGCGGTCGAGGAGCTGGCCCTCGAGGGCGAGATCACCGAGGAGCGCCTCATCGAAAGGCTCGGCCTGCTCGGTCAGTGCCTTGACGGCAGCGGCCGCACGGCCCAGGAACGGCCCGATGACGTCGGGGAACCCGCCGAGGTCGCGAATCGCCTTTTCGATGGCGATGGCGCGGGTTCGGCCGTTCTCGGCGTTCTGAGTCAACTCGCGGCGTACCGCCTCGGTGCGCGCCTGCGCAACGCGGGTCTCGGCGACCTGGATCTCGGTATGGGTCAGGTCCAGCACCGTGCGAAGCTGGGCGATGAGGGTGGCGGTGGTCGATTCGATCGACACTGCAGTGGGAGTCGTCATGTCTCGTGCACTCCTTCTCTCGAGTAGACGGATGAAGCGTTCTGGCGCCAGTGGCGCTCAGCCACTCGCATACCCGATGGCCCGGTTGCTCATCGCAGATTCGCCGGCTGTGAGATATGCGGCAATCACGTGAGGGGGACGACGAAACGGGTAACGGCACCGCCTTCCGTGAGGCGGGCAGAAGTTGATTAGCCGGGCTATTGCCGGGGTAACTACTGCCCGTGATCTCGACGGTTTCTCAGCCCACCCTGCCTGCCCCCCGCGGTCCGATTTCGAGGTCCGTGGTGGAGTTGCTGGCCGAGCGTGCGCCGTTGCGGTCCTTCAACCGGGTGGAGACGTCGCTGGCCGACGCGGATCCGGCCGGCTTGGACGTTCAGCTGGCGTTGTACCTCTGCTACGAGCTGCACTATCGCGGCTTCGCCGGCGTGGACGCCGGGTGGGAGTGGAATCCCGGTCTGCTGTATCTGCGGGGCCGACTGGAAGATGTATTTCTCGACGACATCCGTCGTGCGGTCGGCGACCTCGAGCCCGACACCGGCGCCCTCGCCGAGCTCGACACGCTGTGCATCGAGCCGGTGGACGGCAGCGGTCTGTCGTACTTTCTGCGCGACGAGGGCTCGTGGGAGCAGATGCGGGAGTATTTCGCGCACCGCTCGCTCTACCACCTGAAGGAAGGGGATCCGCACGCGTGGGCGATCCCGCGGCTCAGCGGGCAGGCCAAGGCCTCGTTCGTGGCCGTGGAGTTCGACGAATTCGGCGCGGGACGCGGTGCCCGGGTGCACCAACAGCTGTTCGCAGACCTACTCGACGCGGCCGATCTCGATTCGACCTACCTGGGCTACCTGGACGATGTGCCCGCGCCGACGTTGGCGGTGGTGAACCTGATGTCGTTGTTCGGCTTGCACCGGCGCCTGCGGGGCGCCGCGGTCGGGCACTTCGCCGCGACGGAAGTCACCTCCCCGCCCGGATCGCGCCGGATGGTGCAGGCACTCGAGCGTCTCGACGCTCCTGAACCGTGCCGTGCGTTCTACGCCGAGCATGTCGAGGCCGATGCAGTGCACGAACAGGTGGTGCGCACCGACGTGGTCGGCGACCTCGTGGCCCGTGAACCCGAACTCGACGCCGACGTCGTGTTCGGCATCCGGGCGTTCGATGTCGTGGAGACGCGGCTGGCTGATCACCTGATGGAATGCTGGCAGACGGGAACGCCGTCACTGCGTCGAGAGATCGCCTGAGTCAGTCGTCTTGGTGCGGCGTCGTTTTGGCGCGGCGCCGGTGGCTGGTGTCGCACAGCGGATAGGTCTTGGACCTGCGGCAGGCGCAGATCGCCACCATGAAGCGGTCCGATTCGACCACACCCCCGTCGGGCATCTCGATGCGGACCGGGCCCTCGACCATCACCGGCCCGCCCGGCACGACGCGCACCGTTCGAGGCGGCTGTTCGGTCACGGGGCGTCCGCGCGGACGACGACGATGCGCTCCTGTCGGCTGCCGCGGGGCAGCAGGCCGCTCTGCATCAGCCAGGGGGCCCGCGCTGAGAGCACCGGGCCGAACGGAATCAGCTGCTGGGCAACGACTTCAGCGTGCATACCCTGCGCCCGCAGAGCGCGCAGTGTGCTCATGACGTTGGAACATTCCGACTGGACCACCAGCATGGTGCCGCCCTCGTCGAGCAGCAGTGGGGCGGCGGCGCACAAGGGGTCCAGGACCATTCTTCCGTCGGCGCCGGCATCCCAGGCGCGCGACGGGCCGGCCGTTGCCGGGATCGAACACGCATCGCCCTCGGGGGCCTGCGGAACATAGGGCGGGTTGGCGACCACGAGGTCGAACGGTGCGAATTCCACCGCCCTGGCCCACGATCCGCGATGCACGTCCATGCGCGTACCCGCGGTGAGGGCGGCCTCTCGGGCCTGTCGCACGGCGCTGGGGCAGATGTCGAACGCCGTCACCTGGCTGGCTCCGGCGGTGGCCGCGGCCATCGCGATCACCCCGCTGCCGGTGCACAGATCCGCCACCCGGGCGCCTGGGACCAGGCCGGTCTCGATCATGGCGTCGATCAGCAGAAGCGAGTCTTCTTGAGGGGGATAGACCTCGACCGCGGTGTCTGCCGAACCGAACCCGGTGTATGCACTCGTCACGCAGCATTTATGCCCATTCCTGCACTGCCGAAACGTTTGTCACACGCCTGTAAGGTCTGCGCAGGCACGCCCCGGACTAGACCGTGACGGTGTCCGCCGCTGGTTGGCGGGTCGGGGTGATCCGTCCCTTGACGCCCTTGACCGACGCCCGGTTCAGCAGTTCCTGGTAGAAGTCGTCGGAGACGGTGCGGGTGCGGGTCAGCAGGAATCCGCTCAAACCGGTGAAGTCGGTGACGATGGCCCATTGGTAGTCGGGGTCGAGGTCGACGATCCAGTAGTTGCCGGGCGGGTTGGTCGAGGGGTTGCCGAAGAAGAACGCGACGTTGAGCTTGTTCTCCGAGCCCTCGACCGGCAGCGCCGCACCGACGATGCGGGATTCGGGTCCGTTGTTGACGAAGTAGTTGCCCGAGTTCTCCACCCTGATGGACCCGTCGGGGTTGAGGCTGTACTGCGCGGTGGTGTTGACCAGCCCAATCGAGAAGAACTGCTTGACGCTGCCCACCTCATACCAGGTGCCCAGGTAACGGTCGAGATCGACCACCGGCGGGGGAGACAGGACCACCGCAGCGGTGTCGCCCATCACGATGTACTGGTCCGGGGCGCCATAGATGCCGGTGCCGTCGGCGGGACCCAGGCCCTGGTAGAGGTCGTTGATCCAGCCGGTGGCCAGCGTGTACACCGCCTCGGTGTTGCCGGCGGGGGAGAACCGGGTCACCAGTTGGGCGAAGAAGTCGATGATCGGGTTGCTGCCCAGCATCGAGTCGACGTGTGAGCCGTTGGCCAGCGTCACGCCCACGAACTGGCCGGGGCGGGCGGCCACCAACTCGGCGGTGGTCGCACCGTTGGAGTTGAAGGGCTGCGGCGGCGCGGCGATCTGATAGACGGGGATGTAGGGGTTGTCCAGGCGTTGCAGCGCGTCGGGGACGACTCCGCTGAACGAGAACCCGTCGAACATCACCACCCCGCGCAGATTGCCTCCGCTGCTGGGATCTGCGGCGTAGTAGCCGCCCGCAGCGGTGGCGAAGCCGCCGCCGGCGGAGTGGCCGGAGAGCACGAAGCTGGTCGGCAGGGTTCCCACGAGTCCCGCCGCGGTGGCGCTCATGTTCAGCGAGTCCTCGCCACCGACGAACATCGCGGCCACACCCTGCTGCAGGGCCGTGCCGTTGATCCAGCAGCCGCCGCAGCGCAGCGACGGGAACGACGGCAGGTTCGCGGCCACGACCACGCTGTTGGTCTGCTGAGCCAGTGTCTTGGCCAGCGCGGAGTAGGACGATTTGGTGCCGAGGAAGCCGTGCTGCAGCCAGATGACACCGGTCGCGGCAATCGAACCGTCGGCTTGGGTGGGGAAGTACCAGTCGGCCCGCGTCCGGAACTCATCGTCGTCGAGGGGGATGGTCAGCGTTGCGCGCCCGGTCTGAACACCGGTCACGGGGCCGGCCGCGGCCGCTTGCAGGACGGCAGGTGCGGCGTCGGCGCTCTCGGAGTCGGCCTCCGCGACCTCGTCCGGGACGGCCGCTGCTCGGCCGGTGGGCGGCGTGACCGCGTCATCCGAGGCGGCCTCCGCGACCTCGGTGGATGGGGTGACCGGGTCGGTGTCGGAGAGCACTGAATCCGGGACCTCGGTGGTCTCGGTGGTCTCACCGTCGGTGCCGTCGATCTCAGCGTCCGTGCTCTCGACTTCGAGGCCCTCGGTGGATTCTTCGCCGGCCGAGGAGAGGTCCTCGATCTCGAGCTCGATCGCGTCCTCCAGGGCCGCGTCAGCCTGCGCTTCCTCGTCCGCGTCGTCCTCCGCCGAGCGTATGACCGACGGCTTGATCGACGCTGGGATCGTCGCCGGGTCCGTGGCAGTGCCGGAACCCTCGGTGGTTCCGCCGTCGGGGGAGTCCTGCGAAGCCGCCGACGAGTCCTGCTCTGTCGACGAGCTGGCCGAGTCTGCACTCTCGGAATCCGAGTCGGCAGCCGCCACGCCGGTCGCCGCAGCGAGCGTGAGACAGCCACCGGCCCCGATCGCCCCTACCCAGATCAACAGTCTTCTCGAGGTCACGGACCGGAATCTAGCCTCGGCACCCCGCGTCGCACAGCGAATTGTCTCGAACGTCAGATTGTTGTCACGCCGCGCGCCAGACTAACCAGCAAATTTGCTCCACGGTGTCATGACTAGGTATAGCCTTAGCCGCGATCGCTGACGAGGGGGGTAATTGTGGCGTTGACGAGGAGCGATAGCCAGGATTCGCGGAGTGGAGGAGCGCGGCGCCGGGCGGAGGACTTCCCGGTGCGGCAATGGCTGAAGCTGGGCGCGGCGTCGGCCGGTCTGGGTGCGGCCCTGTTGGGGTTCTCGCTGCTGGGGCCCGAGGCCGCGACGGCAGCCGCCGACAGCGGCGCGGAGTCGTCGGTGTCGCAGTCCGGCGACTCGGCCGAGACGTCCGGCGGTCCGTCAGTGTCGTCACAGTCGGACACCGACGACACTGACGAAACTAACGACACTGACGCTGCTGACGGCGACGCCGATGACGCGGACGACGCCGCAGCGCTCGAAGACGACGACATCGTCGAGGACAGCGACACAACTGAGGACGCCACTGCCGATACCGGTAGCGACTCCGTCGACAATATCCGCGCCGGCGAGGACAGCGACACCGTCGAACAGGGTGAGGGTGTTGCCACCAGCGGCGACGCCGCGGACGACGCATCCGCTGAACCGGTCGTCGACCACTCCTCGCCCGTATCGACATCTGATGATGACGAATCGGTCGAGGGCGGCGTCACTTTCGCGGCGGCCGCTCCGCTGACCTCGGCGGTGGCGGACGAACCCGCCGCCCAGCCCGTGCCGGCCCCGCCGTGGTTGGCGCCCCGGCGCACCTGGAGCGACGTCGTCGCCGACACCATCGACACCTGGACGAACAGCACGCAGGCCTGGATCGACTCGCTGTCGGTCAGCGAAGAACGCAAAGCCGAACTGACCGAATCGTTCTGGAATCTGCGCCGCACGTTCTTCAACCAGGCCCCCACCGTGGCACCGGTCCAGATCAGCGGCCTGATCACCGGTCCGATCGACGGAACGATCGGTGCCGTGGATGCCGACGGAGACGAGATCGTCTACCGGCTGGTGCGTGGGCCGCGGCAGGGGACGGTCGAGATCAACGCCGACGGCACCTACACCTACACGCCGGACGTGGATTTCGATGGCGTCGACACATTCCGCGTCATCGCCATCGACCGCGGCTTCCACGTCAACCTGCTCAGCCTGCTGCGCCCGATCGGTACCCGCGCCACCTCGCTGATCAACCAGGGTGCGATCACGTTCGCATTCAACTACACCGACGGTGGCACCTCCTGGACCGAGGATCGCCGACAAGCTCTGGAAGACGTTGCGACCCAACTGCTGCTGTACTTCCGTGTGAACGCGCCGGTCACACTCACCTACGACGTCGGTCTGCAGGACAACGACGCGCTGGCGTCGGCGGGCAGCAACGTGATCCTTGATCGCAGCGGGTTCTGGCGCACTGTCGTGCAGAACAAGCTGTTGACCGGGTACGACTCCAATGGCAGTGAGGCAGACGGTCAAATTGATTGGAACTTCCGTGACTACGAGTGGGCCCTCGGTGACAGTGTGGAAAGCAGCGAGTACGACTTCGTCTCGACTGCAATCCATGAATTGATGCATTCATTCGGTTTTCTGTCCTACGTCGACGAGGCCGGGAAGAACGACGAACGAATCTGGACCACGTTCGACAGTTTCGTGGTCACCTCGGCGGGTGCCCGGCCGATCAGCCCGTTCTACCGGTGGCGCAACCGCTTTGATCCGCTGCTGACAGACGAAGAAGACGGACTGTACTTCGGCGGAGCCCATGCAATCGCCGCGTTCGGCGGGCTGGTTCCGCTCTATACGCCGAATCCGTGGGAGCCGGGCAGCTCGATGAGCCACCTCGACGACTTAACTTTCACCGGCTTAGACCAGAAGATCATGAATGCCGCGACCGACACCGGACTCGGCGTGCGGGTGTTCAGCGCCGTGGAACTGGCCATCCTCACCGACCTCGGCTATCAGGTGGTGATGCCGGATTCACCGCCGTACGCCGCGGCGGCCCTCTGGTTCGTGCTGCTGGGTGGACGCCGCCGCAAGTCGAAGGCGGCGCCACGCTGAGTTCGGTCCGAATAGCGAAAAGGGGCCCATCCGTTCGGTCATGTTCCGGCAGGTGGCTGCGGTGCCTGCTTATAGTGCAACTGTGCCTGAGATGAATCGCCGCGGCGCCATGCTCATGATGGGCTTGGGGATGGCCGCTGTGGCTACCCCGATCCGCTCCGCTCACGCTCAGCCGCCCACGGCGGAGACCGGCCCGCAGATGTTGTGGCAGGACGAGTTCAACGGTCCCGCCGGCTCACCACCCGACCCGGCCAAGTGGTTCATCGTGCCCGCCCGGGAGACGATCCGGAACCCGCACGAGTGGGACAAGCCCTTCAACATGGGCCGTTACGTGACCGACCAGGAGCACGTGTTCCAGGACGGCACCGGAAACCTCGTCATCCGCGCCACCCGCGGTGAAGGTGCCAACATCCAGGAGAAATACGCCAGCGCCAAGATCATGGGGCTGTGGCGCGGCGGGATCGGGACCACCTGGGAAGCGCGGGTCAAGCTCGACTGCCTCACCGACGGCGCCTGGCCGGCGTTCTGGCTGGTCAACGAGAACCCCGTCCGCGGCGGTGAGGTCGATCTGGTCGAGTGGTACGGCAACAACGACTGGCCGTCGGGAACCACGGTGCATGCGCGCCTGGACGGCACCTCCTTCGCCACCGACCGTCATCCGGTCGACAACGCCTGGCACACGTGGCGGATGACCTGGCAGCCCAGTGGAATGTACTTCTGGAAGGACTACCAGCCGGGGATGGAGCCGTTCTTCACGGTGCCGGCCAACTCGCTGCAGGACTGGCCGTTCAACGACCCGGGGTTCACGATGGTCCCGGTGTTCAACATCGCCGTGGGCGGTTCCGGCGGGCGGGAACCTGCCGGAGGTACCTATCCCGCCGAGATGCGCGTCGACTGGATCCGCGTCTTCAGCAGCTAGCGGGCATCGACTCGACTCTGTCGACCGTGTACGCCCGTGCGCGTACTTCTGTATCCCTTAGGGGAGATCCTCGCTTCCCAGCATTGACCCCCACTGTGAGCCGACGCAGCATCAATGGCGCGATGCCCTTCCGCTTCGCCCGCACGAACCAGCGGACTCGCCATTCACAGGAGGTCAGTGATGTCCCTCGTCGACGCACCCGGCAAGGCGCAGACTCGACACCGGAACGAGTCGGTGCAACGGTTCATCAGCCGGTTCGTGCCGGCCACCGGGACGCGTCCACCGTCCTACGACTCTGTTGTCATCGCAGGCAACGGTATCGGCGCTCAAGCGTTCGCGGCTCAGCTGGTCAAGCATCCCCAGTTCGAGGGGAAGGTCACCTTGGTCGCCCCACCAGCTCAGGAGTCACGCCGACTCATCAACGGGGTCAGCCTGCGCGGGGTCGCGGCTGATTTCCTGAGTTCGGCCGTCGGCGTCGATCATGCGACGCTCCTGCAGGCGGCGGCGGGCACCAGCCTCCCCGGACCTGTCGCCCACCGCCAAACCGCCGCAATGGCCATCGACCGAAACGGTGAGTGGACATTCAGCAATTCGGGCCCCTGGCAGGGCGGAAGCAAGGGCAACGCGGCCCCGCTCGTCTACGGTATGCGCAATAGCCGACTCGTTGCGGGGCTGCGTGAGCTGCTGGCCGAGCACCCCGTCGAGTACGTCGACGACATGGTGGAATCCGCTGAGCACCTGCGAAGCTACGCTGCCGGGACGCGGCCACTGTTGGTCAATGCGACCACCAAACCCACACTGCTGGGCGGTGACTCCAGCGCGCCTCAGCGGCTCGTCCTGGCTGTGCAAGCGCCGATGATCGAAGCGGATTCGGGCATTTCGCACCCTCTGCAACGGGACACCACGTTCGCCCCGCTGATTCGTCGCAACGACATCATCGACGTCGGATACTTCACCCCGTTCGCCGACCCGCTGTCGCCACGCTCGACGTGGTACGGCATCTTCGCCCGGGTCGTCGACGCGGATTCCGGCTTCGACAAGGATGCCGAACTGGCGACCATGACCGGCGAGCTCCATGGAGTCGCCAACGCGCTGGGACTGATGGTCGACGACGCAGCAGAGACCCTGGCCGGTGCACTGGTCCCGGCGTCGTCGTGGGGCAAGGTGGCGCCCTCCAAGCCAGGAACCCTGGAGCTCAAGCGGATGTACTCAGGGGGAGCGCCCTGCTACTACGCCGACGGCATGATCTCCGCGGCGATCGGTGGTGTCATCGGCGCAGAAGCCGTGGTGCACGGTCAGGACCCCGATCCCGCGATCCGGAGCGCGTTGCGCCCCTGGCGTCGACACAATTTTCTGTGGTGGTTGGAGACCAACAAGATCTCCGCGCTGACCGATAGATTGCTTCGCGTCAATGTCCAAGCCTCCATGGCCTATCCGCACAGTGCGGGTCTGAGGATGTGGAAGTCCGCGGCGTGAAAGGCCTCACGCGAACCACGGTCGGTGCCGACGAGTTCCGGACGGCCATGCGTCGCCTCGCTGCTGGGGTGAGCATCATCTCGGCGCCGAGTCCGAAAGGCCCCCTGGGGATTACCGCCACCGCGGTCACGTCCCTGACAGCAGAGCCGCCCAGCCTGCTCTGCTGTGTCAACAAGAACCTGCTCGTCGGTGACGCGATCAGGTCGATGGGTCGGTACGCGGTCAACGTCCTCGGCCAGGAACACTGCACGCTGGCCAGGCGCTTCGCCGGCATGGACGGTGTCCGGGGGGTCGAGAAGTTCGCGGCGGGCAATTGGGAGTACTCCTCGGGAGGAATTCCCCGGCTCGCCGACAGCCTCGTGTCATTTACGTGCGACGTCGACCGCGTCGTGGCGGCCAGCACGCACGACATCCTGATCGGGGTCATCACCGACATCCGGACCGGCAACCAGGGCGAGCCGCTCATCTACTGTGACGGATCGTTCTCGGGGTTACTGGCGCTGTGACGACACCGATTGTCCAGTAAGGCATTTCGATGCCTTCGTCGCTTTCGAACGCCCAGCGGCCGGGTGGAGAGGTCGTGGAACTCGGCCCGCGGTACGAGTCAGAGGTGGCCCCTGTTCCGCATCGCGTTGGTGTAGTGCGCGACTGCTTGCCCTCGGTTGCCGACGTTGAGCTTGCGCAGAATCCGCTTGACGTGCGTCTTGACGGTGCCCTCGGCGAGGACCAAGTGTGCGGCGATGTCGGCGTTGGTCGCGCCGGTGCTCATCAGTTGCAGAACTTCGAGCTCGCGGCGGGTCAGATTGCGCACCAATCTCAGCGAGTGTGCGGCCCGGTCCTCCGTTGTGGCCGGTTCGTGTCCCAGATCGGGCTGCACAGCCAGCTGGCTCATGGCCACGTCGGTCAATTCGCCTGAGCCGACGATGGAGCGGAGCTGCGCCTCGGTCTGACAGGTCAAAGTCTCGAGGACGGCACGCTGCCGCATGAGCTGCTGCAGCGTCAGGACACGCTCCAGTGCCTGGCCGATGGAGAAAGCCAACTCGGCGGCGATGTCGCGGTCGAAGGCATCGAGCTCGCGACCACTGTCGTAGGCATCGAGGTGCAACGTGGCCTCGATCTGTCCGTTGACGAAGATCGGTGTGGCCACGTATGCCCGGGTACGGAGCATCCCGACGATCGGCTGGTAGGCCTGCGGTTCCTGCTGTGCATCGGACACCAGCGCGGGCATCCGGCGCCGGACGACCTCCGCCTCCAGCACTCCCGGCACGAGCGGTATCGCGATCTGCTCAGCGCGGGTCTGGCAGTCTGCGGCCCACTGTTCGTTGGAAGAGAAGTACGTGGACGTGGCGCGCAGCCGACCACTGTCGAGTTTGAACACCATTGCGCGATCCAGACCGGATGCCTTGCACGCTGCCTCAGCAGCAGCCCTGAGCAGGCTCGCCGGATCGTTGTGCCCGGCGAACCGCATCCGTTGGCGGATGGTGCCGAGTGAGCGAATGCGGTCCTCGACCAATATCTGCTGCTGTTTGGCTGCGAGCTGCTGCAACGTCAGTGCGACCTCACAGATGGTTGCCATCCTGGTCGGATCGTTGGCGGCCAATTGCATCTGCCGACGTAACGCTGCGATGACGTGTTCGACGTGCTGCCCGAACTGGTCGTATTCATCCTCGTCCGGCAAGGGAGACCACTGCGGGACATCAACGACGGTACGTGCGCGCTCAAGTGCCGCGGTCAGTCGTACCGAGAGGGGTCGGCCGTCTTGGCCGCGGCTGCTACGCCCGCCCTGTGACGAAGTCCGCGTGGGGGCGAACTTGATCGGCATATGACCTCCCGCACGGTCGAGGACATACCCGCAGCATGCCCGCTGCGGAGATCGCCGCGCAACGGATTGGGCCCGATGTACCCCGAACTAGGTACGGATTGAGCTGCGCCGCGCAGTCGTCGCGGTCCATCGCTGTGCAGACGAGCCACCGCCCTTGTACCGCTTGCACTGGAAGAACACCGGGAAGCTCAACAGCACGCGGCATGCTATTCGCCGGTCACGAGGACTCTATCAAGATCAAGATGCGGTGGCTGGAATGCGGCGAGCCTTAAGAGGAAACGCGAGCGGTTGTTCTTGGACTGATATTTGTGCGGCCGCTACGCGAGCTCTTACAGGGCCGTGTTCCGGCCCGCTGTGCTCCGAGCCAATCGGACGGCAGGCAACGTGAGGGTTTGCGGTTCCACTCCCGCTCCGCCT
>CAXEZH010000014.1:0-12203 GCA_964000695.1 uncultured Mycolicibacterium sp. | reverse complement strand
TCCTGCGCGCCGCCATCGGGAGCGATGAAGCCGAAGCCCTTATCGCTGTTGAACCACTTCACAGTTCCCTGTGCCATACTTTTCCAACTTCTTTCATTTCGAACGGATGTCGGACAAACATCCGCGCTGAGCCTAGCACGACCTGCGGAAATCCGCCCCATCAAGATTTCGGGCGATCGCAGCGCGCGGTGGACGATTCCCCGGTCGCGCTACGAGCCCACCTTGCCCGCCATCGGCGGCGCGGTGACGTCGCAGCGCCACTGTGCGCTTTCGACTTCGGCGAGCTGCCAGACCCTGTGCGCGGTATCGCTCACGCGGCTGTCGCCGTCGCCGGTCGGTAGACCCGCCGCCGTGCGCAGCATCATCAAACCGAGCGCCTGTGACGTCATGCTCGGTACCACAAGGAGTTTCACCCGTCGTTCACGGCCGGACACGGACATCAGCCGCGGGCGACGCGGCGCGGTGTCGCCCTTCAGCATGCGGGCTCCCGCCGCGATCGTCTCGAGGTCGAGCTGGCCCTCGGTCGCCGACCAGTTGATCTGGATGTCGACGACCTCGCCCAGAATGCGGTGCAGGGCGCCGACCAGATCAGGAAGCTCGGCGGCGATGAGCGCCGAATGGGGCCACCAGGCGCCGTCGATGCTGCCCTCCGACAGGCGGGCCAGCGCGAGCCGGGTCGGGCTGGCGGCGCGGCGTGACCGCGCCATCCCGTTCACGTCGTCGGCGAATCGCCGGAGCGGGTCGTGCGGGGCTGATCAGAAAAGACCGGTGGCTGCACCGGTTCGCTGGACACCGTGCCGGAAGCCGCGACCTGCGGGACTTGACGGTGCGAAAACAGTTCGGACGAATCCATGAGCAAGGTCCTCACGTGGTACGGGACAGACCCGTACGTCGGTTACGAGCGAAGAAAATCGCGTCGCAGGCCGCATCGCTGGCATCGGAGACACCGTCTCCGGCGCGACACGACCTGCCTGTGACACTACACCGCGGCCTGCGGTTTGGGCGTGGCGCGGACGCGCGCGCCCCGCCCGGGCACGAAGATCACGTGCTTGAGCCGCGGCTTCTCCCCCAGCTCGCTGGTGGTGTGCAGGTCGACGCGCCGCAGGATCTCCCGCAGCACCACCCGGAACTCCACCATGGCGAACGTCGCTCCCAGGCATCGGCGGTTGCCGCCTCCGAACGGGAAGTACGACGACGGACTCAGCGTCGCGTCCAGCATCCGGTCCGGATCGAACCGCTCCGGGTTCGGGTACAGCTGGGAGTCGGCGTGCACGGCGACGAGGCCGGGCACCACCATCACCCCGGCGGGGAGCCGGTGCCCGGCCAGCTCCACCGGTTCGGTGAGGATTCGCCCGACATCGAAGACCACCGGCCGGTTGCGCAGCGTCTCCTTGGCCACCGCGTCGAGGTAGTCGTCGTCGCCGTCCTCCGCAGCGCGCACCGCCCGCTCCAGCACCGCGGGATGACGGCTCAGCCGTTCCAGCGCCCACGCCAATCCGGTGGCCGTGGTGTCGTGGCCGGCCAACAACAACGTGATCAGCTGGTCGCGCAGCTCCCGGTCGGTCATCTCCCGACCGTCCTCGTCGGAGGCGCGCACCAGCATCGACAGGGCATCGGTGCGCTCGGCCAGGTGCGGGTCGGCGCGGTGATCGGCGATCTCGGCGTACAGCAGCCGGTCGGCCTCGGCGATCGCCCTACGCAGCCGTCGCCACGGCCACCTCTGCAGCAACTCCGGATTCAGGATCGCCAGGCTCTGCCACGGACCGATCCGCAGCACCCGGGGCAGCACGACCCGCAGAGCCGCGAGCCGGGCCGGGTCGGTCGTGCCGATCACGGTGCGCAGGATGACCTCCAGCGTGATCTCCGACATCTTCGGCGCCGCCGCAAAGGACCGGCCGCACGGCCAACCGGCGATGTTGTCCGCGGCGATCTGGGCGATCAGGTCCACCTGCGCGGCCACGGCCTCCCGGGCGAACGGCGCGAGCATCAGCCGGCGCCGGTCGCGGTGCACATCGCCGTCGACGACCAGCACCGAGGTGTCCCCCAGTAGCCCCCGGAGCATCGAATTGGCTTCCCCGGCGTGGTAGACGCGCGGATCACCGGAGAACACCGTCTTGATGTCGGCCGGATCGGTCAGATAGACCACGGTGCCCATCGAGGCCACCCGCAATGTGAACGCCGTTCCATAGCGTCGCCGGCACGCGGCGATGAACTGAGGTCCGCAGGACAGCATCAGCGCCGCCTGCACTCCGCGCGGCAGACGTGGACCCGCGGGCAGCGACGTCGTCGTCACCCGGCCCAGCTTAGGAGCCGGCGCCCGCTCGGGACGTTCAAACACGTTTACGAGCACCTTCGGCGGGCACCCGCCCCGCGTCACACAGATCACACCGTCCGCGCTGCGTAAGCCGCGGCAGCACGGGAACACACATTGTGAAAAGTGTCTGCTCGCCGCCTGGCCTGGCGTGCCGAGGCAGCACCACACCACTGAACGACGACAACTCCGAACGACGACGACCAAGAAGGACCAAACGATGTCGCGCTTCCTGTTCGCGCTTGGCCAGTCCAGCTTCCGGCACCGCTGGTGGGTGCTCGGCGCCTGGCTGGCGGTGCTGATCGCGGTGGCGGCCGGCTTCCTCGGATTCCGCGGCCAGCCCAGCGACAACTTCACCATCCCCGGCACCGAATCCCAGCGCGCCGTGGAGCAGCTCCAGCAGAACCTGCCCGCGTTCAGCGGGGCGCAGACCCAGCTGACCTTCGTCGCACCCGAAGGCCGCGCCATCACCGACCCGTCGCTGACACCGGCGATCAACCAGGCCGTCGCCGCCGCCAACAACGTCGAGAACGTCGCAGCGGCCGCCGGCCCGAGCCAAACCGGCCAGATCGCCCCCGACGGCCGCGTCGGGCTGGGCACCGTGCAGTGGACCCAGCAGATCGGTGAGGTCTCCGAGTCGTCGTTGACGTCGCTGGAGGACGCGATGGCCCCCGCCGAGCAGGCCGGGCTGCGCGTCGAATACGGCGGCAGCGTCTACCCCGGGTACAAGGTCGACGTGCCGCACCTGCCGGAGATCATCGGCATCGGGGTGGCGTTCCTCATCCTCGTCATCACCTTCGGCGCGGTCGTGGCCGCCGGCCTGCCCATCATCACCGCAGGCATCGGCGTCGGCATCGGCGCGCTCGGGATATTCGTCGCCGCCGCGTTCGTGGACATGCCGACCGCAGCGCTCTCCCTGGCGCTGATGCTCGGCCTCGCGGTCGGCATCGACTATGCGCTGTTCATTCTCAACCGCTATCGCAACAACCTGCTGCTGCTCATGCCGCGCGACGAGGCGGCCGGGCTGGCGGTCGGCACCGCCGGGGGCGCCGTCGTGTTCGCCGCGCTGACCGTCATCATCGCGCTGTGCGGTCTGGCGGTGGTGGGCATTCCGTTCCTGACCTATATGGGTCTGGCCGCGGCGGTGTCGGTGTTCATCGCGATGCTGATCGCGGTGACGCTGCTGCCCGCCCTGTTCGGATTCGCCGGCGGGCAGGTCGCGCGCTTCATCCAACCGCCGCTGCAGCCGGGCCGCCCGAAAGAGGTCGCCCAGGTGGCGACCTACACCCCGCACCGCACCATGGGGGCGACGTGGGCGCGGTTCGTGGTCCGGTTCCGCAAGCCGCTGCTGGTGACGGGCGCTGCCGGATTGATCCTCATCGGGTTGCCCACCCTCGGCATGCATCTGGGCCTGCCCAGTGGGGCGTCGCAGCCGGAGTCCAGCACCGCGCGTCAGGCCTACGACCTGACCGCCGAGCACCTCGGTCCGGGCTTCAACGGCCCGCTGCTGGTCGTCGCCGACCTCGGTGACGCCTCCGATCCGCGGGCGGTGCAGACCATCGCGGCCAACCTCGGTCGTGAGCAGGGCGTCGTTGCCGCCGCCCCGGCCGGAGGCAACGAGGACACGGCCGCCATCCAGGTCATTCCCGCGACCGGTCCCAACGACACCGCCACCGCGGACCTGGTCCAGCGCATCCGCGCCGACCGCGACACCATCGAAGCCGACACCGGGGCAACGATTCTCGTCGGCGGCAACACCGCCTCGAACATCGACACCTCCGCCAAGCTGGCCGCTGCGCTACCGGTGTTCATCATCGTCGTCGTCGGCCTCGCGTTCGTGCTGCTGACCGTCGCGTTCCGCGCAGCGCTGGTGCCGCTGACGTCGATCGTCGGGTTCCTGCTGTCGGTGTTCGCCGCGGTCGGCGTTCAGGTTGCGATCTTCCAATGGGGCTGGGGTGCATCGCTTCTCGGCATCACCCCCGGGGAGACGATCAGCTTCCTACCGATCATCGTGCTGGCCATCGTGTTCGGCCTGTCGAGCGACTACGAAGTGTTCGTGGTGTCGCGCATCCGCGAGGAGCTGTCCCGCACAGACACCGCGGTGGACGCCGTACGCAGTGGTGTCGGGCTCTCGGCGCGCGTCGTGACTGCCGCGGCGCTGATCATGTTCGGTGTGTTCATCGCGTTCCTGGCGGGCGGCGATCCGATCATCAAATCCATCGGGCTGACGCTGGCCGTCGGAGTGTTCCTCGATGCGTTCGTGGTGCGGCTGACCTTGATTCCCGCGGTGATGGCGATGCTGGGCGACACGATGTGGAAGCACTCCAAGTGGTTCGGTCGCTACGTTCCCGACCTGGACATCGAGGGCACCAAGCTGGAGGCCGAGCACCGCAGCCCGGTGCCGGCGTGAATCCGTTGGGCTAGAACGCCGCCAACAACTCCATCACCAGCACCACAGCGGTGACGGCGAACAGCGCAGCGAACAGTCCGATCGCCACGAAGGTCACCACGGCCCGCGGGGTCAGGTTGCGCCCCGCGGCGGGATCGGCATTCGACGTCGCCGAGGTCTGCGCCGAATCCGGCGGCGTCTCACCCGGAGGAACACCCCCGCCACGATCCGGACCGGGGGTGTTCTCGGGGGACGGGTCCGGCGGGAGGGCGGTCACGATTGTCCTGTCTGGGTGGCTTGGCGGGTGACTTGCTCGTGCTCGGCCGACTCCTCGAGACGGTCGGCGTGGGCCCGCGCCTCACGACGCGCGCCGTCGATCTCGTTCTTGGCGGCGTCGCGGGGAGCGTCGCGCCGGCGTCGTAATTCGGCGTCGACATGACGGAGACGTCGGGCAGCAATCTCGTCGAGGTGGGCCGCCTCTTCCAGTTCCGCGGCGCGCTCGATGCGGGCGACACCTTCGTCCTCGAGGGCGCCGTCGGCGAGCACGACGCCGACCGCCGCGTCCAGCGCGCCGATGGCACGCTCGAACAGCAGCAGCACCGGCGCTTCCGGGCCCATCCGGGCGACCAGTTGCTGCTCCAGTATCCGGATCGGAACCCGTCCCAGCCGGTACTGCGTCCGCAGGATCACCCACGGGATCGTGCGAACTCTCATCGACGCTCCTCTTCTTACGGGTGTGGTGGTCGTACCCCAGTCAGCGCCGTTTACACGTTTGCGGCCAGGTCGCGCAGGTGCGCGGCTGCCTCGATGCCGGGGTGGACGAGGTGTATGTCCAACAACTCGGACCGGACATGGCCGGGTTCTTCGACGTCTACGCGCGGGAAGTGCTCCCGCAGTTGCGCTGAGCCGCTACCCGCCGGCACCGTTGATCTGCGGCTTGTCGATCATGCCGCGCTCGACGCCCCACATGGTGGCGATGGCCCGGTAGTCGCCGGTCTCGATCAGGTGCTCGAGTGCCTGCCGCAGTGATTCCGCGAGCTGTGAGTCCTTGGGCACCGGCCAGCCGTAGGGGGCCGAATCGAACACGTCGCCGGCGGGCACCAGGTCACCGCGGGAGAGTTTGATCGCGAAACCGGTCACCGGCGAATCCGCCGACATCGCGTCCACCTCGCCCTTGACCAGCGCCGTGGTCACGGCGTCCTGGCTGGCGAACTCGACGATCTCCAATGGCGCCATGCCGGCCGCCACGCATTCGTCGCTCTTGCGCGGCAGTTCTTCGGTGGCCTGCAATGTCCCCTGCGCCACACCGATTTTCACACCGCACGCGGCGGCGGGACCGACCACGACGCCGGGGCGCGACGCCCACTGCGTGCCGGCTTCGAAGTAGGTGACGAAATCGACGAGCTGCTCGCGCTGCGCGGTGTCGGTCACCGAGGACACCCCGACGTCGATCGTGCCGGCCTGCACCGACGGCAGGATCTGGTCGAACGGGATCTGGCGGTAGTCCGGAACCAGGCCCAGCACTCGGGCCACGCCGTTCATCAGCTCGACGTCGAATCCGACCAGCTGACCGTCGGCGTTCTTGAATTCCATCGGCGCGTACGGCACGTTCACGCCGATCACCAGCCGGCCGGTCTCGCGGATGTCGGCGGGCACGGTCTCGGCGATGTGCGCGATCGCCCCGTCGGGCAGATCCCGGGCGCCGCCGTCGCGCCACGGCGCCCACATCCACGCCCCGACGGCCGTCGCGGCCAGCACGACCGCGGCGGCGCCGGCGAGGGCCAGCACGCGTCCCGGAAGCCGTCGATCGCTGCGCGCCGAGTGCCGCGATCCGCGGGCCCGCCGCACCGGCGCGTTCAGCGCGCGCCGGGCGGCGACGGCGAGTTCGCCGGCACTCTGGTAGCGCTTGGCCGGCTTCTTGGCCATGCCCTTCGCGATGACGGAGTCGAACGCCGCCAGCCGCGGATCGGTGTCCGACGGGCGCGGCAGCGGGGCCATCATGTGCCCTGCGATCTGCTGTTCGAGACTGTCGGCGGGGTACGGTCGCGACCCGGTGAGCAGCTCGTAGAGCACACAGGTCAGCGCGTAGACGTCGGAGCGGGCGTCGACCTGGCCGGCCTCGAAACGCTCGGGCGCCATGTAGGCCAACGTGCCCAGGGTGCTACCCGCGGTGGTCAGGGCCTGCTCCCCGGCGGTGCGGGCCAACCCGAAGTCGATCAGGTAGACGAAATCGCGGCCGGTGATCAGGATGTTCGACGGCTTGATGTCGCGGTGGATGAGCCCGGCTTTGTGCGCGGAGTCCAGCGCGTGCGCGACCTGCTCGACAACGTGCACCGCGAACGGCGCCCCGAGCGGCTTCTCCGTTTCGGCGAGCATCGCGCCCAGGTTGCGGCCCTCGATCAGACGCATGTCGAGGTAGAGCCGGCCGTCTATCTCGCCGAAGCCGTGGATGGGCACGACGTGCGGGTCGTTGATCCCTGCGGCGGATTGGGATTCGCGGCGGAACCGAGCCTGGAAGACCTCGTCCTCGGCCATGTGGTGCGGAAGCACCTTCAGCGCGACGACACGGTCGGTCCTGGTGTCGTAGGCCTGGTAGACCTCGCCCATCCCGCCCCGGCCGATCAGCTTCTGAAGCCGATAGTGCCCGAATGGTGTCGCATTCACCGCTGGTCTCCTCGGCTGCGGCCAATCGGTTCGTGCGTTGAAGCTACCTCATGTCCGCCGCGGTCGCCCCCGAGCCGGGAAACACGGGAAACCGGGGATGAGCGGGGTTTCGCTGGGTGTTCTGCCGGCGGTGCGCCGGTCCGGCAAGCCCGCGGTCAGAGTCGGTACATCTCCCGGGCCATCGCGGCCTGCTCGAAGACCCGGTCCCGCTGCGCCGGGTAGTGGCGCTTCCGGGGCTTGGCCGGGCCGGCGGTCGTCGTGTCGTCACGCACCAACGCCGTGGACCGCGGCGCGATGGGCGCCTCCAGCCACCGCAACAGAGCAGACAGAGACCACCGCCGGGCATGGGCACCGGTCACGGAATCCATGGATAGAGAAGCCATGTCGTTTCACCTCACCTCGTGGGCTGGCCGCGGCTCGGATTCCGCGATACGCCCGAACTGATTCAGAACGTAACATAAGAAATAGAAGTCGCCAACAGAGTTTGTACTTTGCGATTGAAATGTGAGTGAATGGGTACCATGGCGGACGTGGCACGCAAGACCTATGGACAGTTCTGCGGGCTGGCGCATGCCCTCGACGTGGTCGGCGAGCGCTGGACGCTGCTGATCGTGCGCGAGCTGGGCACGGGGCCGAAGCGTTACACCGACCTGGCCGACGCCCTACCCGGAATCGGGACCAGCCTGCTGGCCACCCGCGTCCGCCAACTCGAGACCGACGGCGTCATCCAGCGCCGCCTCGCCGTCGGACAACCCGGCTCCGCGGTGGTCTACGAGCTCTCCGAGGCCGGCCGCGAACTCGCACTCGCCATGATTCCGCTCGCGACCTGGGGTGCCCGGCACCAGATGAGCGACGCCGACGTCGGCCGCGAGGCCTTCCGGGCCGAATGGCTACTGAGCTTCTTGGCCGCCGATCTCTCCGGCGACATGAACCCCGGGCCCGATGCGCTCTACGAGTTCCACATCGGCGACAGCACCGCCTGCCTGCAGGTCCGCGGCGGACGAATGCGGGTGGCGCCCGGGCCGGCCGCGACGCCCCCTGACGTCACGGTGCGGGCGGCGGCCCCGACGGTCGCCGCGCTGCTCGGCAGGCAGCTCACGCTCAGCGACGCGGTTCGCTCCGACCAGGTCGACATCTCGGGAGACGCTGCGGCCATCGACGCGCTGGTTGCGCTCATCGAAAGTCACCTCGCCCTGTCCTGAGCCACCCGCGCCGGGCCCGGGTCGATTGATCTAATCGACGCATCAATGCTGTGAGAAATGGTCTTGGACAGGCATGGATATGCCTCATACCGTTGACGTCATGACTGCGACGATCCCCGAAACCCACCGTCTCACCGGTCAGATGATCATCGCCGGGACGCCCGTGCGCGGGACGGGCACGCAGATCCACGCGTTCGACCCCGCCGCCGGGGCCGCGCTGGACCCGCCGTACCACCACGGTGACGCCGGCAACGTCGACGCCGCCTGCGCCGCGGCCGCCGACGCGTTCGGCCCCTACCGGGCCACCACCTCCGAACAACGGGCCCGCTTCCTCGAGGCGATCGCCTTGCAGATCGAGGCGATCAGCGAGCCCCTGATTTCGCGCGCCGTCGCTGAAACCGGGCTGCCGCAGGCCCGCATCACCGGTGAGGTCGGCCGCACCACGGGCCAGCTGCGCCTGTTCGCCGAGGTGCTGCGCGAAGGCAGTTACCAGGGGGCTCGCATCGACACCGCCCTGCCCGACCGGTCACCGCTGCCCCGCCCGGACCTCCGCCAACGTTTCATCGGACTGGGCCCGGTCGCCGTGTTCGGCGCCTCGAACTTCCCGCTGGCCTTCTCCGTCGCCGGCGGGGACACCGCCTCCGCGCTGGCCGCCGGATGCCCCGTCGTGGTCAAGGCCCACGACGCACACCCCGGCACCTCCGAGCTGGTCGGACGGGCCGTCACCGCCGCGGTCGCCGAATCCGGCATGCCCGCGGGCACGTTCTCGATGCTGTTCGGTTCGGGCCCCGGCCTCGGCACCACCCTGGTGACCGATCCGCGGATCAAGGCCGTCGGGTTCACCGGATCCCGCTCGGGCGGCACCGCCCTGGTCGCCGCCGCCGCCGCGCGGCCCGAACCCATCCCGGTCTACGCCGAGATGAGCTCGATCAACCCCGTCTTCGTCCTCGGCGGCGCCTTGGCCAGCCGAGGCGACGAGCTGGGCCGCGCGTTCGTCGCATCGTTGACGATGGGATCCGGACAGTTCTGCACCAACCCCGGACTGGTCATCGCCGTCGACGGGCCCGGCCTCGACGCGTTCGTTGCCGCGGCCCGCGAGGCGCTGGCACAGACACCGGCCACACCCATGCTCACCCCGGCCATCGCCCGCAGCTACGCCGAGGGCGTCACCGCGCTGTCCGGGGCGGCCGAGCTGGTCGGCCGCGGCCAGGAAGCGACCAGTGAATGCGGCTGTCACGCAGCACTGTTCACCACCGATGCGCAGAGCTTCCTGCACTCCGAGGCGCTGCAGGCCGAGGTGTTCGGCTCGTCGAGCCTGATCGTGCGCTGCGCCGACGCCGCGCAGATGCACGCCGTCGCCGAAGGCATCGAAGGACAGCTGACGGCCACCGTGCACGCCGACGACTCCGACCTCGACACCGCCGCCGAACTGCTGCCGCGCCTGGAGCTCAAGGCCGGACGGATCCTGTTCGGCGGGTGGCCCACCGGCGTCGAGGTCAGCCACGCCATGGTGCACGGCGGCCCGTTCCCGGCCACGTCCGACTCCCGCAGCACCTCCGTGGGCAGCCGCGCGATCGAACGCTTCCTGCGGCCGGTGTGCTATCAGAATGTCCCGAAGTCCCTGCTGCCCAGCGCAATTGCGGACGGCAATCCCGATCACCTGTGGCGGCGCATCGACGGCCGGCTCAGCCAGGACTGACCCCACCCACCGACCGGCCCGCCGGCCTCGACAAACCCCTGCTAGGAGCCCATGATGCGTCCCACGTCCCGCCCCTCATTCGACGGTGTGTTGTTCTTCCCCGTCACCCCGTTCACCGAGACCGGCGACATCGACGTCGACGCCCTGGCCGACCACATCGCCAACGGGATCGCAGCCGGGCCGGGCGGCGTGTTCGTCGCCTGCGGCACCGGCGAATTCCACGCCCTCGACGACCAGGAGTTCAGCACCGTCGTCCGCACCGCGGTCGACGTGGTCGCCGGCCGCGTGCCCGTCTACGCCGGTGCGGGCGGATCGGTGGCACAGGCCAAGCGGTTCGCGACCGCGGCCGAGCAGGTGGGCGCCGACGGGCTGCTCCTGCTTCCCCCGTACCTCGTCGAGGTGCCCCAGCCCGGCCTGGTCGACTACACCCGCGCCGTCGCCGGCGCGACCGACCTTCCCGTCATCGTCTACAACCGCGGCAACGCGCGGTTCACCGAGGCGTCGGCGGTGGCGGTGGCGAAGATCGACAACGTCGTCGGGTTCAAGGACGGCACCGGCAACCTCGACCAGATGGCGCGCATCGTGTCGGCGATCACCAGCGAGGTCGACCCCGACTTCCTGTTCTTCAACGGGCTTCCCACCGCCGAGACCACGCAGCAGGCCTACCGGGCGATCGGGGTGCCGCTGTACTCGTCGGCGACGTTCGCGTTCGCGCCCGACCTGGCGCTGGCCTTCTACGACGCCCTGGAAGCCGACAACCGCCACCTGGCCGAGGACCTGTTACGGACCTTCTTCCACCCGCTGGTGCGGTTGCGCGACACCGTCCCCGGTTACGCGGTCTCGCTGGTCAAGGCGGGCGTCACGATGGAAGGCGTGCCCGCCGGGCCGGTGCGCCCGCCGCTGGTGATGCCCACGGCGACCGACGTCGACGAGCTTGCCTCGATCATCGCCGCGGGCCGCGCCGTGATGACCGGCGCGCTGTCGCAGGCGATCTGACCGTGGGCCCGCTGCGCATCACCGGCGCCCGCATCACCCCGGTGGCGTTCCGCGACCCGCCGCTACTCAACACCGTCGGTGTGCACCAGCCGTACGCACTGCGCGCCATCATCCAGCTGGACACCGACGCGGGCCTCGTCGGCCTGGGCGAGACCTACGCCGACACCCGGCACCTGGCCCGGCTGCGGGCCGCCGCCGACGCAATCACCGGTCTGGATGTGTTCGCGCTCAACGCGATACGTGTGGCGATCGCCGACACGCTGCGCGGCGACACCGCGGCCGTGGGCACCGCCGGCATGATCACCTCGGCCAGTGCCGTGGACCAGGTGCTTTCCCCGTTCGAGGTGGCCTGCCTGGACGTGCAGGGCCGCGCGTTCGGACGGCCGGTGTCGGATCTGCTCGGCGGCGCGGTGCGTGATGCCGTTCCGTTCAGCGCGTACCTGTTCTACAAGTGGGCCGCCCATCCCGGCGCCGAACCCGACGCGTTCGGAGCGGCGCTCGACCCGGACGGCATCGTCGCCCAGGCCCGACGCATCGTCGCCGAATATGGTTTCACCGCAGTCAAACTCAAGGGCGGGGTGTTCGCACCGGAGGAGGAGATGGCGGCGATCGAGGCGCTGGCCGCCGCGTTCCCCGGCATGCCGCTGCGCCTGGACCCCAACGCCGCCTGGACGCCGCAGACCTCGGTGAAGGTCGCCTCCGGCCTGGCCGGCATCCTCGAGTACCTGGAGGACCCCACCCCGGGCCTGGACGGGATGGCCGAGGTGGCCGCGCAGGCACCGATGCCGCTGGCCACGAACATGTGCGTCGTCGCGTTCGACGAACTGGCCCCCGCGATCGCCAAGAGTTCGGTGCGTGTGGTGCTGTCCGATCACCACTACTGGGGTGGCTTGCAGCGGTCGCGGCTGCTGGCCGGCATCTGCGAAACATTCGGGCTGGGGC
>CAXEZH010000013.1:0-36112 GCA_964000695.1 uncultured Mycolicibacterium sp. | reverse complement strand
TGGTCTGGTGCAGTCCAAGGCCGAGCTGGATGAAGTGGTCGAGAAAAGCCTGCGCAAGGCCAACCTGTGGGACGAGGTCAAGGATCGCCTGGAAGACCCGGGCCTGGGCCTGTCCGGTGGTCAGCAGCAGCGCCTGTGCATCGCCCGTTCGATCGCCAGCGTGGAGATCGGGTCGAGCGCCGAGCACGGCTCGTCCATCAGCAGCACGTCGGGCTGCACCGCGATGGCACGGGCGATGCACAGGCGCTGCTGCTGACCACCGGACAGACCCCCACCGGGCTTGTCCAGACGGTCCTTGACCTCGTTCCACAGGTTGGCGCCCTTGAGTGAACGCTCAGCCGTCTCGTCGAGGGTCTTCTTGTTCCGAACCCCCTGCAACTTCAGGCCCGCCACGACATTGTCGCGAATCGACATGGTGGGGAACGGGTTCGGCCGCTGGAACACCATGCCGATGGTCTTACGCACCCCGACCGGGTCGACGCCGGCGCCGTAGATGTCGTCACCGTCCAGCAGCACCGAACCGGTCACATATGCGCCCGGAATGACTTCGTGCATGCGGTTGAGGGTGCGCAACACCGTCGACTTGCCGCAGCCCGACGGGCCGATGAACGCGGTCACGCTGCGCGGCGGAACCGACATCGACACGTCGGCCACGGCGTGGAACGAGCCGTAGTAGATGTTGACGTCCTTGAGGTCCAGACGTTTTGCCATGGTGTCAGACTTCGCTTTCTCTAGACCTTCTTGGGGGCAAAGAACTTGGCGATGAACCGAGCGCCGACGTTCAGCAGCGCGATGAGCAGAACCAGGGTGAGGGCCGCGCCCCACAGTCGGTCCGTGGGCACCGGGTTGGCACCCGCGCCGGCCGATACCTGGTCGAACATCATGCCCGGCAGCGAGCCCTGGAAGCCGCCGAACATGTCGAAGTTGATGGACGTTGCATAGCCCACCAAAATCAACAGCGGCGCCGTCTCACCCATGACCCGGGCCAACGACAGCAAGATGCCGGTGACGATGCCCGACAACGCGGTCGGGATCACGATGGCGGCGATCGTCTTCCATTTCGGCACGCCCAGTGCGTAACTGGCCTCGCGCAAGTCCATCGGGACGATGCGCAGCATCTCCTCGGTGGAGCGGACGATGACAGGGATCATCAGCAGCACCAACGCCAACGACACCGCGAAGCCGGAGCGCTCGAAGCCCAGCGTGGCCACCCACAGCGCGTAGATGAACAGCGCCGCGACGATCGAGGGCACACCGGTGAGGATGTCCACCATGAAGGTGGTGATCTTGCCCATCCTGGTTCCACCGCCGTACTCGACGAGGTAGATACCGACGAACACGCCGATCGGGATCGAGATGACCGCACACACCGCGGCCTGCAGCAGTGAGCCGACGATGGCGTGATAGGCGCCGCCACCGGGGGCGAACGCCGTCATGCCGGACTGCGAGTTCAACCACCAAGTGCTGGACAGGATGACGCCGATGCCCTTGGCCACCACCGTGTAGAGCACCCAAGCCAGCGGGACGAGGGCGATAACGACCGACGCCGTCACCAACACGGTGGCCAGATTGTTGGAGAACTTGCGCCGGGCGCTGACGCCTTGGAACGTAGGCGCCTTGACGGGCTGATCCAGTGTCGACGTCATGACGCGGACCTGTCCTTTCCGGCGACTGCGGCGCGGGCCAGCGAGTTCACCACGAACGTCAGGATGAACAGCACCAAGCCGGCCGCGATGTAGGCACCCGCCTTGTACTGGTCGTTGAATTCTGATGCGGCAGAAGCGATCAGGCTGGCGAACGTGTAGCCGGCGTCGAACAACGACCAGCCGAACGCCTCCTGCGTGCCGCGCAGGATGATCAGCAGCGCGATGGTCTCGCCGAGCGCGCGACCGAGCCCCAGCATCGCACCGCTGATGTAACCCGACATGCCAAACGGCAGCACCGTGGTCCGCACCACCTCCCAGCGAGTCGCCCCGAGCGCCAGCGCGGCCTCGATCTGACCGCGCGGGGTCTGCACGAACACCTCCCGGGTGACCGCGGTGATGATCGGCAGGATCATCACCGCCAGCACGATGCCGGCGGTGAAGATGGTGCCGCCACCAGCCACCGACGCATTGCCGGTGGCGAACAGGAAGAACCAGCCCAGGTTCTCGTTGAGCCACACCGCAACCGGCTTGAGCACCGGGGCCAGCACATACAGACCCCAGACGCCGTAGATGATCGAGGGCACCGCCGCAAGCAGGTCCACCATGTAGGCCAGCGGACCCTTGACCCGGTTGGGTGCGTAGTTCGTCAGGTAGATCGCGATGCCCAACGCCACCGGCATCGCGAGCACCAAGGCGAACACCGAGACAAACACGGTGACTTGGAGCAGGTCGAGGATGCCGAACTGCATCGCCGACGTGTCCGTGGTGACCCAGTTACCGCCGTAGAGGAAGAAATTCTCCTCGTTGCGGGCCAGGGCCGGGACCGCGCGCCACACCAAGAAGAACCCGATCGCGCCGATGAGCGCCACGATCAGGACGCCGGAACCCTCCGACAACCCGCGGAAGATCCGGTCGCCGAGACGTTCCTTCGAACTGCGGCTGGGATTGGTGGAAATGGGGTCCGGTTCGCCGAAGGGCTCGGCCATCGCCGCCCCGGACCCCGCCTCCATCGGATTCGGTGTTGTCACGGATGTCGGTCCATCGGAAACCTTGTCGGTCATTCATCAACCTTGTCGGTCATTGCGTCAACACCATCCTCGCCGTTGCTCGGCTTCCGCGCTACGGAACTACGCGGTCGAGCCGATGCCGTCGATTGCTTCCTGGAGACGCTCGGTGAAGCGCTCCGGCAGCGGCACGTACCCGGCCTCGGGGAGACCGGCCTGACCCTGGTGCGAGGCGACCGTCAGGAACGACTTGACCGCCTCGGCGGTCTCGGCGGGATAACCGTTGGAGCAGACCAGCGAGTAGGTGGCCAGCACCAGCGGGTAGGCGCCCTCTTCGGTGGTGCCGTACAGCGCCTGCAGGTCGAGCACCAGGTTGTTGCCCTCACCGGCGAAGGTCGCCGCATCGATGGCCTTGCCCGCCGACTCGTTGTTCAGCTCGACCGCGCCGCTGCCGTTGTCGATCTGGGCGGCGGGCAGGCCGGCCTGGTCGGCGAAGCCCTTCTCGACGTACCCGATCGAGCCCGGCGTGGCCTGCACGGCCTGCACGACGCCCGAGGACTTCTGCGCACCCTCGCCGGCGCCGCCCTGGAACTCGCTGCCTGTTCCCTTGGTCCAGGCCTCCGGTGCCGCAGCCTCGAGGTAGAGCTGGAAGTTGTCGGTGGTGCCCGACGAATCGGAGCGGTAGATCGGCGTGATGCCCTGATCGGGCAGCGTCTTACCTTCGTTCAGCGCGGCGATCGCCGGGTCGTTCCAGTTGGTGATCTGCCCCTGGAAGATCTGGGCGATCACGTCGGCGTTGAGCACCAGACCCTCGACACCTTCGATGTTGTACGCCATCGCGACGGGCCCGAACACCAGCGGCAGGTTCCAGACCTCGTTGCCGTTGCAGCGCTGGGCGGCCTGCTGGGCCTGCTCCTCTTTGATCGGCGAGTCCGAGCCACCGATGTCGACGTTGCCCGCGGCGAACTGCTCGCGGCCGGCACCCGAACCGGTCGGGTTGTACGAAATGTTCTTGCCCTGGCAGACCTGACCCCAGGTCTGGGCGAACACCGCCATGGCGTTCTGCTGGGCAGACGAGCCTTCGGCGGTCAGGGTGTTCTTGCCGCCGCACTCCTCGGCCGAACCCGCAGCCACGGTGCCGGTATCGCCACCGCCGTTGGATCCCGACGTGCCGGCGTTGTTGTCGCTGCCGCACCCTGCGAGGGCGAGCGCGGCGATGGCGGCCGCCGAGACCGTCGTGCCGAACGTCTTACCGATGCTGTTGAGCTTCACTTATCCCACTTTCGGTTGGCTCCAAACTCACGGGCAACGTATGCGCCCGTGGTGGACGGTTCGGGGATGGCAAGTGAACGAGAGGTGAACAGGTTCACTGACTTCACAGGTGAGCGGTCGGACCCGCGGCGTACGCGGCATCGGTGTTGGACACTTCGAAACCCAACCGTCGATACGTCTTCACCGCGGCGGTGTTGTCGGCCTCCACGTACAGCATCACCGACGCATCGTGCGGTCCACCTGCGAGCCGGTCGGCGAGGTGATGCAGGCCGGTCAGCGTCAGCACGTTGCCCAGTCCCCGCCCCTGCGCCGCCGGGTCGACGCCGACCACATAGACCTCGCCCAACGACTCGGAATGCACCTTCGTCCAGTGGAATCCGAGCAGAGCGCCGTCATCTTCGTCGTAGGCAAGAAACAACCCGGCCGGGTCGAACCACGCTTCCCCTCGACGCTCGGCGAGGTCGGCCTCGCTCCAACCGCCCTGTTCCGGGTGCCAGGCAAAGGCTGCGTTGTTAACCCGCAACAGCCCCGCGTCGTCACCGGGACCGGAATAGGTCCTCACCCGCACCCCTGGAACAGTCGGCACGGCCGGCAGATCGTTCAGTGGGCGACGCATCTGCAGGAGCTCGCGCGCCACCTCCAGCGCGAGCGCCGCGGCGGTGGCACGTGCCGGCTCGAGATTGCCGTGTGCCCACACCCGCGTGCCGGGCCCACCGGCGGGCAGGGCGGTGCGCAGCATCGTCGTCCCGATGCCGCGCCGCCGCACGTCCGGATGCACGACCAGCTCCGCCATCGCCGGATTGTCGTCGTCGGCGGGCGCGAGGTTGAGGTAGGCCACGACTCCGTCGCCCTCGGTCGCGAGCAGGTGCCGGGTTCGGTCGTGTGCGAGTTCGCGCAGGACCTGGTCACCGACCGGAGCCACTCCGTCCGCTGCCTCGGCAGTGGCGATCAGATCCTGGACCGAACGCTGGTCGGTGGCGGACAGTCGATCCCGCCAGTCGACCCGGGACGGTGCGGGATTCACTGACTGCGCAACGCGTTGTCCAGGGCTTCGGGCATCCCGCCGTGGTCGAATCCGTCGATGCTGTCTGCACCGTCGTAGTCGTCGTCGGCCTCGGAATCGATGCCGTCGTCGAGGTCCGATCCGGCGGCTGACGGACGGCCCCGCGCGGGCCGGACAGCCTTGTAGCCGACGTTGCGGACCGTGCCGATGAGCGACTCGTATTCGGGGCCCAGTTTCGCGCGCAGCCGACGCACGTGGACGTCGACGGTGCGGGTGCCGCCGAAGAAGTCGTAACCCCACACCTCCTGCAGCAGCTGTGCGCGCGTGAACACGCGTCCGGCGTGCTGGGCGAGGTATTTCAGGAGCTCGAACTCCTTGTAGGTCAGATCGAGCGGCCGACCGCGAAGCCTGGCGGTGTAGGTGCCCTCGTCGATGACCAGTTCACCCAGGCTGATCTTGCCGACGTTCTCCTGGCTGGCCATGCCACCGCGGCGGCCCACCAGCAGCCGCAGCCTGGCGTCGATCTCGGCCGGGCCGGTGCCGGGAAGCAGGATCTCGTCGAGACCCCATTCCACGTTGACGGCCACCAGGCCGCCTTCGTTGACCACCGCGACGACGGGGACGGACGTTCCGGTGGTGCCCAGCAGTCGGCACAGACCGCGCGCAGCGGCCAGGTCGGTGCGCGCGTCGACGATGGCCACGTCCGCGGTGCCGGCTTCCAGCAGCGACGACACCTCGGTCGGCGCGGTCCGCACGTTGTGGGCAAGCAGTGACAGTGAAGGCAGAACCGATTCGGGATGCGGGTCCACCGTCAGTAGGAGTAGGTCCAACTGGCCCTCCAACAGTCGTGGAGATCTCTCGCCGGGATCTTCGCCGGGACGACCATGTCGCGGTGACTTCCCAGATTCATGCCTGACACACGGCCGTTACCCGGCCGATAGCTCTCTGAGGATAGCGCGCCACCTGCCGGTAAGCCGAGCCGAACCTGACTTGCGCACCGTGTGGGCGACAATGTCGGGGTGCGCAAGCTCGTGATCGGCATCTCCGCGGTCCTGGCCGCTGTTGTGGTGGGCGCCGTCGGTACAGATTTCGGAGCGGCGATCTATGCCGAATACCGCCTGGCCAGAAGCGTGCGCAGCGCGGCGGACCTGTCCTCCGACCCGTCGGTGGCGATCCTGGGCTTTCCGTTCATCCCGCAGGCCATGGCCGAGCACTACGACGAGGTCGAGATCAAGGCCAGTGGTGTTGATCACCCCGTGGTGGGCAAGGCGTCGCTGGAAGCCACGCTGCACTCGGTGGAGCTCGGCGATTCGTGGTTGGTGCCGCCCGACGCGACGCTGTCGGTCGAGAAACTGGAGAGTCGGATCATCATCGACTCGACACACCTGGGCCGGTTCATGGGTGTCACCGACCTGCTGGTCGAAGCCCCGACCGACGAGGACGCCGCGAAAGTCACCGAATCCGGAATCTCTGCCCCGCGCGGGCTGGTGTTCACCGGAACCCCCGACAAGGCCGGCTTCACCGACAGGGTGAGCGTCTCGGTGGACCTGTCGATGGCCGGACCGGACCAGTCCACCCTGGTGATCACCGCGACGGACGTGCTGACCGGGCCCGGCACCGCCGACCAGGACGTCCCGGAGGATCAGCTGCCCGCGGTGCTGGCCGCATTCTCGGCCGGTCTGCCCGAGCAGCAGCTGCCGTTCGGCGTCGCCCCGACCCATCAGGGCGCCCGCGGCTCCGACGTGATCATCGAGGGCATCACCGACGACAAGACCATCGACCTCGCCGGGTTCCGGCCGTCATGAGCGTCTCGTGGATCTTCGTCGCGGCGATCCTGATCGCGGTCGTCGGCCTCGGGTTCGTCGTCAGTCAGCTCCTGCGTCTGCGCGCCGGGTTGAGCCGCGACGTTCCCGAAGCCACCGTCGTCGACCCGACCGCCTTCGGGTTGTCACGCACTGGGCCCACGATCGTGCATTTCACGGCTGAATGGTGTGGGCCCTGCGTCGCGTTGCGCCGGGTGGTCGAGGAGGTGTGCGCGGAGCTGCCCGCGGTCGCGCATGTCGAGATCGACATGGATGCCGATCCTGAGGCTGCGCGCCAACTTTCGGTGTTGTCGCTGCCGACGACGTTCGTCTTCGACAGCGAGGGCCGGCAACACTACCGTGCTTCCGGCGTGGCGACGGCGGCTGAGCTGCGGGGTGCAGTGGAGCCACTGTTGGCTTGATCACCCGGTCATTGGGTAAGCTGACTGCCGTGTCAGCCCGCCTCGAGCTCGTGCTCACGAAGCGCCGCGCAGTGGATCTGTGCCGCGTTGCGGGTTGTTTCTGTTGTTGTCGCAGCTGCTGAGTAGCCGCGCGCCTTCCTACGCGTAGCGCTCTGCGAGCGGTCACGGCAATCTGCCGCGCCAGCGATCTGACAACCCAACAGGAGCACAACCATGTGGCATATGCCGAACCCGATCATCAGCGCCGCTGTTGCGGTGACTGCTGGGCGCTCCCCCTCCGCACCACCCGATAACACCTGACCGGCAACCGAAAGGATTCCCTTCATGGCACGCTCCGACGTCCTGGTCACAGCAGACTGGGCCGAGAGCAATCTCGACGCGCCGAGGACCGTCTTCGTCGAGGTCGACGAGGACACCAGCGCCTACGACACCGGGCACATCCCCGGCGCCGTCAAGCTCGACTGGAAGACCGACCTGCAGGATCCCGTCCGGCGTGACTTCGTCGACGCGGCTCAGTTCTCCAAGCTCCTGTCGGAGCGCGGGATCGGCAACGACGACACCGTGGTCCTCTACGGCGGGAACAACAACTGGTTCGCGGCCTACGCCTACTGGTACTTCAAGCTCTACGGCCATCAGGACGTGAAGCTGCTCGACGGTGGCCGCAAGAAGTGGGAGCTCGACGCCCGCCCACTGTCCACCGACACGGTGACCCGCCCGGAGACCAGCTACACCGCCAAGGATCCGGACAACTCGATCCGCGCGTTCCGCGACGAGGTGATCGCCGCGATCGGCACCAAGAACCTGGTCGACGTGCGCTCGCCCGATGAGTTCTCAGGCAAGATTCTCGCCCCGGCACACCTGCCGCAGGAGCAGAGCCAACGTCCCGGGCATGTTCCCAGCGCCATCAACGTTCCCTGGAGCAAAGCGGCCAACGAGGACGGCACCTTCAAGTCCGACGAGGACCTGGCCAAGTTGTACGCCGACGCCGGGCTGGACGGTGAGAAGGAGACCATCGCGTACTGCCGTATCGGTGAGCGCTCCTCGCACACCTGGTTCGTGCTGCAGGAGCTGCTGGGCCACCAGAACGTGAAGAACTACGACGGCAGTTGGACGGAATACGGCTCCCTGGTGGGCGCCCCGATCGAGTTGGGAAGTTGATCATGTGCTCTGCACCGAAACAAGGACAGTCGTTGCCCGCGGGCGTGGACCTGGAGAAGGAAACGGTGATCACCGGCCGCGTCGTCGACGGCTCGGGTCAGCCGGTAGGAGGCGCGTTCGTGCGTCTGCTCGACGGCTCTGACGAGTTCACCGCCGAGGTCGTCGCGTCGGCGACCGGCGACTTCCGCTTCTTCGCCGCGCCGGGCACCTGGACCCTGCGCGCGCTGTCGAAGGTCGGCAACGGCGATGCCACCGTGGCGCCGACGGGCGCGGGGATTCACGAGGTCGACGTCAAGGTCGCGTGACGGAGTCACGCAAACCAGGCGAAGCGTGACGGAGTCACGCAAACCAGGCGAAGCGTGACGGAGTCACGCACGCCTGCAGGGCACGGTTTCACGCGCTGTTGGTCGCGTGTTCCGTCGTTCTTGCTGGGAAAGTGCTGCGAATTCAGTGGCCGTCAGCGACGATATGGGGACAACCCGCGCCGTTCGGCGCGGGTTGCCCCAGTCACCGCGCGGCGAGTCGCGCGTAGCGCAAGGACCCGAGAGATGAAGATCACGATCGCCTGGTTGTCCGCATCGTTCGGGGCGGTTGCGCTGCTGGGCGCGCCGGCGGCGCTGGCCGCACCCGAGGACGACTTCCTCACCGTCATCTCCGGCGGTGGCATCACCTGGCCCGAGGACAAGACCCAGCAGGTCATCGAGACCGGATACGCCGTCTGCCAGGACTGGGCCAACGGGGCCACGTTCGAGCAGGAGGTCGCCGATCTGACCAGCGTCACCAGTTGGTCGGACTATCAGGCGGGCTACTTCATCGGCGCCGCGACCGGCTCGTTCTGCCCCGAGTACGAGTACAAGGTCAGCTGAGCAGCTCTTCCTGGCGGGCGTCGCGGCCGGCTAGGTCTTAGCCGCCGGGAACCGTCGGCTGTGGGCGGCTAGACTTTTCTGCCGTGGTGCTGTTCTTCGAGATTCTCCTGGTCGTGGCGGTCGTGGTGATCACCTGGTTCGCGCTGTACGCGGTGTACCGCCTCATCACCGACGAGTCGTGAGTTCCGGCGACGAGGCGGTCGCCGCAGCCGCGGCACGCGCCAGGGAGACTGCCGCACGCAACATCCCGGCATTCGGTGACCTTCCGCTGCCGCCCGACACCGCCAATCTTCGCGAAGGTGCCGACCTGGACGATGCGCTGCTGGCACTGCTCCCGCTGGTCGGTGTTTGGCGCGGCGAAGGCGAGGGCCGCGGCAAGGACGGCGATTACCGGTTCGGCCAGCAGATCGTCGTGTCGCACGACGGCGGTGACTACCTGAACTGGGAGGCCCGCTCCTGGCGGCTGGACGAGTACGGCGAGTACGACAAGCCCGATCTGCGTGAGACCGGCTTCTGGCGGTTCGTCACCGACCCCGCTGACCCGAACGAATCCCAGGCCATCGAATTGCTGCTGGCCCATTCGGCGGGATACATCGAGCTGTTCTACGGCCATCCGCTCAATCAGTCCTCGTGGGAACTGGTGACCGATGCGTTGGCCCGCAGCAAGTCGGGGCTCCTCGTCGGCGGCGCCAAACGCCTCTACGGCATCGTCGAGGGCGGCGATCTGGCCTACGTCGAGGAGCGCGTGGACGCCGACGGCGGACTCGTGCCGCACCTGTCGGCCCGGCTGTCGAGGTTCATCGGCTAGTGCGGCGCATCAGAGTGTTGGCGGTGTTGGCCGCCGCAGCCACCGTGGCCGCATGTTCAGGCTCGGCAGAACCGGCAGGTGAGCCCGGTTCCGAATCCACGCAGACTTCGGCGGTGCCCAGCGTCGGCCACGGCTCCCTCGCGTATTGCCTCCGCGAGCACGGCGTCTCGGCGGGTCCCGGCCCGATGCCGGGCCCCCCTCCCGGAGTGGACGTTCAGACGTGGCACGAGGCGATGTCGGAGTGTTCGTCCCTGGCACCCGGTCCAGCGGGCTAGCAGCCTTCTCAGCTCGGCATTCTCGGCTCAACCGGCAGACATGGAGCGGCCCCCGAGCCGTGGTACCTCGCCGGACAAGGCTGAGGGGCTCGGGGGCCGGGTGACTGCGGGGAATTCGCCAGCGCGCACAGGTGCGTCGAGCGCTTCCCGGCGCTGCTAACTCGCAGCCACCTCACATGTCCATAAGTCACTCAATTTGTCGGACCACCTCCTTCCCTGTGTACAGGCGACCGTACCCGCGCTTCGCCACCGCGACAACCGATTTAATCTCTCAGCGATCGTGCAGGATCGCGGCGTCGATCAACGCGGCCATCTCGTCGGTCAGCCGGGCCGACCGGAGCGGTTTGCCGTCGAGGGTGTGCACCCGGGCCGCCAACGTGATGCTGGACACCAGCCAAACCCCCTCTGCAGCAAAGAGATCCGCCGGGGTCAACGCCTGGTAGTCGCAGTCGTAGCCTTTGGTCCGGGCGACCTCGAACAGCGCCTGCTGAGTGGTTCCTCGCAGGATCGGGTACCAGGGCGGCGGCGTGAGCAGGCAGCTGCGGCCTTCCTCCGAGGTCGTGGCAATGACCACGGTGGAACGGGGCCCCTCCAGGACCTGGCCCTCGGCGCTCACAAACACGACATCCCCTGCACCGTGGCGTTCGGCATGGCGCAGCGCGGCCATGTTGACCGCATACGACAGCGTCTTGGCGCCGGCGAGCAGCCACGGCATGCTGTCGACTCCCGCCGTGGGCAGTCCCCGGTCGAGCAGCACCGCTGCCAGGCCGTGGCGGCGCACCTGCGCCACCCGGTCGGGTACCGGCCCGATGGTCGCGTACGAGGTGCCGGTCGGGTCGTGCTCACGACCGCGGCTGTAGACGAGTCTCAGCACCCCTTCACCGCCACCGTCGGTGAGCCACCGCTCGGTCGCGATCTGCACCGCCGAGCGCCAGCTGGCCAGATCCGGGGCCTGGAGGTCGGCCATGCGGGCGGACTGGGCCAGCCGCGCCAGGTGAGCCTCGAGCAGACAGGGAGCGCCCTGGCGGATCAGCAGCGTCTCGAAGACCCCGTCGCCGCGGACCGCCGCCAGGTCGTCGGCATAAAGCAGCGGCTGCTGTGGATCGTGCAGGCGCCCGTCGAGGGTGACGACGACGCCCGGGGTGTCGGCCATGGAGCAATCGTAGAGTTGAGGGATGTCTGCAGTTCCCGCTCCCGACCCCGGACCCGACGCCGGCGCGGTCTGGCATCACGGTGACCCGTTCGGCGAACAACGCGCAGCCGCCGACGGCGCGGTGGTCATCGACCGGTCGCATCGCACGGTGCTGTCGCTGACCGGCCCGGAACGTCAGTCCTGGCTGCACAACATCTCCAGCCAGCACGTCAGTTCGCTGCCGGAGGGCTCGGTCACCCAGAACCTGAGCCTGGACGGGCAGGGCCGTGTCGAAGATCACTGGTGGCAGACCGAGCTGGCCGAACAAACCGTTCTCGACACCGAGGGATGGCGTGGTGAGGCCCTGCTCGGCTTCCTGCGCAAGATGATCTTCTGGGCGGACGTAACGGTCGAGCCGGCCGATCTGGCGGTGCTGACGCTGCTCGGTCCGGGCGTCGCCGAACCCGAGGTGCTCGCCGTGCTCGGCGTGACGACGTTGCCGGCGGAAAGCACCGCGGTCGCGCTGCCCGGCGGCGGCTTCGTGCGCCGCATCCCGGGCACGATCCCCGAGCTGGACGTCGTCGTACCGACATCCCACGCCGCGGACCTGCGCAAACGACTGGTCGCCGCCGGGGTGCGCCCCGCCGGCGTGTGGGCCTACGAGGCGCATCGGGTCATCGAGCTGCGTCCGCGGCTGGGGGTCGACACCGACGAGCGGACGATTCCGCACGAAGCGGGTTGGATCGGCGGCCCCGGCATCGGTGCGGTGCATCTGGAGAAGGGTTGTTACCGCGGCCAAGAGACCGTCGCACGGGTCCACAACCTGGGGAAACCGCCCCGCATGCTGGTGCTGCTGCACCTCGACGGCGCCGCCGACCGTCCAGCACCCGGCGACCCACTGCTGGCCGCCGGTCGCCCGGTGGGCCGGCTGGGCACCGTCGTCGACCACGTCGACCAGGGGCTGATCGCGTTGGCCCTGGTCAAGCGAGGTCTGCCGGCGGATACGGCGTTGACGACCGGGGGCGAGTCCGCCGTTGCTGCGGCGATCGACCCGGACTCTGTGCCTCCCGCCGACGCGGTCGGCGCGGGCAGGCTGGCCGTCGAACGGCTCCGCGGAACACGGTGAGCAGGACCACAGCACTCGGCGCACCCGGGCCTGCCAGCACCACAGCGTCGGGCACGGTAAGGTGTGGACAGGAAAATAAACACACTCAGATCGGAGCCGCCTGTTCATTGGGCCGCTCCGTTATTGCGCGAGGGGGTTCCCCCATGGGCCGCGGCCGGGCAAAGGCAAAGCAGACCAAGGTTGCTCGTGAGCTCAAATACAGCTCACCGCAGACCGATTTCGAGCGGCTTCAGCGCGAGCTGTCAGGCGCCTCCGACGACGACCGTTTCCACGGCAGCGACGGTGCACCGGACGAAAGCTGGGCAGACGAGGACGACTGGCGGCGCTGATCGAGCGCCGGTCGGCGCTTTGCTGTTCAGAATCTGGGTTGTTCAGAATCTGGGGTGTTGACCCACCAGCTCGGCGCGTGACCCGTCCTTGCTGCCCTTCATGACGGTTCCGAGGGGCCAACAGTTCAGGTGACGCGCGGTCAGCACGGCCAGCGCGCGGTCGGTGTCCTCGGCAGCCACCACGGCGACCATTCCGACGCCCATGTTGAACGTCTTCTCCATCTCGGCACGCTCGATGCGCCCGCGCTGGGCGATCATGCCGAACACCGGTGCCGGCGTCCAGGTGCCCCGGTCCAGCTCGGCCACCAGGCCGTGCGGAATCACCCGCTCGAGATTGCCGGCCAGACCCCCGCCGGTGACGTGGCAGAAAGTCCGCACCTGCGTCTCGGCGGCCAGCGCCAGGCAGTCCTTGGTGTAGATGCGGGTGGGCTCGAGCAATTCCTCACCCAGGGTTCTGCCGAACTCCTCGACGTGCCCGGCCAGATTCATGTGGTCGATCTCGAGCAGCACGTGGCGGGCCAGCGAGTATCCGTTGGAATGCAGCCCGGTCGAGGCCATCGCGATGAGCACATCGCCGGGTTTGACCCGGTCGGGTCCCAGCACGTCGTCGGCCTCCACGACGCCGACCCCGGTCGCTGAGATGTCGTAGTGATCCGGTGCCATCAGGCCGGGGTGTTCGGCGGTCTCCCCGCCCAACAGCGCGCACCCGGCGAGCACGCAACCGTCGGCGATCCCGGAGACGATCTCGGCGACCCGTTCGGGCACGGTGCGTCCGACGGCGATGTAGTCCTGCAGAAACAGCGGCTCGGCTCCACACACCACGAGGTCGTCGACGACCATGGCGACCAGGTCGATGCCGACCGTGTCGTGCTTGTCCATGGCCTGTGCGACGGCCAGCTTGGTGCCCACGCCGTCGGTCGACGAGGCCAGGAGCGGCTCCCGGTAGTCCCCGCGGAGCGCGAACATGCCCGCGAAGCCGCCCAGGCCGCCGCGCACCTCGGGCCTGGTGGCCTTCTGGGCTAGCGGCTTGAAGAGTTCGACGGCGCGGTCACCGGCTTCGATGTCCACTCCTGCCGACGCATAGGAAATGCCGTGTTGTTCGGCGCGCTCGGTCATCGAGACAAAGGTTACCGTTCGGCGACTGCGGCCGGTATGCGCCGGTCGTCAGCCGACGTGACGGGCCAGCCATTCGTTGAGCGGCGCGGCCGCGCGCAGCGCGGTGACCACGCGATCCTTGGCCTTCCGGGTGCCCAGCCACGCACCGACGGGCCAGGATTTCATCATCGCGATGCCTTTGTGGCGCAGCAGCTCGATGCGCGGATGATCCTTGGGAAAGCCACGGGGCGCTGTCTTGAGCACCTCGTGGGCCATCGTCTGATAGCCGGCTCGGTGCAGGTCGGCGACGATGGCCGCCAGTTCGGCACCGGTGTCGTCGGCGTCAACAGCGGCGCGGAAGCGCGTCAGCGCCGCCGGTTCGGGCATGTAGAGCCCGCTGCCCACCGACAGGCCGTCGGCGGAGAAGGCAACGTACCCACTGCCGAGGGTGGCCGCGCAGGTGGTCTTGTACGGCGTCTTGTCGGCGCTGAACCGCACGTCGCGGTAGGGCCGGAACAGTTTGCCCTCGCCGAACTCGTCGGCCAGTTCGGTCAACAGCTCTTCCATCGGCGCCTTGACCTGCCGTTCGTAGACCGTTTTGTGCTCCTGCCAGAACACCTTCGAGTTGTCGGCCTCGAGACCTTCGTAGAACTCGACGGCTTCGATCGGCCATCCCCGGAACGCCATACCGATCATTGTGGGGTTCCCGCGCGGTTAGTCGGGTGGGGTTGCGGGCAATCCAGGTCCGAATCGGCAACGAAAGCCTCTACAGAGCATCTCGGCGACATCGACGGACGGAGCGGTAGTGACGGCTCAACTTCAGTGCCTGGTGACGGGCGCGACCGGCTACATCGGGGGCCGCCTGGTGCCCGAACTACTCCGCCGCGGCCACACGGTGCGGGCGATGGCGCGCAAACCCGCCAAACTCGACCGCGCCGACTGGCGCGACCAGGTCGAGGTCGTGCGGGGAGATCTGACCGAACCCGAATCCTTGACCGCGGCGTTCCAGGGCATGGACGTCGTCTACTACTTGGTCCATTCGATGGGCACGTCGCGCGACTTCGTCGCCGAGGAGAGGCGTTCGGCGCAGAACGTGGCCGCCGCTGCCAAGGAGGCCGGGGTGCGCCGGGTGGTGTACCTCAGCGGGCTGCATCCGCCCGGCACCTCACTGTCGCGGCACCTCGCCTCGCGGGTCGAGGTCGGCGAGATCTTGATGGAATCGTCCGTGGAAACGGTCGTGCTGCAGGCCGGCATCGTGATCGGGTCGGGTTCGGCGTCGTTCGAGATGGTCCGTCACCTGACCGACCGGCTCCCGGTGATGACCACCCCGAAGTGGGTGCACAACATGATCCAGCCGATCGCCATCGGCGACGTCCTGTACTACCTCGCCGAGGCGGCCACCGCGCAGGTGCCCGAGTCCCGCACCTGGGATATCGGCGGGCCGGACGCGATGGAGTACGGCGACGCGATGCAGGGATACGCCGACGTGGCGGGGCTGCGGCGGCGAGTGATGGTGGTGCTGCCGTTCCTGACGCCGACGATCGCGAGTTGGTGGGTGGGCCTGGTCACCCCGATCCCCTCGGGGCTGGCCCGTCCGCTGGTCGAATCGCTCGAATGCGACGCGGTGTGCCATGAGCACGACATCGACACCGTGATCCCGCGACCGCCGGGTGGTCTGACCGGCTATATCGATTCGGTGCGCCAGGCACTGAGCTCGGAGGGATCCGGCGGACAAGGCGGTCGACGGCACCTGCTGCGGTTCAGTCCCACTGCTCCTGAGTGAACGCCGCTAGGGCCGGCGCTGATCGATGACGCCGCTAGGGCCGGCGTAGTGCCGACGCGTTGTCGTTCTGGGCCTGGATCGGCACCCCGGTGCGTGCCGCGGTGGCCAGCATGTGCTCGATGACGTTCTTCCCCAGGGCGGTCTCGCCGGGCAGCTCGATCGGGTAGTCGCCGTCGAAGCATGCCGAGCACAACCGCGAGGCGGGCTGCTCGGTCGCGGCGATCATGCCCTGCTGCGAGATGTAGCTCAGCGAGTCGGCGCCGATCGCGTGCCGCACCGCTTCGAGTGTCTCCACCTCGTCGGAGTCCGCGTTGCCGGCGTTGGCGATGAGCTCTGCCGGGGTCGCGAAGTCGATGCCGTAGAAGCACGGCCACTTGACCGGCGGTGAGGCGATCCGCACATGCACCTCGACGGCACCGGCCTCGCGCAGCATGCGGATCAGCGCGCGCTGGGTGTTGCCGCGCACGATCGAATCGTCCACCACGATCAGGCGCTTGCCGCGGATCACCTCGCGCAGCGGGTTGAGTTTGAGCCGGATGCCGAGCTGGCGGATCGTCTGCGACGGCTGGATGAACGTCCGGCCGACATAGGCGTTCTTCATCAGACCCTGGCCGTAGGGGATGCCGGATTCCTGCGCATAGCCCACCGCCGCCGGGGTCCCCGACTCGGGCACCCCGATCACCAGATCGGCGTCGACGGGCTTCTCCCGCGCCAGCCGCCTACCGATGTCGACCCGGGTGCCGTGCACGGAACGCCCGGCCAGCGTGCTGTCGGGGCGGGCGAGGTAGACGTACTCGAACACACAGTTCTTCGGTGACGGGGCCGCGAAGCGGGTGGAGCGGACGCCGTCGGCGTCGATGGCCAGCAGCTCACCCGGTTCGATGTCCCGCACGAACGACGCGCCGACGATGTCGAGTGCGGCGGTTTCGGAGGCCACCACCCAGCCGCGGTCCAGTCGGCCCAGGGCCAGCGGCCGTACCCCGTAGGGGTCGCGGGCGGCATAGAGGGTGTTCTCGTCCATGAACGTCAGGCAGAATGCGCCGCGCACCGTCGGCAGCAACTCCAGGGCGGCCTGCTCCAGCGACGAGTCCGCGGCGCCGTGCGCGAGCAACGCGCCCAGGATGTCCGAATCGGTGGTGGCGGTCGCGGCCCCGCGGCTGCCCATCAGACCCTCTTCGCGGGCCCGGGCCGCCAACTCGGTGGTGTTGACCAGATTGCCGTTGTGGCCGAGCGCCACTCCGGTGCCCGCCGCGGTGTTGCGGAACACCGGCTGGGCGTTCTCCCAGGTGGTGGATCCGGTGGTGGAGTACCGGCAGTGCCCGACGGCGACGTGACCGTGCATGGCGGCCAGTGTCTGCTCGTCGAAGACCTGGCTGACCAGACCCAGATCCTTGAACACCAGGACCTGCGAACCGTCGGCAACCGCGATGCCCGCCGCTTCCTGCCCACGGTGTTGAAGCGCATACAGCCCGTAGTACGTGAGCTTCGCCACTTCCTCACCGGGCGCCCACACCCCGAAAACGCCGCATTCTTCTCTGGGCTCGTTGTCTACCTGCTCGGCGTGCTCAGCGGCCTCAGTCAACAGTGCTCCCTGGGGGCGGTGGGTGACGGGACCCAGTCTACGGTGAACAGCTGGAAAACGCGGAATCGACGGTTCGCGATTCCCGGAGTCGGGCCAGGACTCCAGCCGGACTCCGTTGGCGGGATGTCATTTTCGTCACTCACCCGGGCAGACGGACCAGCGGCAGCGACGCCGCGATCTCGGTGGCTCGGGATCCCGACAGGGTCAGCCCGCCCGCGTCGCCGGCATCGGACACCGTCAGCAGGCCGGTGGCGAGCCGCAGCCAGGTCCTCGGGTCGGTTTCGACCACGTTCGGCGGGTTACCCCGGGTGTGCCGGGGGCCCTCGATGCACTGCACTGCCACGAACGGCGGGATACGGACTTCGACGGCTGCGCCTGGCGCCAGGGCCGCCAGGGTCCTGGCGGTCAGACGGACCGCGTCGGCGAGTTGCGCGCGGTCTGGGGCCGCGGCGGTGTCGTCGCGCAGCCAGTCCGCCAGCGCTGCCACCGCGGCGCGGGTGGCGACGGGGTCGACGTTGCGAGGCACAGCCACAATCTAGAGAACCGGATGAGGATGTCACGCACGAGCGCGACGTCGGCGCTGAACAGCCAGCGCAGCAACGGCTCCGGCCTCGTTGACCGCCAGATGTGCCAGCATCGGCGCGGCGACGCTGGTGGACCTGCCGAACAACCACGCGAAGATCCAGCCGGCCGTGCCGGTGGCCAGGACCGTGAGGACCACCGGCTGCCCGGTGGCTCGCGCGTCAGGCACGTGCGAGAGGCCGAATGCGGCCGCAGCAAAGGCCCGGCCGGCGGGTATGCCGAACACGCGGGCGGCCAGGATGCTCAGGCTCGCCCGGTACGCCACTTCTTCGGACCACACGGTGCCCACGGGGATGCGCACCAGCAGCCAGTGGCTGACCGGAGTCGGCAGCTTCTGCACCGCCATCCCCTCGCGCACGGCGGGGATCGCGGTGCCGACCGCGACCGCGAGCACCACCGGCGCCGCCGCCGAGGCGCCCCAGCGCAACCCCGACCACAGCGCAGGCGGCCGCAAACCCAGTGGGGACGCGCCGCTGAGCCCCCACACGGTGGTGCCGAACAACACGTGGGGCAGCGGATGCCAGCGCGCCGGAATCCGCGACGTCACGAACTTCCACCCGATCAGCGCCGCGGCGAGGCCACCCACACCCACCCATTGCCGCGTCATTCGCCGCCGATCATTTGCTGCTGCCGACGGGTTCGGTCGCTTCGAGCGCGGTGCGGATGCGCTCGGTGTCCGACCGACTCCAACCGTCGGGGGCCGCGACACCCGCCCATCCGTCGACGATGAAGTCGCCGTAGTTGTGTCCGTGTCCGCCGGGGACCGACACCGCGTTCGTCAGATCTGCGGCGACCTGCCAGAACGTGACGATCGGGTACCACCGCATGGAGGCGGTGCGGTCCCGGCCCGCCGGCTCGGACAACCAGTCGGGACGGGTGAACAGCAGGTCCTGCGACCACCAGACGATCGGATCGGAGGCGTGCTGCAGGAACAGCACGCGGGTGCCCTCCCAGGGTGGTGCGGTGTCCGCTGCGATCGCGGCCGCGTCGTTGCCCTGGGAGAACCGCACGGTGCGGCCGTCGTCGTAGCGGGGTTCGACCTCCGGCGTGCCCGGGTCGCGGCGCACAGTCAGGCCGTGCCAGAGCGGGCTGGCGTTGGGCGGCCCCACCCACAGCACCGACGAGAAACCCATCCGGGAGATGTCGGGCAGCCAGTCGAACGCGCCCTGCCCGGCCATCGATCCCAGGCTTTCGCCGTAGAGCAGCAGCTTCGGGCGCTCGTTGTCGGGCAGCTGCACCCACCGGTCGTGGATGGCGTCGATCATCATCCGGCCCGCCTCCATCGACTTCTGTTGGTGGGCAAGGAAAGAGATCCAGCTGGGTAGATACGAGTACTGTGAACCGACGATCGCGCTGTCGCCGTTGTACATCATCTCGATCGCGGCGGCGGCGGTCGGGTTGATCCAACCGGTACCGGTGGTCGGCACGATGACGAGGACCTCCCGCTCGAACGCGCCGGTCCGCTCGAGCTCGCTCAGCAGCACCGCCATGCGGGCTTCGTCGGACTCGGCGGTCTGCAACCCGGCGTAGACGCGGATGGGCTCGGTGGCCGGGGCGCCGTTGAGCCGGGTCAGCTCGTCGGCGTGCGGCCCGCTGGCCACGAACGTGCGCCCCTGGTAGCCCAAGGTGTCCCACGGCGCGAAAGACTCCGGACTGCCCGACCTTTCGGCTTCCAGCGGCTGGACCACCCCGGCCTCGGTGGTGGAGTTCTGGGGCTGGAAGATGCGGTTGGCTCCGGCCAGGAAGCCCCGCAGCAGCACCCCGTTGACCAACGTGATGACCAGCACCACCACGATGGCCGTGCCGATGAACAGCGCCAGCTCGTCGCTGAGATGCCAGCGCCGGATGAAGAACCGCGCCATCGTCTTGATCAGGTCCAGCAGCAGCCGGGCACCGGCGACGCAGAGGGCACCGACGGCCGCAGCGACCACCAGCGTGCGCAGATAACTGAGGGTTCCGGGCCCCTGCATTCCCATCAGCGTCGACACCTGGCGCTGCCACGCGGCGGCGGGTATCACCATCAGCACGCAGGCTCCGAGCGCCACGATCACCGTGACCGCCTTGGTTGTTGCGGCGACGCGGGGCGGCGGTCGCCGCCAGCCGCGTCCGGCGACCAGGAATCGCCGGAACATCTTGACGACGAACACGCCGATGCCGTAGCCGATCGCGGCGTTGATACCGCCGATGAGACCTGCGAACAGCCAGTCGCGAGGCAGCAGAGACGGGGTGAGCGAAAGACAGAAGAACAGCGCCGCGAACGCAATTCCGGTGAAATCCAGCCGCAGCAGCCGCCACGCCCACAGCAAGGCGGGGCGCTTGTCCCTCCGGTCGCGCTCCAGGACTGCTGTCACTCGACCAACCCGGTTACCCGAACAATCCGGGCAGCACGCCTTCCCACGTCCGCCGCACCTCAGCCAGCGTCACCGTGAACAGGTCCTGCACCTCGATCACCGGCTCGGCGGTGTCGGGGCCCTGGTCGACCACGCCCACACGGTTCGCGGGTAGCCCCCGCGCCTCGCACATCGCCGTGAACCGGCTCTCCTCGGTGCGCGGCACCGCGACCAGCACCCGCCCCGACGACTCGGAGAACAGTGTGACGAACGGGTCCCACCCCTCGGGAAGCACCAGCCGGCAACCGGTTTCACCGGCAAGGGCGGCTTCGACCACGGCCTGCATCAGGCCGCCTTCGGACAGGTCGTGCGCGGCCGAGACGAGCCCGTCGCGCGACGCGGCGGTCAGCACCTCGGCCAGCAGCCGCTCGCGTTCCAGGTCGACCGCCGGCGGGTGGCCGCCCAGATGGTCGGCGGTCACCTGCGCCCAGATCGAGCCGTCGAACTCGTCGCGGGTGTCACCGAGCAGGATCAACGTCTCCCCCGGCTCGTTGCCCAGCTCGGTGGGAATGCGGCGGGTGACGTCGTCGATCACGCCGAGGACGCCGACCACCGGGGTGGGCAGGATCGCGGTGGTCCCGGTCTGGTTGTAGAAACTGACGTTGCCCCCGGTGACCGGGATGCCCAGCGTCGCGGCGCCGTCGGCCAGCCCCCGCACCGCATGGGAGAACTGCCACATCACGCCCGGGTCCTCCGGGGACCCGAAGTTCAGGCAGTTGGTCACCGCGATCGGCGTGGCACCGGTGACCGCGACGTTGCGGTAGGCCTCGGCCAGCGCGAGCTGCGCGCCGGTGTAGGGGTCGAGCTTGGTGTAGCGGCCCGAGGCGTCGGTGGAGATCGCGATACCTCGGCCGGTCTCCTCGTCGACCCGCAGCACGCCGCCGTCTGCGTGCTCGGCGAGCACCGTGTTGCCGCGCACGTACCGGTCGTACTGCTCGGTGATGAAGGCCCGGCTGCACAGGTGCGGGCTGCCGATCATGGCCAGCAGCGTGGCCCGCAGCTCGTCGCCCGTGCTGGGCCGGGGCAGCGACGCCGACGTGTCGTCGTTGAGCGCGTCCTGGGAGTCCGGCCGCTCGACGGGCCGCTCGTAGACGGGCCCCTCGTGCGCGACGGTGCGTGGCGGCACGTCGACGACCGTCTCACCGTGCCAGGTGATTTCGAGCCGGTCCCCGTCGGTGACCTCACCGATCACCGTGGCCAGCACGTCCCACTTGCGGCACACCTCGAGGAAGGCATCGACGTTGTCCGGTGTCACCACCGCGCACATGCGCTCCTGCGATTCGCTGGACAGGATCTCCGCGGGGGTCATGTTGGTCGCGCGCAGCGGCACCCGGTCCAGCTCGACCCTCATACCACCGTCTCCGGCAGAGGCGAGTTCCGATGTAGCACACGACAATCCAGCGCCGCCCAGGTCCTGGATGCCGACCACGAGGTCGTTGGCATAGAGCTCGAGGCAGCACTCGATGAGAACCTTCTCGGTGAACGGATCACCGACCTGCACGCTGGGCAGCTTCTTTCTGCCCGGCGAGCCTGACTCGTCTCCGCCGAACGTCTCCGACGCCAGCACCGACACCCCGCCGATGCCGTCGAGGCCGGTGCGCGCACCGAACAGGATGATCTTGTTGCCCGCACCGGACGCGAACGCCAGCTTGAGGTCCTCGGTCCGCAGCACCCCGACACACAGAGCGTTGACCAACGGGTTGCCGGCGTAACAGGCGTCGAAGACCGTCTCGCCGCCTATGTTGGGCAGCCCCAGCGAGTTGCCGTAACCACCGACGCCCCGCACCACCCCGTCGACGACACGGCGGGTGTCGGGGGCGTCGGCGGCACCGAAGCGCAGCTGGTCCATCACCGCGACCGGCCGCGCGCCCATCGCCATGATGTCGCGGACGATCCCGCCGACCCCGGTGGCCGCACCCTGGTACGGCTCGATGTAGGAGGGGTGGTTGTGCGATTCCACCTTGAAGGTGGCCGCCCACCCGTCGCCGATGTCGACCACGCCCGCGTTCTCCCCGATGCCGGCGAGCATCGCCGAGCGCATCGCCTCGGTGGTGGTCTCGCCGAAATAGCGCAGGTGCACCTTCGAGGACTTGTAGGAGCAGTGTTCGCTCCACATCACCGAATACATCGCGAGTTCGGCGTCGGTGGGGCGGCGCCCGAGGATCTGGCGGATCCGTTCGTACTCGTCATCCTTGAGCCCGAGCTCGCGGAAGGGCTGAGGCTGGTCAGGCGTGGCGGCGGCCCGTTCGACGGTATCCACCTCTTGGGTCAACCCAGACGTCACCGAGACAGTCTAGCCAGCGGGGCCACTCAGCCTCCGGCGACGCAGAAGGCGTTGCCTTCGGGGTCGGCCAGCACCACCCAGTCGAAGTCCTCACCGAAGCTGTGCCGCCCGGTCTCCCGGGCGCCGAGCGCGACCAGTCGTGCGACCTCGGCTTCCTTGTCGGCGGTGTGCAGGTCCAGGTGCACCTTGTTCTTCCCGGGCGTCGGATCGGGCACGCGCTGGAAACCCAGCGCCGGACCGCCTGAGCGCACCACCATGACGAATTCGCCGGGCGCGACGGCGTTCACCTCGCCCTCCACGACCTCGGACCACCACACCGCCAAGCCGTCGGGGTCGACACAGTCGATGGTGATCATCGCCACATCCAGAGCCATGCGCCGACTGTAGGTCAGCCCGGTGACAGAAATGCGTGAAGCGCCGCGGAATAGTCGGCGACATCCTCGGCGCCCATCACCTCGCGGGCCGAATGCATGGCCAGCTGGGGAGCCCCGACGTCGACGGTCGGGATCCCGGTGCGGGCCGCGGTCATGGGGCCGATGGTGGACCCGCAGGGCAGGTCGGCGCGGTGTTCGTAGCGCTGCAGCAGCACGCCCGCCTGTGCGCACGCCAGCGCGAACGCGGCCGCGGTCCGTCCGTCGGTGGCGTAGCGCAGGTTGGGCTGCACCTTGAGTACCGGCCCGCCGTTGACCTCGATGAGGTGTCCGGGTTCGTGCCGGTCCGGGTAGTTGGGGTGGGTGGCGTGCGCCATGTCCCCGGAGGCGACCATCGACTCGGGCAGCCGGCGCAGGAAGTCCTCCCGGCCCCCGCCCGCGGCGAGGGTGATCCGCTCCAGCACGGTCAGCAGCAGTTCCGACTGCGCTCCGTGGTCGGACTGCGAGCCGACCTCCTCGTGGTCGAAGAGCACCAGCACCGGCGTCGCCGTTCCGCCGGCAGCAGCGGCCAGGAACGCCTGCAGGCCCGCGTAGCAGGTGGCCTGGTTGTCCAGCCTGGGAGCACTGACCAGCGCTCCATCGGCGCCTACCCGCCGGGACGGGGCCAGGTCGTGCGTCATCAGGTCGAAGCCGAGCACCTCGGCGGCGTCGACGCCGGTCCGGTCGGCGACATGGCCGAGAAACGACCGGGTGCCACCGCCCACGCCCCACACCGCGTTGACGTGGCGTTGCGGGTTGAGTTCGACAGCCTTGCGGTCCTCGGCGAGATGGATGGCCAGCTGCGGCACCCGCAGCAACGGCTCGTCGATCCGGACCAACCGGTCCTCGACGGCATTGCCGGCCCGTACCGACAGCCGGCCGCTGACACCCAGCTCGCGGTCGAGCCAGGAGTTCAGCCACGCACCGCCGTAGGGCTGCAGCGCCACCACCTGCCAGCCCGCCACGAAGCGGTCCGGGTGCTGTTTGACCCGCAGGTTGGGGCTGTCGGTGTGGGCACCGACGATCCGAAACGGCCGGAACGCCTCGGCGTCGGCGGGTCCACCGGAGCGCCAGGCGATCAGCGAGCCGGCCCGCACGACGAAGTGATCTCCGACCGCCGGCCAGGGGTCACTCTCGGAGAGTTCGGTGAACCCGGCGGCCAGCAGCCGGTCGGCCGCGGTGCGGCACACGTGGAACGGCGAGGGGGACGCGTCGACGAAATCACAGAGTCCGTCGGCGGTCGCAGTGAGCGGAGACAGCGCAGAGTCAGCCATAACAAGCCCATCCTTACCCCAAGAACAAGATCAAGTGCAGCTAGGGTGATCATGTGGTCCGCCCGCAGCCGGTTCTCACCCCGCTCAGTCCCGCGGCGATCTTCCTGGTGGCGACGATCGACGACAGTCCGTCGGCGCCCGCTCGGGTCCGCGACGCCCTTGCAGAACTGTCCGGCCTGGTTCGTGCGGTCGGTTTCCGGGTGCCCGACGCACAGTTGCGGCTGATCGCCGGTATCGGTTCGGCCGCCTGGGACCGGTTGTTCTCCGGTCCGCGGCCGGCCCGGCTGCACGAGTTCGTCGAGCTCACCGGCGCCCGTCACCACGCCCCGTCCACCCCGGGCGACCTGCTGTTCCACATCAAAGGTGGCTCGCTGGACGTCTGCTTCGAACTCGGCGGCCGGGTCCTCGCGGCGATGGGCGGCGCGGTGACCGTCGTCGACGAGGTGCACGGGTTCAAGTTCTTCGAGCAGCGCGACCTGCTGGGCTTCGTCGACGGCACCGAGAATCCGAACGGACCGGATGCGGTGGATGCGGTGCAGATCGGCGCCGACGACCCCGAGTTCGCCGGGGCCAGCTACGTGCACGTGCAGCGCTACCGCCACGACATGGACGCGTGGAACGCGCTGAGCGTCACCGAGCAGGAACTGGTGATCGGCCGCACCAAACTCGAGGACATCGAACTCGACGACGCGGTCAAGCCCGCCAACTCGCACGTCGCACTGAACTCCATCGAGGACGAGGACGGCAACGAGCTGCAGGTGGTGCGCGCGAACATGCCGTTCGGCAGCCTCGGTGACGGCGAGTCGGGCACGTACTACATCGCCTACGCCGCGGATCCCGCTGTCACCGAGCGGATGCTGGTCAACATGTTCATCGGTGATCCACCGGGCAACACCGACCGGATCCTCGACTTCTCCACCGCCGAGACCGGATCGCTGTTCTTCGTCCCCACCATCGACTTCCTCGACGAACCCCCCGCGCTTCCGACCGAGAGCATCGAGCTCGCGCCATCCCCCGCACCTCCTCCGCCACCGGCATATCCGGGCTCGCTGGCGATCGGCAGTCTGAAAGGGCAACCGCAATGAACAACCTGTACCGAGAACTGGCACCGGTCACCGACGCCGCCTGGGCCGAGATCGAGCAGGAGGCCACCCGCACGTTCAAGCGGCACATCGCCGGTCGTCGCGTCGTCGACGTCAGCGAGCCCGGCGGTCCGGTGACCGCCGCGGTGAGCACCGGTCACCTGCTGGACGTCACCGCTCCCGGTGACGGTGTAATCGCCCACCTGCGGGATGCGCGACCGCTGGTGCGGCTGCGGGTGCCGTTCACCGTCCTGCGCGCCGACATCGACGACGTCGAGCGGGGCTCCCAGGATTCGGACTGGGATCCGGTCAAGGACGCGGCCAAGAAGCTGGCCTTCGTCGAGGACCGGGCGATCTTCGAGGGCTACGAGGCGGCCCACATCGGCGGGGTCCGCAAGTGCAGTTCCAATCCGGCGCTGGCGCTGCCGGACGACCCGCGCGAGATTCCCGACGTGATCGCCCAGGCGCTCAGCGAGTTGCGGCTTGCCGGGGTGGACGGCCCCTACAGCGTGCTGCTGTCGGCCGACGTCTACACCAAGGTGGCCGAGACCACCGCGCACGGCTATCCGATCCTCGAGCACATCAACCGGCTGGTCGACGGTGACATCATCTGGGCACCCGCCATCGACGGCGCGTTCGTGATGTCCACCCGCGGAGGCGATTTCGACCTTCAGCTGGGCACCGACGTGTCCATCGGCTACCTGTCCCACGACGCCGAGACCGTACAGCTGTACCTACAGGAGACCATGACGTTCCTGTGCTACACCGCCGAGGCGTCGGTCGCGCTGACGCCCTAAGCGGCCAGGACCGCGTCCAGCGCGGAGTAGAACAGGCCCAACCCGTCGTCGGAAGGGCCGGTGAGCGCTTCGGTGGCGTGCTCGGGGTGCGGCATCAAGCCGACGACGCGGCCGTCGGCGGAGCTGATTCCGGCGATGTCGCGCATCGAGCCGTTGAGGTTCTCCCGGTAGCGGAACACCACGCGCCCCTCGCCCTCCAGTTCGTCGAGCACGTTCTGCGCGGCCACGTATCGGCCCTCGCCGGATTTCAACGGCACCAGCAGATCGGCGCCCTGCTCGTAGCGCGTCGTCCACGCCGTCGAGTTCGACGCGACCTCCAGCCATACGTCGCGGCAGATGAAGTGCAACCCGGAGTTGCGGGTCAGAGCGCCGGGCAGCAGACCCGCCTCGCAGAGCACCTGGAATCCGTTGCAGATACCCAGCACCGGCATGCCCCGCCCGGCGGCGGCGACCACCTCGCCCATCACCGGCGCGAACCGGGCGATCGCCCCGCACCGCAGGTAGTCACCGTAGGAGAAGCCGCCCGGAACGACGACCGCGTCGACACCCTTGAGGTCGGCGTCGGCGTGCCACAGGCTGACCGCGTCTCCGCCGGCCAGCCGCACCGCGCGGGCGGCGTCGATGTCGTCGAGGGTGCCGGGGAAGGTGATGACGCCGACCCGGGTCATGCGCCGCTCTCCCGACTGACGGTCCAGTCCTCGATCACGGTGTTGGCCAGCAGGGACTCGGCGATCTCGGCGAGCTTCTCGTCGTCGATGCCCTCGTCCACCTCCAGCTCGAATCGCTTCCCCTGCCGGACATCGGAGACACCGTCGAAACCCAGCCGGCCCAGGGCGCCGACGATGGCCTGTCCCTGAGGGTCGAGGATCTCGGTCTTCGGCATGACGTGCACTACCACTTTTGCCACGGCGATCACTCTACCTGCGGCGACACCGCGTGCTCGCCCCGCGCACACCAGCGCGCCCGCAGCGGGTATGCATGAGGTCATGCAGCTCACACACTTCGGCCATTCCTGCCTGCTGGCGAGCTTCCCCGACGGGTCCGGCTCGCAGACCACCGTGCTGTTCGACCCCGGCACCTTCTCGCACGGCTTCGAGGGCATCACCGGTCTGTCGGCGATCCTGGTCACCCACCAGCATCCCGACCACGCCGACACCGAGCGGCTGCCGGCACTGATCGAGGCCAACCCGGACGCCGCGCTGTATGCCGATCCGCAGACCGCCGCCCAGCTCGGCGAGCCGTGGCAGGCCGTCAATGTCGGCGACCGATTGTCGATCGGTCATCTCACCGTGCGCGGCACCGGTGGCACGCATGCCGTCATCCACCCCGAGCTTCCCGTGATCGACAACATCTCCTATCTGGTGGGCGACGGCGAGCACGCTGCGAAGCTGATGCATCCCGGCGATGCGCTGTTCGTCCCCGACGAGCCGGTCGACGTGCTGGCCGCTCCGGCGGCGGCGCCGTGGATGAAGATCTCCGAGGCGGTGGACTACCTGCGCGCGGTGGCGCCGACGCACGCCGTGCCCATCCACCAGGGCATCATCGACCCGGTCGCGCGACCGATCTTCTACGGGCGGCTCACCGAGATGACGGACACCGATTTCCAGGTCCTCGAACCCGAGAGCGGCACCGAGTTCTGAGCGAATCGGGCGCGTTCGTGCACCGTCGATGTCGCTTTACGCGCCGGATTCGCTAGACCACCGCACGCGCGGCGGCGCGTCCGGCCGCCCGCCCGGAGAACACGCACCCACCCAGGAACGTGCCCTCCAGTGACCGATAGCCGTGCACCCCGCCCCCACCGAAACCGGCGGCCTCCCCCGCGGCGTACAGCCCCGGCAGCGCCTCGCCGTCGGCGCGCAGCACCTGCGAATCCAGGTCGGTCTGCAGACCGCCCAACGACTTGCGGGTCAGGATGTGCAGCTTCACCGCGATCAACGGACCGGCCTTCGGGTCGGTCAGCCGGTGCGGAGCGACGACGCGGCTCACCCGGTCGGCCAGGTAGCCGCGCGCCGCGCGGATCGCGGTGATCTGGCTGTCCTTGGTGAAGCGGTTGGCGACTTCCCGGTCGCGGGCGGTGACCTCGACCTCGACGGTGGCGAGGTCGAGCGGCTCGACATCGGGCACGGTGTTCATCGCGGCCACCAGGTCACGCAGCGAGTCGGCGGTCACGAAATCGACCCCTTTGTCGACGAACGCGTGCACGGGCGCGGGGCCGCTGCGGGCCCGGTCGAGCACCGCGCGCACGCTGCGGCCGGTCAGGTCGGGGTTCTGTTCCTGCCCGGACAGCCCGAATTCCTTGTCGATGATGCGTTTGTTCAGCACGAACCAGGTGTAGTCGTGCCCGGTGCGCGCGATGTGCTCGAGCGTGCCGAGGGTGTCGAAGCCCGGGTACAGCGGCGCGGGCAGTCGCTTCCCCGTGGCGTCCAACCACAGCGATGAGGGCCCCGGCAGGATCCGGATGCCGTGCAGCGGCCAGATCGGGTCGTAGTTGGTGATGCCCTCGGTGTAGTGCCACATGCGATCACTGTTGATGACGCTGGCGCCGGCCGCCTCGGAGATGCCCAGCATCCGGCCGTCGACATGCGCGGGCACCCCGCTGAGCAGCTGTTCGGGTACCCGACCCATCCGCGCCGGCCAGTTCTTGCGCACCAGGTCGTGGTTACCGCCGATGCCGCCGCTGGCCACCACGACGGCCTGGGCGCGGAACTCGAAGTCGCCGACGACCTGCCGGGACGACGCGACGCCGCGGGCGGCTGTGCAGGGCTCCAGCACCGCGCCACGCACCCCGACGACGGCACCGTCCTCGACGATGAGCTCGTCGACGCGGTGCCGGTAGGCGAACCGCACCCGGTCGCCGGTGAGCCGCCGCGCGAAGATGTCGACCAGAGCGGGGCCGGTCCCCCAGGTGATGTGGAAGCGCGGCACCGAGTTGCCGTGCCCGCGGGCGTCGTAGCCGCCGCGTTCAGCCCAGCCCACCATCGCGAAGGTCTGCAGGCCGCGGTCGCGCAGCCAGGCGCGTTTCTCCCCGGCGGCGAAGTCGACGTAGGCATGTGCCCACTGCCGGGGCCAGTGGTCTTCGGGACGGTCGAAGCCGGCGGTGCCCAACCAGTCCTGCAGAGCCAGTTCGTGGCTGTCGCGGATGCCGAGCCGACGCTGTTCGGGGCTGTCGACGAAGAACAGCCCCCCGAACGACCAGTAGGCCTGGCCGCCGAGGTTGGCCGCGTTTTCCTGGTCGACGATCAGGACGCGACGACCTCGCTCGAGAAGTTCGCACGCCGCGACCAGACCGGCCAGGCCGGCGCCCACCACGATGACATCAGCTTGATCAGCCATTACGCCAATCTAGCCAGTGCGGCCCCTCAGGCGGCGTCGGTCAGCGCAGGTCGGTGATGCTGCCAGGCGTACACCGTCGGCGCGCTGGAGTGCAGTAGCGCCAAGTCGACCGCGTCGAGCATGGCCTGACGGGGTCCCGGACGGCGCAGGTGGCGGGCGGCGACACCGACGCGGACGATGCCGTCCCGGCGTGCGGTGCGCTCGGCCGAGAGCACCAGCGTGCGGCACCACCAGGGCTCGGCCAGAAATCCCTCCCCGATGCCGAGGACACGGGCGCGCACGGTGTCGTCGCGGACCAGGTCGGTGATCCCGCTCAGCCCGGCGACGAGTCGGAAACCGTTTCGCGGCAATGCTTTCAGCGCTCCTTGCGAGACGTTCCAGCCGGGTGCGGCGAACAGGCGGGTACGCAAACCGAGGTGCTCGAGGATCCGGTCGGCGGCCATCAACCGCAGGTTGGCTTCGTGGGCCTGCAGGGTGGCGAACTCGCCGCGGCGGGCCTTGGTGGCGGCCTCGTCGTAGCCGTGCAACACGATTGCGTCCCCACCGGCACGCCGATCCGCCAGCCAGCCGACCGTGTCGTCGTCGCGGTCGAGGCGGTAGCCGCCCTTCATCCGCGGCGCGACCAGGAACGACACCGGGACTCCGCGTGCGTCGAGGTGGCCGCAGAACGCGGCGACGTCGTCGACGGTGCGGTCGCTGATACCGGATATCGAAACGATCAGTTGTGCTGCCACACCCGCAGTGTGGCAACTCCAGGTGTCCAGGCAGTGGACAACACGGCGACAGCGCGTGTCATCTTGCCGATCAGTGTTTGCTGTCTCTGCCTTTGACGGCCCGGCTAGCGGGGCACGACCTCTTCGATCGCCGCGATGACCTCTGGGGCGTCGGGAGCGGTGCGCGGCCGGAAGCGCCTGACCACGGTGCCGTTCGGGGCGACCAGGAACTTCTCGAAGTTCCACTGCACGTCGCCGGCTTCGCCCGAGTCGTCGGCCGCCTTGGTGAGCTCGGCATACAGCGGGTGCCGGCCGGGACCGTTGACCTCGGACTTGGCCAGCAGCGGGAACGTCACGCCGTAGGTGGTCGAGCAGAACGTGAGGATCTCGTCGGGGCTGCCGGGTTCCTGTCCCATGAACTGGTTGCACGGCACGCCGATGACGGTCAGCCCGCGTGCGGCGTAGTCCTTGGCCAGCTTCTCGAGCCCCTCGTACTGCGGGGTGAGCCCACACTTGGACGCGACGTTCACCACCAGCGCGGCACCGTCGGTCAGCTCGGCCAGCGTGGTGGGCCGGCCAGCGAGCGTCGTCAGGGGGATGTCATTCAGCGCTGAATCGGTCATGCACCCCGACGGTACCGGTGGCTCATTTCGTGAACAGCATCTGGGCCATCCGTTGCATCGTTGCCACGGCGTCGGCGTCGGTGTCGATCGCTTCGTTGAGCCACAGCATCGCGAACCCGTGCACCAGCGACCACGCCGCCAGCCCCGCGGCCTCGGGGTCGTCCTTGGCGCGGGGGTCGTCGAGCGTGGCCACACCCGCGGCCAGCTCCGAACCCGCGGCGGCCTGCGCGGCGACCAGTTCAGCGTCGTCGGGATGGACCAGGGAACGGTCGAACATCACCTCGTAATGGCCCGGATGCTCCACGGCGAAGCGCACATACGCCAAGGCGGCGTGGGTGAACTCGGGTCTGGCGCCGGCAAGCGCCGCCGCCAGCATGTGCCAGCCCTGGGCGGCGAGCGCGGTGAACAAACCGCGGCGGTCGACGAAGTGGTGTGCCGGTGCGGCGTGCGACACCCCGGCCGCACGGGCCAGCTCGCGCAGCGACACCCCGTCGGCCCCGCGCTCGGCCACGAGGTCGGCCGCGTGCGCGAGGATCACGGCTTTCAAGTCGCCGTGGTGGTAGCTGTCCCGCTTCACCGCCCGATCATACCGAAATCTTGACAGTGCCTAGATATCGCCGGCGGTCTCCAGGATCCAGGCGAACTGGAACGCCGTCTCTTTCCACCGCTCGTAGCGGCCGCTGATGCCGCCGTGGCCGGCGTTCATCTCCGTCTTGAGCAACACCCTGACACCTTCAGCCTCGGGATCTTGCTGCGCGTGCCGAAGTGCGGCAACCCATTTCGCCGGCTCGGTGTAATAGACCCGGGTGTCGTTGAGCGACGTCATCGCCAGGATCGCCGGGTACTGGCGCGTCTCGACGTTCTCATACGGCGCATAGGACTTCATGTAGTGGTAGACGTCGGGATCCTCCAGCGGGTTGCCCCATTCGTCCCATTCGGTGACGGTCAGCGGCAGGGACGGATCCAGGATCGTGGTCAACGGGTCGACGAACGGCACACTCGCCAGGATCCCGGCGAACAAATCGGGCGCCATGTTGGCCACCGCACCCATCAGCAAGCCACCGGCGCTGCCGCCGTAGGCGACCATGCTCTCCGCTCGGGTGACGTCCGTGCCGACGAGATGGCTTGCCACGGCGATGAAATCGGTGAACGTGTTGCGCTTCTCCAGCATCTTGCCGTGTTCGTACCACGGCCGGCCGAGTTCACCCCCGCCGCGGACGTGCGCGACGGCGAACACCATGCCACGGTCGAGCAGCGACAACCGGGCGATGGAGAACCGGGGGTCCTCACACGCCTCGTAGGCACCGTAGCCGTACAGCAGCACCGGCGCCGGATACTGCAGACCCACCCGGTGCACGATCGAGATGGGCACCCGCGCGCCGTCGGAGGCCACCGCCCAATCGCGGCGCTCGACGTAATCCTGCGGGCGGTAGTCACCCAGCACGGGTTGCTCGCGCAGCAGCGTCCGTTCGCCGGAGGCCAGATCCAGGTCGTAGATCTGCACCGGCGTGACGAACGAGGTTGCGCCGATGCGCATCTTGGGCGCGCGCCAGTTCGGGTTGGCCGACAACCCCACCGACATCAACTCCGAGTCGAACGTGATGTCACTGGGCTGGCCGTATCCCGATTCGTCGACCGGCCACAACTGGATGCGCGGCAGCGCGTCGGCGCGGTAGCTGACCACGAGGTGCCCGTCGAACGCGTCCACCGCATCGAGTCGCACGTCGCCGCGGTGCTCGATGAGGGTGCGCAGGTCGGTGGGATCGCTGACGGGGGCGTCGACAAGCGTGAAGTTCTCCGCCCCGTCGTTGTGCAGGATGAGAAAGCGGTCCTCCCCGCCGACGACGGCGTGGTCGAGCGAGTACTCGATACCGTCGCGGCGCGGCCACACCGTCTGAAAGCTGGCGTCGGGGTCGGCGGCGTCGGCATAGCGCATCTCCGAGGTCACCGCGCTGCCCGCGGCGATCAGCACGTATTTGTTGCTGCGGGTGCGCCCGACCGCGACCCAGAAGCGTTCGTCGGGTTCGTGATACACCTGCTCGTCCGGCGCGTCCGAACCGAGACGGTGACGCCACACGGTGTCCGGTCGCCAGGCGTCGTCGACGGTCACGTAGTAGACGGTGTTGTCGTCCGCACCCCACGTCGCACCGGCACCCACACCGCTGATCTCGTCGGCATACCGCTCGCCCGTGCGTAAATCCTTGAACCGCAGTGTGTACCGCTCGTCACCCTTGACGTCCACCGAGTAGGCCAGGATGTTGCCGTCGATACTGACAGTGGCCGCTCCCAGAGAGAAGAAGTCGTGGCCTTCGGCTTCGACGTTCTCGTCCAGTAACACCTGCTCACCGGGGATCTCGGTGGCTTCGTCGAACTGGGGCGGCGTCCAGTCGTCGGGATCAGTGACGGGGCAACGGCATTGCACGCCGTACTGCTTGCCCTGGAAGCTGCGGCCGTAGTACCACCATGGACCCCGCCGAGTCGGCACCGACAGGTCGGTCTCCTTCGTGCGCGCCTTGATCTCGTCGAAGATCTTCTGTCGCAACGGCGCCAGGTCGGCGGTGACGTGTTCGGTGAAGGCGTTCTCGGCGTCGAGGTAGTCGATGACCTCCTGGTCGGATTTGTCACGGAGCCACTCGTACGGGTCGATGAAGACATCGCCGTGATGTTCGCGGCGGGTGTCGACCCGTTTGGCGACGGGTGGCTTCACGCGTTTCCTCCGATCCAGTCGTCGAAGCGCAGGCCCGAAATACGTTCGTACGCTTCGATGTAGCGCGCCCTGGTGGCCGCCACGATGTCGGGCGGCAGCGGCGGCGGGGGTTGGTCCCCGTGCCGGTCCCAGCCCGACTCGGCTCCGGTGAGCCAGTTACGCACGAACTGCTTGTCGAAGCTCTGCTGCACCTGGCCCTCGGTGTAGTCGTCGGCGCGCCAGTAGCGCGACGAGTCCGGGGTGAACACCTCGTCGGCGAGCTTGAGCTCGCCGTGGGCGTCGACGCCGAACTCGAATTTGGTGTCGGCGACGATGATGCCCTTGGTCAGGGCGTGCTCGGCGCCCTGAGTGTAGGTGTGCAGGGTCCGGTCGCGGACCTCGGCGGCGCGCTCGGCACCGATCGCCGCCACCACGTCGTCGAAGGTGATGTTCTCGTCGTGCTGCCCGAACTCGGCCTTGCTGGCCGGGGTGAACAAGGGCTCGGCGAATCGGCTCGCTTCGGTCAGCCCGGCCGGCAGCGCGATGCCGCACACCGCCCCGGTGTTCTGGTAGTCGATCAGCCCGGAACCGGTCAGGTATCCGCGGGCCACCGCTTCGACCGGAAGCATCTCCAGTTGCTCGACGACCAGAGCGCGCCCCAGCACGTCAGCCGGGATGCGTTCGTCGTCGGGCGGGCCGGCCAGGTGGTTGGGCGAGTCGACGAGGTCGAAGAAGAACACGCTCATGGCGGTCAGGATGCGGCCCTTGTCGGGGATCTCGGAGTCCAGGATGTGGTCGTAGGCCGAGATCCGGTCGCTGGCCACGAACAGCAGGTGCCCATCGTCGATGCGGTAGAGCTCTCGGACCTTGCCACTGGCCAGATGCTGGTAATCGGACAGAGCGGGACGCATCGGGCCAGCCTAACGGTCGGCCGGAGCGCGTCCGTGTGCTGTGATCGATCCATGAGATCGCGGTGGGTTCCCTATGCCACAACGCCGGCACGGTTGATCCGGCAGGTGATCAGCGATGTCGTGGTCCTCACCTGGACCGTCATCTGGGTGATGGTCGGCACGGCGGTGCACTCGGCGGTGTCGGTGATCGCCGACTTCGGCTATCAGGTCCAGAGCGGCGCCAACGGGGTGGCCGGCAATCTGGATTCGGCGGGTGACAGCGCCGACGGGATCCCGCTGATCGGTGACGCGCTGGCCAGTCCGCTGACCGGGGCGGGTGAGGCCGCGCGGGAGATCGCCGGCGCCGGTCAGACCCTCGGTGTCACGGCGGCGTGGCTGGCCTGGGTGCTCGCGCTGGCGGTGGCGGCGCCCCCGATCCTGGCGTTGATGATGCCGTGGCTTTTTCTTCGGGTGCGGTTCTTCCGGCGCAAGTGGACGGCGATCACGCTGGCTTCGACCGCCGCCGGCGAACAACTCCTGGCGTTGCGGGCGCTGGCCAACCGCCCGCTGGCGAAGCTGGCGGCGGTCAGCGCCGACCCGGTCGGGGCTTGGCGCTACCAGGATCCGGTGGCGATTCGGGGCTTGGCAGCCCTGGAGCTGCGCGCTGCGGGCATCCGAGTCAAAGCGATCCCGAGCCCCGACTGAACCTGTCGATCACCCGAACATCCGCTTGAACGCGGTCCCGAACGGATGCCGCGCTGTCACCGAACCGAATCGGACGCGTCCGGCGACGACGACGTGCAGGTGTTGCGACGGTGGGCTGGTGGTCACCTTCACCGTCGTCGAGCCTCCGACCGTGCTGATTCCGTTGAGGTCGGCGGTCGCACCGTCGGGCAACACCAGGTCGGTGGAGCTGCAGTAGTCGTCGACGTCGATGTGCACGAGGGGGCTCTGTAGCACCGCCGAGGTGAAGTCGAGCGTGGTCGAACACATCCGGGTGACCAGCCGCAGCCGCGGCGGCACGGTCCACTGGCCCTTGCGCGACACGCCCGACATCCAGCTACGCAGTACCTCCGGCGCTGCCGGGGCCGGCTCGCGGCGCACATGAGGCAGGTCGGCGATGACGGTGTCGAGCTCCGGACGGGTGCGCGCGGCCAGCACGACGTCCAGCCGCTCGCTGTACTCGTCGAGGGACAGCATCCCCTGACCTACCGCATGTTCCAGGATTTTCGTCACCGCGGAGCGGTCGGCATCCGAAGCCCGCATCTGTGGTGATCGGTCGAAGTCGCCGTGGCCTGAACTCATGGCGTGAACTCGACGACGAGGTGGCGGATACCGGTGTGCCGATTGCTGCGGGCCCACTCGACCGGGGCGGCGAGCCGCACCCCGGAATAGCGTCCCAGGATCTCCTCGAACAACACCCGCAGCTCCAGCCGCGCCAGGTTGGCGCCGAGGCAGTAGTGCACGCCGTGGCCGAAGCCCATGTGCGGGTTGGGCTTTCGCCGGATGTCGAAGAGTTCGGGGTCGGCGAAGACGGCACCGTCGCGGTTGGCCGAGCCCTCCCAGACGAGCACCTTCTGCCCCGGCTCCAGGGACTGCCCGCCGAGGGTGGCGGGTCTGGTGACGGTGCGCCGTTTGGACGGCGACGGCGCGGTCCAGCGGACCATCTCCTCGATCGCCGTCGGCAACACGGCGGGGTCGGCACGCAGCTCGCGGTAGGCGTCAGGGTGTTCGGCCAGTGCCAG
>CAXEZH010000012.1:0-21235 GCA_964000695.1 uncultured Mycolicibacterium sp. | reverse complement strand
GACCTCCGCGTCCCGCCGGGCAATCGGCTGGAAAAGCTACAGACGCCCCCCGAGGGGCAGCACAGCATCCGAGTCAACGACCAATACCGCCTCTGCTTCACCTGGCGCGACGGCGGCGCCGACGACGTCGAACTCACCGACTACCACTAGAAAGGGGAGACATCATGGCCGACTTCGCACCCACCCACCCCGGCGAAATTCTCGCCGAAGAGTTCTTGGTGCCGATGGGAATCAGCGCCTACAGGCTGGCCCAGGAAATCGGCGTCCCTCAGACCCGGCTCAGCGAGATCATCCACGGGCGGCGGGCCATCACCGCCGACACCGGCCTGCGGCTCTCGCGCGCGCTGGGCCTGTCGGACATGTTCTGGATCAACATGCAGGCCCGCTACGATGCCGACCGTGCGCGGGCTGAGTGCGGCGCCGAACTCGATCGCATCCACCCGCTGGTCGCCGCGGGCTGACGTAGGAGCGGAAAACCACCCCTGAACTGGCGCCCCCGGCAGGAATCGAACCTGCGACCTAGGGATTAGAAGGCCCTTGCTCTATCCAACTGAGCTACGGAGGCAACGCCGAGGAGTGTATCTCGTCGTTCCGCCGACTCCGCCACGCTGACGCGGGCAAAACGCGCCTCGCGGCCCGAACACGCCGACTAGCGTGGTCGCCATGAGCAACGCGCCGGAACTGGATGCGGCCGGACTGCCGGAGGAACTCAGCCCGCTCGACCAGATCCTGCACCGTGGCGAAGCCAACCCCCGCACCCGCTCGGGCATCCTGACCGTCGAACTGCTCGACACCACCCCGGACTGGGAGCTGTTCCGCACCCGGTTCGAGAACGCCTCGCGCAAGGTGCTGCGGCTGCGCCAGAAGGTGGTGACGCCGACGCTCCCGACCGCGGCGCCGCGCTGGGTCGTCGACCCGGACTTCAACCTGGATTTCCACCTGCGCCGGGTGCGGGTGCCCGAGCCGGGCACGTTCCGCCAGGTGATGGACCTCGCCGAGGTCGCCGCGCAATCACCGCTGGACATCTCCCGACCACTGTGGACCGCCACCCTGATCGAGGGCGTGCAGAACGGTCAGGCCGCGCTGATGGTTCACCTCAGCCACGCGGTCACCGACGGGGTCGGGGGCGTCGAGATGTTCGCCCACCTCTACGACCTCGAGCGCGACCCGCCACCGCAGGACACCCCGCCGCTGCCCATCCCGACCGACCTGTCGCCGAATGATCTGATGCGCCGCGGCCTCAACCGCCTGCCCGGCACCGTCGTCGGCGGGATGCGCGACGCGGTGTTCGGCGCCGCGCAGGCCGTCGGTCACGTGGTGCGCGATCCGGTCAGCCGACTGGGCAGCGTCATCGACTACGCCATGTCCGGCGCGCGGGTGATCGGCCCGGTGGCCGACCCGTCGCCGCTGCTGCGCCGACGCAGTCTGTCGTCGCGCAGCGATGCGATCGACATCGAGTTCGGGGACCTGCACCGCGCCGCCAAGGCGGCGGGCGGCTCGATCAACGACGCCTACCTCGCCGGCGTCTGCGGTGCTCTGCGGCTCTACCACCGGGCCAAAGGGGTGCCGATCGACACGCTGCCGATGGCGGTGCCGGTCAACCTGCGATCCGAAGCCGACCCCGCCGGCGGTAACCGTTTCGTCGGGGTCAACCTCGCCGCCCCGATCGGTCTCACCGATCCTGAGGCCCGCATCAAGAACATCCGGACACAGATGACCCGCAAACGCGACGAGCGCGCGCTCGACATGGTCGGTGCCATCGCGCCGCTGATCAGTCTGCTGCCCGACACCGTCCTGGAATCGATGGCCGGGTCCATCGTCAACTCCGACGTGCAGGCCAGCAATGTGCCGGTCTACGCCGGCGACACGTTCATCGCCGGGGCGCAGGTGCTGCGCCAGTATGGCCTGGGGCCGCTGCCCGGGGTGGCGATGATGGTGGTGTTGGTGTCCCGGTCGGGGTACTGCACGATCACCGCCCGTTACGACCGGGCCTCGATCGCCGACCCGGACCTGTTCGCGCAGTGTCTGCTCGCCGGCTTCGACGAAGTACTTGCACTCGGCGGCGCCGGCCAGGCAGTACCGGCGACCTTCACCGAGAACACCGAGGTGTTCTCCTACAACGGAAGTGGCCAGCAGTGACATCTGAGCTGACACCCGGCAACCGGCAGATGCGTCTGCCCGGCTCCGTCGCCGAAGTCCGGGCATCTCCGCCCGGCCCGGAGGTGGGCGCCTTCTTCGACCTCGACGGGACCCTGGTCGCGGGGTTCACCGGCGTGGTGATGACCCAGGATCGGCTGCGGCGGCGGCAGATGTCGGTCGGTGAGTTCATCGGCATGGTGCAGGCCGGGCTCAACCATCAGTTGGGCCGCTCGGAGTTCGAGGACCTCATCGGCAAAGGCGCCCGCATGCTGCGCGGCAACTCCGTCGCCGACATCGACGAGCTCGCCGAACGCCTGTTCGTGCAGAAGATCGTCAGCCGGATCTATCCGGAGATGCGCGAGATCGTGCGGGCCCACATGGCCCGCGGTCACACCGTCGTGCTCAGCTCGTCGGCGCTGACCGTGCAGGTCGAGCCCGTCGCGCGGTTCCTGGGCATCAACAACGTGCTCAGCAACAAGTTCGAGACCGACGAGAACGGCCTGATCACCGGCGAGGTCGTCGAGCCCATCATCTGGGGGCCCGGAAAGGCCAGGGCCGTACAGCGATTCGCCAAGGACAACGGAATCGACCTGTCCAAGAGCTACTTCTACGCCGACGGCGACGAAGACGTGGCCCTGATGTATCTGGTCGGTAATCCGCGCCCCACCAACCCGGCGGGCAAGATGGCCGCGGTCGCCGCGAAGCGGGGATGGCCGGTGCTGCGGTTCAGCAGCCGCAGCGGCGCCAGCCCGGTCTCGCAGGTGCGCACTGTCGCCGGCATCGCGAGCATGGTGCCTGTCGCGGCGGGAGCGCTGGGCGTGGGCCTGCTGACCCGCAACAAACGCACCGGGGTGAACTTCTTCACCTCCGTTTTCGGCCGCACCCTACTCACCACCATCGGGATCAACCTCCAGGTCCTGGGCAAGGAGAACCTCACCGCACAGCGTCCTGCGGTGTTCATCTTCAACCACCGCAATCAGGCCGACCCGTTGATCGCCGGCAGCCTGGTCAACGACAACTTCACCTCCGTGGGCAAGAAGGAACTCGAAGGTGACCCGATCGTCGGCACCATCGGCAAGATCCTCGACGCGGCCTTCATCGACCGCGACGACCCGCAGAAGGCGGTCGAGGGGCTCAAGAAGGTCGAAGACCTCGCCCGCAAGGGGTTGTCCATTCTCATCGCGCCGGAAGGGCCCCGCCTCGACACGACCGAGGTCGGTCCGTTCAAGAAGGGGCCGTTCCGCATCGCGATGTCGGCGGGAATCCCGATCGTGCCGATCGTGATCCGCAACGCCGAAGTGATCGCCGCGCGCGATTCCAGCACCTTCAACCCGGGCACCGTCGATGTCGTTGTCTACCCGCCCATTCCGGTGGATGACTGGACCCACGACAACCTCAACGAGCGCATCGCCGAGGTGCGTCAGCTCTACCTCGACACCCTCGAGGACTGGCCGCACGACGAGTTGCCGGTGCCCGAACTCTACCGGCGCTCGGCCGAGAAGAAGCCCGCCGCGAAGACGGCCAACAAAGCGCCCGCGAGGAAGACGCCCGCGAAGAAGACGCCCGCGAAAAAGGCGGCTGCGAAGAAGACGGCTGACAACGCGAGCGCCACCAAGGTGCCCGCCAAGAAGGCGCCCGCCAAGCGGACCGGGACCAGGGGACGGCCATGAAGATCCGCGCCGACGACATCACCGCGTTCTCCGCAGTCGACGACACCCTGGTGTTGGCATCGGTGTCGTCGCCGGCCGAGGAGGGACTGCTCGCCGACTGGTTACGTCATCAACGCCAGCAGCATCCCGACTCGAAGATCGAGGTGCTGAAACTGCCCGCCGACGACGACCCGCCCCCCGCGGTGCTCGCTCAGCTCGTGCAACTGCTCGAGGCCGACGACGACCGGTCTGTCGTGCCGGTGCGCGTCTTCTGGGTGCCCGGCGGCCTGCCCACCCGTTCGAAGGTGGTGGCGGTGCTGTCGGGCCGCGACACCTACTGCCCACCGAAACTGCTGCAGCACAGCATTCTCAAGCGTGACCCGTCCCGCGCGCGGGTGGTCGCGGGTGAGCCCGCCAAGGTCTCCGAACTGCGTCAGCAGTGGAGCGACACGACCGTCGCCGAGAACGAGCGCGAGTTCGCCCGGTTCGTGATCCGGCGCGCCATCCTGGCGATCGAACGGGTGGAGCTGCGCCTGCTGGGCCCGGAGTACAAATCGCCACGGCTGATCAAGCCCGAGGTGCTCGCGTCGGCGCGATTCCGCGAAGGGCTCGACAAGATTCCTGGCGCCACCGTCGAGAAGGCCGGCGAGATGCTCGACGAGCTGGGCACCGGCTGGAGCAGGTTCTCCGTCGACCTCATCCCCGCGCTGGGGCGGGCCATCTTCAGCCGCGGGTTCGATCCCAACATCGACTACGACCGCTCCGAAGTCGAGTCGATGCGCGACGCCCTGGAGTCCCATCCGGCGGTACTGCTGTTCTCTCACCGCTCCTATCTCGACGGCGCCATCGTCCCGGTGGCCATGCAGGAGAACCGGTTGCCGCCGGTGCACACGTTTGCGGGTATCAACCTGTCGTTCGGCTTCATGGGTCCGCTGATGCGGCGCTCCGGCGTGATCTTCCTGCGCCGCAAACTCGACGACCCGCTCTACAAATACGTGTTGCGCCAATTCGTCGGCTACATCGTCGAGAAACGGTTCAACCTGTCCTGGGCGATCGAGGGCACCCGGTCGCGCACTGGAAAGATGTTGCCGCCCAAGCTCGGTCTGCTCGCCTACGTCGCAGACGCCTACCTGGACGGGCGCAGCGACGACATCCTGCTGCAGCCGGTGTCGATCAGCTTCGACCAGCTGCACGAGACTGCCGAGTACGCCTCGTATGCGCGCGGCGGCGAGAAGACCCCAGAGGGGTTGTCGTGGTTGGTCAATTACATCAAGGCGCAGGGGGAACGCAACTACGGCAAGATCTACGTCCGTTTCCCCGAAGCGGTCTCCATGCGGGAGTACCTGGGTGAGCCGCACGGCCCGATGACACAGGACGACGCCGCCAAACGTCTTGCGATGCAGAAGATGGCATTCGAGGTGGCGTGGCGCATCCTGCAGGTCACCCCGATCAACGCGACCGCGTTGGTCTCAGCACTGCTGTTGTCGACCCGGGGGGTCGCGCTGACCCTCGATCAGTTGCACCACACGTTGCAGGACTCGCTCGACTACCTGGAGCGCAAACAGGCGCCGATGACGAACAGTGCGCTGCGGCTGCGGACCCAGGAAGGGGTGCGAACGGCGGTCGACGCGTTGTCCAACGGACACCCGGTCACCCGTATAGACGGCGGCCGCGAGCCGGTGTGGTTCATTGCGCCGCAGAACGAACTCGAAGCGGCGTTCTACCGGAACTCGTTGATCGACGCCTTCCTGGAAACCTCGCTGGTGGAGCTGTCGCTGGCGCACGCGGCCCGCGTGGAAAGCCATCGGCTCGAAGCATTCTGGGCCCAGGTGATGCGGCTGCGCGATCTGCTGAAGTTCGACTTCTACTTCGCCGACTCCGCGGGGTTTCGCGCACATGTGGCCGAAGAGATGTCCTGGCAGCCCAACTGGGAAGAGGACGTGGCCGCGGGCGGGGACCGGCTCGACGCGGTTCTGCGCGCCAAGCGGCCGGCCATCGCGGGCCCCCTGCTGCGGCCGTTCTTCGAGGCGTACTGGATCGTGGCCGACGTCCTGGTGGAGGCCCCGGCCGACATCTCGGAGAAGGAGCTGACCGCCCAGGCGCTCGCGGTGGGACAGCAGTACGTCGCACAGAATGTCGTGCGCTCGGCAGAGTCGGCGTCGGCGCTGCTGTTCACCACCGCGTGGCAGGTTGCCGGTGACCAGAATCTGCTGGTCCCGGCCGCCGACCTGGTGGACCGGCGCAAAGCCTTTCGCGACGAGTTGCGTGCGATCCTCAGTGACATGGAACGGGTGGACGCGTCGGCGCGGGCGCAGTTCTTTGCCCGGGAGCGCAGCCGGCGCGAGCTGCGGGCCGGCGCGGTATGAGCCGAACCGGCGAGGTCATACGCTGAGCGAATGACCTCCGCGAGTCGTGTGGCCCCCGACCGGGTGCGCCGGCGCGCGGGCTGGCCGGTGCTCTACGGGGTCGGCGTGCTGGCCGCGGTGACCGCGGCCGCCCTGTCGGCGTTGTCGGTCGCCGAGTCACTGACCGCGACGGGGCTGCCCGACCCCGGCCCGGTGACCATTTACGGACTGCCGGCTGTGCGTGCGGCGGGGGAGATCGCCGCCGTCACCGCGGTGGGCTCGTTCTTGTTCGCCGCCTTCCTGGTGCCGCCGCAGAAGAACCAGGTGCTCGATGCCGACGGCTACCGGGCGCTGCGGGTGGGGACGGTGGCCTCGGGAATCTGGGCGGTGTGCGCGACGCTGATGGTCGCGCTCACCGTCTCCGACGTCAGCGGCCAGCCGTTGGCCGCGCATCTCAACCCGATGGAGATCTGGTCGGTCGCGGGCCTCGTCGATGTGGCCGGCGCGTGGCGCTGGACGGCCGTGTTCGCCGTCGTCGTGTCGTTGGCGAGCATCCCGGTGCTGCGGTGGTCGTGGACGCCGGTGTTGTGTGCGGGATCGCTGGCGACGCTGCTGCCCTTGGCTCTGACCGGGCATTCGTCCTCCGGGGGCGCCCACGATCTGGCGACCAACAGTCTGGTCATTCATCTGATCGCCGGGGCGCTGTGGGCGGGCGGTCTGCTGGCACTGCTGGTGCACGCGCTGCGCGGCGGGGGCCACGCCGACCTCGCCGCACGCCGGTTCTCGGCGGTGGCGTTGTGGTGCTTCGTCGCGATGGCGCTCAGCGGGGTGGTCAATGCGCTGACCCGGATCGCCCCGGCGGATCTTCTGACCAGCCGGTACGGCTGGCTGGTGCTGGCCAAGGTGACAGCCCTGGTGGCGCTGGGGATTCTCGGTTGGGCGCAGCGCCGACGCGGAGTGGCGGCATTGCGCAAGGACGCCGGCGACCGGGCCGCACTGGTGCGGTTGGCGCTGGTCGAGGCCGTTGTCTTCGGTCTCACGTTCGGTGTCGCCGTCGCGTTGGGTCGCACACCTCCGCCCCCGCCCCGCGACCTCGACCTGTCCGTTCCCGCGGTGGAGATCGGCTACGACCTGGCCGGTCCGCCCACGCTGGGCCGGGTGCTGTTCGACTGGCGGTTCGATCTGCTGTTCGGCATCGCGGCTCTCGTGCTGGCCGTCGGATACCTGCTCGGCGTGCGTCGCCTGCGCCGCCGCGGCGACGCCTGGCCGACCGGCCGGCTGGTGGCCTGGCTGCTCGGTTGCCTGGTGCTGCTGGCGGCGACGTCGTCCGGAATCGGCCGCTACATGCCCGCGATGTTCAGCATGCACATGGTCGGGCACATGCTGCTGTCCATGCTGGCGCCGATCCTGCTGGTGCTCGGCGCACCGGTGACGCTGGCGCTGCGCGCGCTGCCCGCGGCCGGACGCGACGAGCCGCCCGGCCCGCGCGAGTGGCTGCTGGCGGCGCTGCACTCCCGGGTCTCGCGGGTGCTGACCAACCCGTTCGTGGCGACGGCACTGTTCGTCGTCGGCTTCTACGGCCTGTACTTCAGCGGTCTGTTCGACGCCGTCGTCGACAGCCACGGCGCACACCTGGCGATGAACCTGCACTTCCTGCTCAGCGGATACCTCTTCTACTGGGTGGTGATCGGGGTCGATCCGACGCCGCGCCCGATCCCGCCGCTGGCCAAGCTCGGTGTGGTGTTCGCCTCGCTGCCGCTGCACGCCTTCTTCGGCGTGGTGCTGATGGGCATGTCGACGGTGCTGGGCGCGGACTTCTACCGGTCGCTGAAGCTGGACTGGCACACCGACCTGCTCGGCGATCAGAAGCTGGGCGGGGGCATCGCGTGGGCGGCGGGCGAGGTGCCGTTGGTCATCGTCCTGGTCGCCCTGTTCGTGCAGTGGCGGCGCAGCGATCAGCGCACGGCCACCCGGCTCGACCGGGCGGCCGAGCGCGACGACGACGCGGATCTGGCGGCGTACAACGCGATGCTGGCGGAGATGGCCCGGCGCGACCGAGCCGGAAACTGAAGGTTTTTATCTGTCTGACTGTTCAGATATTCATTTGTGGTGGTAGCGTGGTGGCACGGGTCGGCCCTGGCGGCGCCGATGCAGCAGATCGTTTATCGTCCCGACCGCGGGGTGGTAGTTGACGCTTCGGCCGACCCGTTTTCCGGCACCGCACCCGCCGCCACCGCGGCCGGCCAACTGCCGTACGTACTGATGTCGCGGCCGGTGGCGGCAGCGCCGTCACATCCGAACGCGGTGCGCCAGCTGCCGTCGTCGAACTCGACCTTGCCCAACTGCATGGGCGGTGGCAGCGCGGCGAGGAACCGTCCCAGCGCGGCTGCCGACATCAGCCAGCGCTGGCCGTGCAACGCCGCCCCCGACTCGCCCTCGGCTGCGCGGACGACGGCCGGCTTCGCCGGAACGGTCGGCAACACCGTCATGCGGTAGCGCGGCGCGGTCGTCAGATCGCCGGCCCACCGGGCACCGAGATCGGTCAGCTGGTGACTCAACGCCCCACCGCGCAGATGCGCGCCGAACACCACCAGCTCCACCGCGCCGGCGCCGGCCAGCGGCCACACCACCTCGATCGTCGGCTGTGGCGCGAGCACAGCGGCGATGTCGCAGGCGATGGCGTCCTCGAACGCGCGAGCCGCCACGGTCAGCGCCGGTCTGCCGGCGACGGCCGCGAGCGAAACCGCGCACCCTCCTGACACTGCCGTCGTCGAGGCCGTGACGACCGCGTCCACCTCCCCGCGGCGATCTTCCAGCACCGCATCAGACCCGGCGCCGACGGCCACCCACCGCGCACCTGCCGGACCCAGCGCCGCGACGACCGTCTGGGTCACCGGAGGGGCGGTCCCGAGCCGTGGAACCGGGGGAGCGGCCAGCCGCACGTCAGCCGGCCACGACACACCGCTGGCCGCACGGGCCAGCGTCGTCAGCACCCGGTTGGCCGGACCGAGGTTGTCGGCGCCGACGGCCAGCGCTTCGCCCAGCGCCGCGGGTGTCGGCACGAATGTGACGAGCCGCGAAAGGTCGCCTTCGGTCGCCGGTGCCACCACCACATCGGCGGGTGTGGTCGCGCCGACAAGATGGAGATCTTCGTCGTCGCGCAGCGCGCGGACGGCGTCTGCGCTGACCCGGCCCGCCACCGACACGCGCAGGACCGGCCGCTCATGGCCCGAAGCCGATGTCATCGGCTCAACCTATTCGGCGATTGTCCCCAATGCCCGATTGATCCACAGGACATGCTCCTGAGCGGGTTGGCGCGGTGTGCGGTGTCGGAGGTCGGGAGGTCAATGGCGGTGTACCGACGGGCCGGGCGCCGTTCCCGACCCGATGCCAGAGAAACGAGAGAGGCACCGCCATGTTCGAGACACCGATCACCGTCGTGGGAACCATCGTCACCAGCCCGGACCGGCGCTGGGTGGGGGACCAGGAACTCATCAAGTTCCGGGTGGCCAGCAACTCCCGCCGACGCACCGCCGACGGCGCTTGGGAGCCGGGCAACTCGCTGTACGCGACGGTGAACTGCTGGGGCCGGCTGGTCACCGGCGTCGGCGCCGCGCTCGGGAAGGGAGACGCGGTCATCGTTGTTGGACACGTCTACACCAGCGAGTACGAGGACCGCGACGGCAACCGGCGGTCCTCGCTGGAGATACGGGCCACCTCGGTGGGGCCGGACGTGGCGCGCTGCATCGTGCGGATCGACAAGCGCCGCCATCCCGAATCCTCCTCCGAGGCCGGCGAGCAGACGGTGCCGTCCGACACCACATCGCAGCTCACCGCCGCTGCCGAAGCCGATGGCGCCGACCCCGACGAGGTCGACGCCGAGGTTGCGGACGGCGCCGACGACGACGAGTCGCTGCTGAGCGCGTAGCGCCGGTTACGGCGCTGGCGGCCACGCCTAGGATGGGGCCCGACTACCGCGGAGGTCCGAGATGATCCCGCAGCGCGACCGCGGGATCGAGAAAGGCGACATCACAGGCATATGGCCGAATTCATCTACACGATGCGGAAGGTCCGCAAGGCGCACGGCGACAAGGTCATCCTTGACGACGTCACGCTGAACTTCCTTCCGGGCGCGAAGATCGGCGTCGTCGGTCCCAACGGGGCCGGTAAGTCGAGCGTCTTGCGGATCATGGCCGGACTCGATCAGCCCAACAACGGCGACGCGTTCCTGCAGCCCGGCGCGAGTGTCGGCATCCTGCAGCAGGAGCCCCAGCTCGACGAAACCAAGACGGTGCGCGAGAACGTCGAGGACGGCGTAGCCATCAAAGGCAAGCTCAACCGGTACAACGAGGTCGCCGAACTGATGGCGACCGACTACTCCGACGAGCTCATGGAGGAAATGGGCAAGCTGCAGGAGGAGCTCGACGCCGCCGACGCGTGGGACATCGACTCCCAGCTCGAACAGGCGATGGACGCACTGCGCTGCCCGCCGCCCGATGAGCCGGTGACCCACCTGTCCGGCGGGGAGAAGCGCCGCGTGGCGCTGTGCAAACTGTTGTTGTCCAAACCTGATCTGCTGCTGCTCGACGAGCCGACCAACCACCTCGACGCAGAGAGCGTGTTGTGGCTCGAACAGCACCTGGCTGACTACAAGGGTGCGATCCTGGCCGTCACCCACGACCGCTACTTCCTGGACAACGTGGCCGAATGGATCCTCGAGCTGGACCGTGGCCGGGCCTACCCCTACGAGGGCAACTACTCGACGTACCTGGAGAAGAAGGCCGAGCGCATCGCGGTGGCGGGGCGCAAGGACGCCAAGCTGCAGAAGCGACTCAAAGACGAGCTCGAGTGGGTCCGTTCCGGCGCCAAAGCGCGTCAGGCCAAGAACAAGGCCCGCCTGCAGCGCTACGAGGAGATGGCAGCCGAGGCGGAGAAGACCCGCAAGCTCGACTTCGAGGAGATCCAGATCCCGACCGGCCCGCGGCTGGGCAACGTCGTGGTCGAGGTCGAACACCTGGACAAGGGGTTCGAGGGCCGACAGCTCATCAAGGATCTGTCGTTCACGCTGCCGCGTAACGGCATCGTCGGCGTCATCGGACCCAACGGGGTCGGCAAGACCACGCTCTTCAAGACCATCGTGGGTCTCGAGCAGCCCGACAGCGGCACCGTCAAAGTCGGCGAAACCGTCAAACTGAGCTACGTCGACCAGACCCGCGGCGGAATCGACCCCAACAAAACTGTGTGGGAAGTGGTCTCCGACGGGCTGGACTACATCGAGGTCGGGCAAAACGAGGTCCCGTCGCGGGCCTACGTGTCGGCGTTCGGGTTCAAGGGCCCCGACCAGCAGAAGCCTGCCGGTGTGCTCTCCGGTGGTGAGCGTAACCGGCTCAATCTCGCGCTGACCCTCAAGGAGGGCGGCAACCTGATCCTGCTCGACGAGCCGACCAACGACCTCGACGTCGAAACCCTGAGCTCGCTGGAGAACGCGCTGACGAACTTCCCCGGCTGCGCGGTGGTGATCAGCCACGACCGGTGGTTCCTGGACCGCACCTGCACGCACATTCTGGCGTGGGAGGGTGACGCCGACAACGAGGCGAAGTGGTTCTGGTTCGAAGGCAACTTCGGTGGATACGAGGAGAACAAGATCGAACGGCTCGGCGCTGACGCGGCTCGTCCGCACCGGGTGACCCACCGCAAGCTCACACGGGACTAGTCTCGTCGGAGCGCACCACGTAACCGTCATCCTCGGCGACGGCCGGTTACAGCCAACGGGGGCCGGTGCGCACGTGCGAGTCAGGAGCGGCGAATGTCGTTGAATCCAGGCGCGATCGGCGGCCAGGTTGATGACGACGCGACCTCACGGGTCGTCGAACGGCTGGCGCCCGCGTACCTCGAGACCTACCGGGGGCCGCATGGCGGCGCACCGGGGTCCGAGGCCGCGGTCACCGGCCCGATGAGCCGGCCGGCGGCCGGGGCGGTGCCCGACCCGGCCTTGGTCGAAGCTCAATACCGCCTCGGCCGGCAAAGGCCGGCCGGCACCACCCGGGTGGCGGTGTACGGACCCGACGACCCCGGCGGCTTCGGCCCGGCGCTGCAGATCGTCACCGACAACGCGACACTGCTGATGGATTCGGTGACGGTGCTGCTGCACCGCCTCGGCGTGGCCTACAGCGCGATCATGAATCCGCTGTTCCGGGTGCGCCGCGGGGCCGACGGCGAACTGCTCGACATCGCCCCGGCGTCCAAGGCCGAGTTCAGCGACGGCATCGACGAAACCTGGGTGCACGTCGAGCTGTCCGCGTCGGCCGACCGGCGCGCCATCGAGGAGGCCGAGCGGCTGCTGCCGGGCGCGCTCGCCGACGCCCGCCAGATCGCCGTCGACTCCGCCGACATGGCCGCGACGCTGCGTGGCCTGGCCGCCGAACTCGACAGCGACACCGGACGACGGTTCCCGAGCGCGGACCGCAAGGACGTCGCCGCGCTGCTGCGGTGGCTGGCCGACGGTCACTTCGTGCTTCTCGGGTATCAGCGGTGCACTGTGCGCGGCGGCGAGGCGACCATCGACGCGGGAAGTCGCCTGGGCGTGCTGCGGCTGCGCGACGATGTGCTGCCGCAGCTGACCGCCGGCGGGGAGATCCTGGCGTTGGCGCAGGCCACCATCCCCAGCTTCCTGCGCTACGGCGCCTACCCGCAGATCGTCGTCGTCCGGGAACAGCCCTGGCCGGCCGGCGAGGACGGTGCCGAGGCGGTCGAACACCGGTTCGTCGGACTGTTCACCGTCGCCGCGATGAACGCCAACGTGCTCGACATCCCGCTGGTGTCACGCCGGGTCAACGACGCGCTGGCGCTGGCGCACCGCGATCCGAGCCACCCCGGTCAGCTGCTGCTCGACATCATCCAGACGATCCCGCGCGCCGAGCTGTTCGCGCTCGACGCCCGCGGTCTGCTCGACATGGCCATGGCGGTGGTCGACCTCGGCTCGCGCCGCCGCACCCTGCTGTTCATGCGGGCCGACCCGCTCGCGCACTTCGTGTCGTGCCTGGTCTACCTGCCGCGAGACCGCTACACCACCGTGGTGCGACTGGAGATGCAGGACATCCTGGTCCGCGAGCTCGGCGGCGTCAGCATCGACTACGCCGCGCGGGTCAGCGAATCGCCTTGGGCGGTGGTGCATTTCACGGTCCGCCTGCCCGAAGGGTCGCGGCTGCAGGACATCGACGTGTCCGAGACCGCGCAGAACCGCATCCAGGACCTGCTGACCGAAGCGGCGCGCACCTGGGGAGACCGGTTGCTGGGCGCGGTCAAGGCCGGCTCGATCGACCAGGTCACCGCCGAGCACTACGCCGGTGCGTTCTCCGAGGTGTACAAGCAGGCCATCTCCCCGCTGAACGCGCTGTCGGACATCGCGATCATCGAGGAACTCGAGGACAACGCGGTCAAGCTGGTGCTCTCCGACAGCGACGAGAGCGGCGTCTCGCACCTCATGTGGTACCTGGGCGGGCAGTCGGCGTCGCTGAGTCAACTGCTGCCGATGCTGCAGTCGATGGGGGTCGTCGTTCTCGAGGAGCGACCGTTCACCGTCACACGGCCTGACGGGCTGCAGGTGTGGATCTATCAGTTCAAGGTGTCCCCCCACGGCGACATCCCCGAAGCCCCACCGGGGCCGCAACGCGACGCCACCGCAGAACGTTTCGCCGACGCGGTCACCGCCATCTGGCACGGCCACGCCGAGATCGACCGGTTCAACGAGCTGGTGTTGCGCGCCGAACTGAACTGGCAGCAGGTGGCGGTGCTGAGGGCCTACGCCAAGTACCTCAAGCAGGCCGGCTTCCCGTACAGCCAGACGCGCATCGCCGAGGTGCTCAACGACAACGCCGCCACCGCGCGATCCCTGATGGCGTTGTTCGAAGCGCTGTTCTGCCCGACCGAGCACGCCGAGGACGGCGGTCACCGGCGCGACGCGCAGGCCGCCGTGGCCGCGGTGTCCGCAGACATCGACGCGCTGGTCAGCCTCGACACCGACCGGGTGCTGCGCGCCTTCGCATCGATGATCCAGGCCACGTTGCGCACCAATTACTTCGTCGAACGCGCAGAATCCGCGCGGGGGAGCAACGTCCTGTCGTTCAAGCTCAGCCCGGAGGTCATCGACGAACTACCGCTCCCGCGGCCGAAGTTCGAGATCTTCGTCTACTCGCCGCGGGTGGAGGGTGTGCACCTGCGGTTCGGCTACGTCGCTCGCGGCGGCCTGCGGTGGTCGGACCGCCGGGAGGACTTCCGGACCGAGATCCTGGGCCTGGTCAAGGCCCAAGCGGTCAAGAACGCCGTCATCGTCCCCGTCGGCGCCAAGGGCGGGTTCGTCGTCAAGCGGCCGCCGGTGCGCACCGGCGACCCCGCCGTCGACCGCGAGGCGACCCGGGACGAGGGCGTGGCCTGCTACCGGCTGTTCATCGCCGGGCTGCTCGACGTGACCGACAACGTCGACAAAGCCACCGGCGCGATCATCACGCCCCCGGACGTGGTGCGTCGCGACGGCGATGACGCCTACCTGGTGGTCGCCGCGGACAAGGGCACCGCGACGTTCTCCGACATCGCCAACGAGGTCGCGATCTCCTACGGCTTCTGGCTGGGTGACGCGTTCGCCTCCGGCGGTTCGGTGGGTTACGACCACAAGGCCATGGGCATCACCGCCAAGGGCGCCTGGGAATCGGTCAAACGGCACTTCCGCGAGATGGGCGTCGACACCCAGTCCGAGGACTTCACCGTGGTCGGCATCGGCGACATGAGCGGTGACGTGTTCGGCAACGGCATGCTGCTCTCCGAGCACATCAGGCTGCTGGCCGCCTTCGATCACCGCCACATCTTCATCGACCCGAACCCCGACGCGGCCTCGTCCTGGCGGGAACGCAAGCGGCTGTTCGACCTGCCCCGCTCCAGCTGGGAGGACTACGACACGTCGCTGATCAGCGAAGGCGGCGGGGTCTACACCCGCCAGCAGAAGTCCATCACCATCAGCGCCGAAGCGCGGGCCGCGCTGGGCATCGACGACAGCGTCTCGGAGCTGACGCCGCCCGCGCTGATCAAAGCCATCCTCAAGGCCCCGGCCGACCTGTTGTTCAACGGCGGCATCGGCACCTACATCAAGGCCGAGTCCGAGGCCGATTCCGACGTCGGCGACCGCGCCAACGACGCGGTCCGGGTCAATGCCAACCAGGTGCGGGCGAAGGTGATCGGCGAGGGCGGCAACCTTGGGGTCACGTCGCTGGGCCGGGTCGAGTTCGACCTGATCGGCGGCCGGATCAACACCGATGCCCTGGACAACTCCGCGGGAGTGGACTGCTCCGACCACGAGGTCAACATCAAGATCCTGATCGATTCGCTGGTCACCGCGGGCAAGGTCGCCCCCGAGGACCGCACCGATCTGCTGTTGTCGATGACCGACGAGGTCGGTCGCCTCGTGCTGCTGGACAACGAGGACCAGAACGACCTGATGGGCACCAGCCGCGCCAACGCCGCCAGCCTGCTGTCGGTGCACGCCCGGATGATCCGCCAGCTGGTCGCTGAGCGCGGGCTCAACCGTGAGCTCGAGGCCCTGCCGTCGGACAAGGAGATCAACCGCCGCGCCGAGGCCGGCATCGGGCTCACCTCTCCGGAGCTGTCCACGCTGATGGCGCACGTGAAGCTCGCCCTCAAAGACGACCTGCTCGCCGGCGACCTGCCTGATCAGGAAGTGTTCGCCGCGCGGCTGCCGTCCTACTTCCCGACGACACTGCGCGACCGGTTCGCCTCGGACATCCGCTCCCATCAGCTCCGGCGCGAGATCGTCGCCACCATGCTCGTCAACGACGTGGTCGACACGTCGGGCATCTCGTTCGCCTACCGGGTCTCCGAGGACGTCGGGGTGGCCCCGGTCGACGCCATCCGCAGTTTCGCGGCCGCCGACGCGATCTTCGGCCTGAACCGGGTGTGGCGGCAGATCATGGCCGCCGGAACCGCCGGGGCGTCGGTGGCGGCGACCGACCGGATGACGCTGGATCTGCGCCGCCTCATCGACCGGTCGGCCCGCTGGCTGCTGAACTACCGCCCCCAGCCGCTGGCCGTGGGCGCGGAGATCAACCGGTTCGCCGACAAGGTCGCCGCGCTGACCCCGAGGATGCCGGAATGGTTGCGCGGCGACGACAAGGCGATCGTCGAGCGGGAATCGGGCGAGTTCGCCGCCGACGGCGCGCCCCAGGAACTGGCCTACTCCGTCGCCACGGCGCTGTACCAGTTCAGCCTGCTCGACGTCATCGACATCGCCGACATCGTCGACCGCGACCCTGCCGAGGTCGCCGACACGTACTTCGCGCTGATGGACCATCTCAACACCGACAGCCTGCTCACCGCGGTGTCGCGGTTGTCCCGCGAGGACCGCTGGCATTCCCTGGCGCGGCTGGCGATCCGCGACGACATCTACGGCTCGTTGCGCGCGCTGTGCTTCGACGTGCTGGCCGTCGGTGAGCCCGACGAGACCGGCGAGGAGAAGATCGCCGAATGGGAGATGAGCAACAGCTCGCGCATCAGCCGCGCCACCCGCACGCTCTCGGAGCTCTACGACAGCGGTGAGCACGACCTGGCCACGCTGTCGGTCGCGGCGCGGCAGATCCGCAGCATGACCCGCACCAGCGGAACGGGTTCCACCGCGTGACGGCGCCCGTCGGCTTCACCGCCCCGGTGCATGTGCGGTGGTCGGACATCGACATGTACCAGCACATCAATCACGCGACGATGGTGACCATTCTCGAGGAGGCCCGGATCCCGTTCCTGCGGGAACCGTTCGGCGAGCAGATCACCACGATCGGACTGCTGATCGCCGAGGTGAACATCGTCTACAAGGGCCAGCTTCGGCTGATCGATTCGCCGCTGCAGGTCACGATGTGGTCGAAGCGCGTCCGGGCCGTCGACTTCACCGTCGGCTACGAGGTCCGCTCGGTCGGCGCGGCGCCGGACTCCCGGCCCGCGGTGATCGCCACGACACAACTGGCGGCGGTGCACATTCAGGAGCAGCGGCTGCAACGGTTGTCGGACACCCAGCGGGAGTACCTGCAGCAGTGGATGCGGTGACCGGGGCCGAGCGGGGTATCTGGCTCGACGACCCCGCCGACCGCGAAGATCTGTCGACGTTCGCCGATCGCGCACAGCGGCTCGACGACGCCGCGGTGGTGAGGCTGCGCGCGCGTCCCGCCGGCGGGGTGGTCGCGTGGTTCGCCACCGGCTTCGACGTCCTGGCCAGCAGGGTGGTCGACGGCCGGATCCGGCCCGCCGACCTGTGCGCCGGCGCCGACCAGCTGCAGAGCGGGCTCGGCGCGGTGGGAAGCGACGGCTACGTCGACCCCGGGTTCCCGATGGATTCGGCCTGGCGCGGTGCACTCCCGCCGGACACCGGGTTCGTCCACCTCGACGACGTGCCCGCCCGAGCGGTGCTGGACCTCGCCCACCGCGGCTCCGAGCTGGTCAAAGAGCACTCGAGCGCACACGGCCCGCCGGCATCGTTGCTCGATCAGGAAGTCGTCGGCGTCTCGGCGGGCCAGGACAGCGTCGGAATCCCGATGCGGTGTGTCTTCGCGCTGACGTCGATGGGGTTCCTGCCCCAGACCGGCGGGGGGCCGGAGTTCGCACCCGAATCCGTCGCCGCCGACGAGGTGGTCCGGGTGCGGGCCACCCCCTCCTGGCTGCGGGTCGACGCGCGGTTCGGCACCGTCTACCGCCGGCGCGGGGATCCGGCGGTGGTGCTGAGATGACCGGTGCTTCTCAGAACGGCGAGTTCACCATCGACTGCGCCGCCATCTCCAGGTAGGCGATCAGCTCCCGTCGGTGATCCTCATCGAGGGTCTGCGCGTCGATCTCGGCGACCGCGGTGTGCATGCATCGCAGCCAGGCGTCACGCTCCAGGAAGCCGATCCGAAAGGGTGCGTGGCGCATCCGCAGCCGTGGGTGGCCGCGCTGGTCGGAATAGGTGCGCGGACCGCCCCAGTACTGCTCGAGGAACATCCGCAGCCGTTCCTCGGCGCCGTCCAGGTCGTCGTCGGGGTACAGCGGGCGCAGGATCTCGTCCTCGCGCACCTGCTCGTAGAACCGCCTCACGATCGTGCGGAACGTCTCGTGCCCGCCGACCGCTTCGTAGAACGACTGCTGCTGCCCGGCGGGACCTGTCTGCGCACTCATCCCCTCCATTGTGGGCCATCGCCGCCGCAGCCCCGTCCAGCGCGTCCGGTCACGAGATGTTCATTCGACTGACCAGCGAACACAGGCGGAATTGCCGTGCACTGAGGGGGGAATCGTGGTGGACTGTCGGTCGGAGGACGTATGGCGCAGCGCAAGAACGGTCGCGGCCACCGGCACCACCGGGCCGCGACGGGCTCTCCAGGGCCGACAACCGGTACCGCTCCGCGCGCGCTGCACAGCGTCGAGGTCACTGTCAGCGCCAGCCAAGAACCCTCGATCTGGGGCCGCCGACGCGTCCTGTTGCTCAACTCGACCTACGAACCCCTCACGGCACTGCCGATGCGTCGGGCCATCATCATGGTGATGTGCGGCAAGGCCGACGTGGTGCACGACGACCCCCTCGGCCCGGTGATCCACTCGGCCACGCGCACCATCGTGGTGCCCTCGGTGATCCGCCTGCGGACCTTCGTGCGGGTGCCCTACCGTGCCCGGATCCCGATGACCCGGGCCGCGTTGATGCATCGGGACCGGTTTCGGTGCGCCTACTGCGGAGGCAAGGCCGACACCGTCGACCACGTCATCCCGCGCAGCCGCGGCGGCGCCCATTCCTGGGAGAACTGCGTCGCCGCCTGTTCGGGGTGCAACCACCGCAAGGCCGACAAGCTGTTGACCGAACTGGGCTGGACGCTGCACGTCACCCCGTTGCCGCCCAAGGGGCAGCACTGGCGGCTGCTGTCGAGCATCAAGGAACTCGACCCGGCCTGGGTGAGATACCTGGGTGAGGGCGCGGCCTGACCGGCCGGTGGGTTAACGTTTCCGCGTGAGCACTACAGCGATGTTGCACGCGAGCTTCGTGCTGATTCCGTTGGCGCTCGCGGCGGTGTTGTCCCTGTTCATCTTCACCAAAAAAGGGCCGCACCCCGCGACGTACGACATGTCCGAACAGTGGACGCACGATCCGATCCTGTGGGCGGCCGACGAGCCGGCCGACCACGGGCACGGCGGCCACGGTTCGCATCTGACGGTGGGAGGTGGCGCAAGTGGCAAGTGGTGAGGTTTCCCGGGTGACGTCCACCGAGCTCGCGGAGCTGCCCTACGGCTCGGCGATCACGTCCAGCGGCCGGATCTCCGCGGTCACCGAGCCGGGTGAGCTGTCCGTGCATTACCCGTTCCCGACCAAGGAACTGGTGATCCTGGACAACGCGCTGAAGTTCGGTTCGCGGAACGCCAAGGCCCGCTTCGCCGTCTACATCGGTGACCTGGGCGAGGACACCGCCGCGACCGCGCGCGAGCTGCTGGCCCGGGTGCCGACCCCCGACAACGCGGTGTTGTTGGCCGTCTCGCCGAACCAGAAGGCCATCGAGGTGGTCTACGGCGCGGAGGTCAAGGGCCGCGGCATCGAGGAGTCCGCACCGCTGGGGGTGTCGGCCGCCGCCGCGTCGTTCCAGGAGGGCAACCTGATCGACGGGCTGATCAGCGGCATCCGGGTGCTGTCGGCGGGCGTCTCACCGCGCTGAGCCTTTTGGTGCCCCTGCCCTCCTCTCGGCGGCCCTAGACTCGTTTGTCGAGGGAGGGAGCGTGACGGTGGGGGTGCTGGACGCTTTCCTGGTGACGTGGTCCAGGGCGCGGGCCGCCTTCGGCGACGGCGCCCCACAGGACGGATCTGCCTACGACCAGAGCCCGGCTCTGCTGGAGCTGCAGGCCGAGGTGGCGGGGGGCGGTCCGGGTCAGCACTGGCGCGGCCCCGGTTCGGACGCCTACGGGCAAGCCAACGACAAGCAGACCGCGGTGTTGGGTGAAGCGGCCCGGCTCGACGCTCAGTTGCGCGCCGAGGTCGACAAGTCCGCCGAGGTGGTGGCCGCCGGCCGGCGTGAGTTGGACGGCGTGCGGCAGTGGATGCTCGACGCGGCGTCGGAGGTCCCGCGGACAGCCGAGGGTGAGCGGATGCTGTATCCGGTGGTGAGCCGAGGTTCCGGAGAGATCGTCGAGATTCTCGAGCGCGCTGTCGCGGACATGCACTCGATCTCCACCCGGATCGGCGGGATCGGTGCGGAGTATCACGCACTGAGCGGCGACCTCGAACTCGGTACCGGTGACGGCGGCGGGCAGGCCCAGATCCCGTTGCCATCCGCCGACAAGCCCATGAACACGCGAGGTTGAGCCGTGCTGAGTGGCGGGACTGTGATCCGCCTGCTGCGATTGGGCGCAGGATGCAGTGTTGCCGCGATGATCATCAGTTCATGCGGTGGCGAACCCGGATCCGCGACCGCCACGGACTGCGAGGTCGTTGCAGAGCTCAGCGAAGAGTTCCGCGCCATGAACGGACGTGATCAGACCGGTGGCGACCTCAACGCACAGTTTGCGGAAAAGGTCCGAGCGGCCGCCCAAAACGTGTCCGGGGCGCAGGTTCGCGACGAGTTGACCACGTGGGCAGAAGGATTCAGCGCACTTTCCGAGATTCAACGCACACACTCTTCGTCGCCGGTCGCCGACGAGCGGGCCCAGCTGATGGAGGCGGGCGAGGCCATCTATGGCACTGCCGATCAGCTGCGCAGCACCTGTCCCAATGCATGGCCGAGTGCGTCCGAATGAGCTCTCCGCGCGCGTGGCACCACGCCTCACCCTCTTCGACCAGGACCCGTCGGGTAGCTTCTTCGAACTCGGCCCACCCGTCGCACCTCGGTTCGCGATGAATCCGGTTGATCCGCAGGGGCCCACACGAAGCCGCTGGAAGTGGTTTGTGATTGCGGCGGCCGCCATCGTCTCGGTCGTGGTGGCTGCTGTGTGGTTGATCGCCGAGCCGGCTTCGCCGGGCAGAACGACAGACTGCGTGGTCGTCGAGGAGACAACCCGTCAGTGGCAGGCGACAGTAGCAAGCGTGACTCCGGCGCAAGGGGCTGT
>CAXEZH010000011.1:0-10352 GCA_964000695.1 uncultured Mycolicibacterium sp. | reverse complement strand
GTCCTCGCGCAGCACGCGCGCCAATCCCGCGTACGCGTTCGCGGCCTCCTGGGCATGGCGGTGCAGCTCGTCGCGCAGCGCGTCGGTGCCCGGTGCTGCCTCGGTGACCATCCGGACGAACAACTCCTGGATCTGCCCCGACTGTTCGATGCCGCGCCTGACCTGGCGGGCGGCCGGCGCCCGGCCCGCGGACACCGCGGCGCGCAGGCCGTCGGCGTATCCCGCCGCACGCTGGGGAATCTGGGCCAGCCGGCGGCTGATCGTCGTCCAGTCCTGTTCGGTGTCGGTGGGCATCAGGTCGAACACATCGCGCATCGTCTGCAATGGGGAGGCGATGACGTTCAGCTCGCCCAGATCCAGGCCGGCCTCGTGCAGATCGAGCAACACACCGAGGCGTTCGCGCATCGCGGCGACGGTGACGGCGTCGGCGGCGTCCGCCGGAGCGGTCGCGTCCAGCTCACGCAGCGCCGTACGCGCGGCCTCCGCGCGGGCGACGACCCCGTCCGGGGAGTAGTCGGTGATCTGGTCGTCGTAACCGGCGATGCCCGATTCGGTTGCCCCGCAGGGATCCAGGGCGGCAGAGGTCTCGAGGTAACGGTCGGCGACAGCGTCGACCGCCGTGGTCGGCCTACCCAAGGTTGTTGGTGGCGAAGGTGTCACACCTGGCCGGATCGCCGGTCTGGTAGCCGATGGTGAACCACTTCTGTCGCTGTTCCGAGGAGCCGTGCGTCCACGACTCGGGGCTGACCCTGCCCGTGGCGGACTGCTGGATACGGTCGTCACCGACCGCCGACGCCGCCGACAGCGCATCGGCTATGTCTCTGTCGCTCAACGGTTCCAAGAACGGCACCCCGGTGCTCTCCTGTCTGGTGATCGCGGCGTGGTGGGCCCACACGCCCGCGTAGCAGTCGGCCTGCAGTTCGGTGCGGACCCCCGCGCCGGTGGCGCCCTTCGGATCCCGCTGGGCGCGGCCCAGCACCCCTTCCAGATTCTGCACGTGGTGGCCGAACTCATGGGCCACCACGTACTCCTGCGCCAGGGGACCGCCGCTGGAACCGAATTGGTCGACCAACACGTCGAAGAAATCGGTGTCGAAGTAGGCGGTCTGGTCGACGGGACAGTAGAACGGGCCCACCTCGCTGGACGCCGGCCCGCAGCCGGTGTTCACTGACCCGGTGAACAGCCGGATGGCCGGGCGGGTGTATCCGGGCAGCAACTGCGCCCACACCCCGTCGACCGAGTTGCCCGTCGCCACCACGCGGCACTGCACGATCTCGTTGGCGTCCTCGCCGGTCTGGCACTGCGACAGGTCGAAGCCCTGCGCGTCCACCCCCTGCGTGTCGAGCTGAGGCTGCTGCGACATCACCGAGCTGGGGTCGACGCCGAGCAGCAACGCCACCACGACGATGACGAGCCCGCCCAGCCCGCCGCCGATCGCGATCCCGCGTCCCGGCCCACGCCCACCTCCACTGGTGGACGTGGTGCTGGTATCGATCCGCATGCCCTCGTTGAAGGTCATCGCATCACCCCATTTCACCGGCCTGGCAGCCAGGCCAGTTCAGCTTTGCACACTACGATTCGTTGCGTGCCTGTCGTCGCCGGACATCCCACCGTCGTGCGCACCCCATCGGGTGATCTGAGGGGTGACACCGAGGGCGGGGTGGGGGTGTGGCGGGGCGTGCCGTACGCCGAGCAGCCGGTCGGGCCGCGTCGTTTCCAGGCGCCGGGGCCGTTGAAGCCGTGGTCGGGCATCCGGGACGCACGCGAGCACGGTCCGCTGCCGCCGCAGACGAAGTCGTTCGTCGGTGGTGGGCGCGATGACCCCAAGGTGCGCGACGAGGCGTGTCTGACGCTGACGGTGTGGTCGCCCGACACCACGGCGTCGCTGCCGGTGATGGTGTGGATCCCCGGCGGCGCGTTCGTCTACGGCGCCGGGCAGTTCCAGCTGTACAACGGGTCTCGGCTGGCCGCCAACGGCAACGTGGTCGTGGTCAATCTCACCTACCGGATCGGGGTGTTCGGCGGATTCGAGCTCGGTGATCTCGGTGAGGGATTCGACGACAACCTGGCGTTGCGCGACCAGATCGCGGCGCTGCGGTGGGTGCGCGACAACATCGCCGCGTTCGGTGGCGATCCGCAGCGCGTGACGGTGTTCGGCGAGTCCGCCGGCGGCACCTCGGTGCTGGCGTTGCTGGCCAGCCCCGCTGCGCGGGGACTGGTGCACCGCGCGATCGCGCAGAGTCCGGCATTGCCGTTGATCGCCGACCGGGAACTCCGTGCGCAGCGCGCCCAGGCCTTCATGACTCATCTCGGCGTGCCCGTCGACTGCGTCAAGGAGCTGCCTCAACGCCGGCTGCGCCACGCCGCGGGCATGGTCCAGCTCGAGAGCGCCGCCACCACGCCCACGCTGGCCTACGGGCTGACCCACGGCACCGAACTGCTGCCCCGTCACCCCATCGACGCGGCGCGCGCCGGGCAGTTGGCGCAGGTGCCCCTGATCATCGGGACCAACAGTCACGAGGCCTCGATGTTCGCCTGGACCAAGCCGCCTATGTTGCCCACCACCGAGGCGTCCATCGAGGCCTGCTTCGACCGGACCGGACCAGAGGTCAAAGAGTCGGTGCTGCAGGCCTATCCGCGGTACCCCCGGCGCAGCGCGTTGCTGGCCATCGGCTCCGATGTGATGTTCGGCGGTCCCGCATGGGCGTTCGCCGACGCCTACAGCGCATACGCGCCGACCCGGATGTACCGCTTCGACCACTTCGGGGTGAGCCTGCGCATGCTGGGTCTCGGCGCCACCCACGGCAGCGAGATCGTGCACATCCAGCACAGCTACGCCTCGTTCATCGGCCGCAAGCTGCATCCGCTGGGCCGGCGCTTCCAGCCCGCCGTGGGCCGCCGCATGCAGCGCGCCTGGCTGGACTTCGCCCGTGAGACCCCGAGCGTCGACGATGCCCACTGGCCGGTGTACCGGACCCCGCAGCGGCTGACCCGGCTGATCACCTCGGCCCGCGACGTGATGGCGCCCGACCCGGATGGACCGCGCCGCGCGGCGTGGGCCGCGGTGTACTAGTCCGGCGCCCGTGCCTCGGGGTCTGCTCGGTGTGACCAACCTGCCCGGTGTTCTAGGTCTGGGCGGTGGAGTAGCGCTCGTCGGTGTAGGCGCGCAGATTGTGCAGGAAACGCTGGAACAGCCAACCCATCACCGGGCGTCCGGTGAACAGACCCAACCGACCTGCCGGACCGTTGGGCTCCAGCGCCATGATCCAGGTCAGATGGCAGCCCGCCGCGGTCTCGGTGACGCGGTAGTCCTCGGCGAACGCCGCGATGGCGCCGGTGGTGGACTCGTTGAAGCGGAACGCCATGCGGGTGCAGGGCTGCCAGACCAGGTACTCCTCGTGGCCGGTGATTCCGCCGCGCATCTCGACCGTGCGGGTGGTGCCAACGCCGCGCGGCTCAGGGCTGGTCCAGGTCACGTTCGTGATGACGCTGGCCCAGTGCGGCCAGGACGTCTCGTCGGCGAGCACCTCGAACAGCTGTTCCGGGGTGATCGCGAGGTCGACCGCGCTGACGAACCGGTACGGCGCAGATTCGACGAAGTCCAGGCCGACCCTCTTGCAGGGATGCCGCTTGGCCATGCTGTCAACCCTTCCACGCCCGGTTGACAGGTCACCATAGCTGTCGAGTCAGGCCGGCTCTCGTCGCCCCTTAGACTGAGCAGTCGTCTGCAACCCCCTACTTCGAGGAGTGCCTCGTGCTGCGCACCCGCACCGCCGGCTCGCTGCGGTCCGCCGACGCCGGACAGACGGTCACGCTGGCCGGCTGGGTGGCCCGCCGACGTGACCACGGCGGCGTCATCTTCATCGATCTGCGGGACGCGTCCGGCGTGGCGCAGGTGGTGTTCCGCGAAGGTGACGTGCTGACCTCGGCGCACCGCCTGCGTTCGGAGTTCTGCATCGCGGTGACCGGGGTCGTCGAGATCCGTCCGGACGGCAACGCCAACCCCGAGATCGCCACCGGCGACGTGGAGGTCAACGCGACGTCGTTGACGGTGCTGGGGGAGAGCGCACCGTTGCCGTTCCAGCTCGACGAAACCGCCGGAGAAGAGGCCCGGCTGAAGTACCGCTACCTGGACCTGCGACGCGAAGGCCCCGGGCAGGCGATCCGCTTGCGCTCCAAGGTCAACGCCGCCGCGCGCGCCGTGCTCGCCGACCACGACTTCGTCGAGATCGAGACGCCGACGCTGACCCGCTCCACCCCGGAAGGCGCCCGCGACTTCCTGGTGCCCGCCCGCCTGCAGCCAGGCAGCTTCTACGCGCTGCCCCAGAGCCCACAGCTGTTCAAGCAGTTGTTGATGGTCGCCGGCATGGAACGCTACTACCAGATCGCGCGGTGCTACCGCGACGAGGACTTCCGTGCCGACCGCCAACCGGAGTTCACCCAGCTCGACCTCGAGATGAGTTTCGTCGAGGCCGACGACGTCATCGCGGTCTCCGAACAGATCCTGCGCGCGCTGTGGGCGCTGATCGGCTACGACCTGCCGCTGCCGTTGCCGCGGATCAGCTACGGCGAGGCCATGCGCCGGTTCGGCACCGACAAGCCCGATCTGCGGTTCGGCGTCGAGCTGGTGGAGTGCACCGAGTTCTTCTCCGACACCCCGTTCCGGGTGTTCCAGGCGCCCTACGTCGGTGCCGTGGTGATGCCGGGCGGTGCGTCCCAGCCGCGCCGCACGCTCGACGGCTGGCAGGAGTTCGCCAAGCAGCGCGGGCACAAGGGTCTGGCCTATGTGCTGGTCGGCGACGACGGCGAGCTCGGCGGCCCGGTCGCCAAGAACCTGTCCGAGACCGAGCGGGCCGGCCTGGCCGCCCACGTCGGTGCCGCACCGGGTGACTGCGTGTTCTTCGCTGCCGGGCCGGCGAAGTCGGCCCGCGCGCTGCTGGGCGCCACCCGCATCGAGATCGCCAAGCGTCTCGACCTGATCGACCCCGACGCATGGGCGTTCACCTGGGTGGTGGACTGGCCGCTGTTCGAAGCGGCCGACGAGGCCACCGCCGCCGGGGACGTGACCGTCGGCTCGGGGGCGTGGACCGCGGTGCATCACGCGTTCACCGCGCCCAAGCCCGAGTCGGTGGCCACCTTCGACACCGACCCGGGGTCTGCGCTGGCCGACGCGTACGACGTCGTGTGCAACGGCAACGAGATCGGCGGCGGTTCGATCCGTATTCACCGCCGAGACGTCCAGGAGCGCGTCTTCGCGATGATGGGCATTGACCAGTCCGAAGCCCAGGACAAGTTCGGCTTCCTGCTCGACGCGTTCACCTTCGGCGCGCCGCCGCACGGAGGGTTGGCGTTCGGATGGGACCGGATCGTCGCGCTGCTGGCGGGGATGGACTCGATCCGCGAAGTCATCGCGTTCCCGAAGTCGGGCGGCGGCGTCGACCCGTTGACCGATGCGCCGGCCCCCATCACCGCCCAGCAGCGCAAGGAATCCGGAATAGATGCCAAGCCTGAGGCGTCGGAAAAGCCATGACCACACCTGACGGCTCCGCGTTGGCCGACTTCAACCAGGCGATCATCGACGAGTTCCGCGCCAACGGTGGCGTGGTGGGCGGCCCGTTCGAGGGCGCCACCCTGCTGCTGTTGCACACCACCGGCGCCAAATCCGGTCAGCCCCGTGTCTCCCCGCTGGCGTATCTGACCGTCGACGGGAAGATGATCATCATCGGCTCCTACGCCGGAGCGCCCAAGGATCCGGCCTGGGTGCACAATCTGCGGGCCCACCCCCGCGCGCACATCGAGGTCGGGACCGACGCCTACGACGTCGCCGTGCGCGAGCTACCCGCCGGCGAGCGGGACGCGACGTACCCGAAGGTCACCGAGAAGGCACCGCAGTTCGGCGAGTACCAAGCCAAGACCTCCCGCCCGATACCGCTGTTCGAACTCACGCGCCTCTGACGGGCGAATCCGGCGCGCCGAAGCACCGTGGGTGTCGCCCAACGCGCCGGATCCGCACGTTCAGAGCCGCTCGATGATCGTGGCGTTCGCCATGCCGCCGGCCTCGCACATGGTCTGCAGCCCGTAGCGGCCGTCACGCTGCTCGAGCGCGTTGACCAAGGTCGTCATGATGCGTGCGCCGCTGGCTCCCAGCGGATGCCCGATCGCGATGGCCCCGCCGTTGACGTTGGTGCGGACCAGATCGGCGCCGGTCTCGTGCGCCCATGCCAGCACCACCGGTGCGAACGCCTCGTTGACCTCGAACAGGTCGATGTCGGACAGCGACAGCCCAGCCCGCGTCAGGACCTTCTGGGTGGCCGGGATGACACCGGTCAGCATGTACAGCGGATCCGAGCCGACGGCGACCGTCGTGTGGATGCGCGCGAGTGGCCGCAGTCCGAGGCGCCGCGCCGTGGCACCGCTGGTGATCATCACCGCGGCACTGCCGTCCGACAGGGGCGAGCTGTTGCCCGCGGTGATGGCCCAGGTGATGTCGGGAAAGCGGGCGGCCATCGTGTCACTGTGGAACGCCGGTCGCAGCCCAGCCAGCGTCTGCACCGTGGTCTCCGGGCGGATGATCTCGTCGGTGGCCAGCCCGGCGATCGGGGCCAGTTCGGCGTCGAACAGGCCGTCCTTGGTTGCTCGCGCAGCCTTCTGGTGGCTCTCGGCGGAGAACTCGTCCAGCTGGGTGCGCGACAGATCCCATGTCGCGGTGATCAACTCGGCGCTGATACCTTGCGCGACCAGCCCGTCGGGGTAGCGGGCGGCCATGCCGGCACCGAAGGGGTTGCTGCCCGGCAACACCGAGGACCCCATCGGCACCCGGCTCATCGACTCCACGCCGGCGGCGATGACGACGTCATAGGCGCCGGCGAGCACACCCTGGGCGGCGAAACTGACCGCCTGTTGGCTGCTGCCGCACTGACGGTCCACCGTCGTGCCGGGCACGCTCTCCGGGAATCCGGCACCCAGCAGGGCATTGCGGGCGATGTTGGCGGCCTGGTCACCGACCTGGGTGACGGCACCGGCGATGACGTCGTCGACCTCGGCGGGGTCGACGCCCGTGCGCGCGGTCAGCTCGCGCAGGCTGTGCGCCAGCAGGTCCGCGGGCAGAATGTGGTGCAGCGACCCGCCGGGTTTGCCTTTGCCCACCGGCGTGCGGACCGCTCCGACGATCACGGCGTCACGATCGGAATACTGGGTCATCTGTCCTCCTGAGCCTCACTGCTGGGTAGGGTTTTCTATACTTAGATGGAACACCCTAGGTTCAGTACTTACTACCCAGACGTGGAGTGATGTGCATGACAGTTCTGCAGGGACCGCTCGTCGACCGTGACACCTGGTCACCGGCGGGCCGCTGTCCGATCGAGAAGACGATGGCCCTGCTGGGCACCCGATCGGCCATGCTGATCATGCGGGAGGCGTACTACGGCACCACCCGCTTCGACGACTTCGCGCGGCGCGTCGGTATCACCAAGGCCGCGACCTCGGCACGGCTGGGAGAACTGGTCGAAGCCGGTCTGCTGGTGAAGCGTCCCTATCGCGAACCGGGCCAGCGCGCCCGCGACGAGTACGTGCTCACCGATGCGGGCACTGAACTGATGCCGGTGGTGTGGGCGATGTTCGAATGGGGCCGCAAGCACTTGGGCGACACCCCGCTGCGGCTGACCCACCTCGGCTGCGGCGCCCCTGCCACCGTGGAAGTGGTGTGCTCACAAGGGCATCCGGTGCCGCCCGACGAGCTGGGGGTGGGCCTGCGAAAGCCCGCCCCCAACTCGTGAGCCGGGTCAGGCCAGCTGGGTGCGGAACTCGCGCGCCGCACCCATGAGCTCCTGAACCCGCGACTTGTCCACGGCGTTGGCGAAGACGCCGTCCTTCTTGAAATAGGTGCCGACCACCGCGCCGTCGGCCACCGCCAGCTGGGTGGCCACGTTCTCCGCGCGCACACCGGTGTTGACGAACACCGGGACGGTGCCGGCCGCGTCCTTCACCACCCGCAGCGCCTCGATGTCGGTCGGCGAGCCGGCGGTCGCGCCGGACACGCAGATCGCGTCGGGCAGCGTGGCGAACACCGTGGTGCGGGTGATCGAGGCCAGATCCCGCTCGGCCAGGTATTGGGCCGACTCCGGCACGATGTTGAACAGCAACTTCACCCCGGAGCCGCCGACCCGGGCCCGGTGGCGGGCCACCTCGCCGACATTGGTGTCCCACAGCCCGAAGTCACTGGCGTACACGCCGGTGAAGATCTCGCGGACGAACTTCGCTCCGGTGGCCACCGCCAGATCGATCGACGCCCGCCCGTCCCACAGCACATTCACCCCGAACGGCACCGAGAGATCGGGAAGCAGTTCGCCGATGATCCTGGCCATCGAGATCGCGGTGATCGGTTCGGTCTTCGTCAGGTACGGCAGGCTGAACTCGTTGCTGATCATCCCGCCGTCGCCCCCGCCGCTCTGCAGCGCGTCGAGTTCGGTGCGGGCCCGCTCGACGACGGCGGCGATGCCGCCCGCGGTGTCGAAGCCGGGGTCGCCGGGCAGGGCGGACAGATGCAACATGGCGATGACGGGTTTGGCGACGTCGAAAACCTCGTCGAGCCAGGTGGTGGTCACGGGGTGCCTTTCTCTTCAGATGGGTGGGGAATGTTTCGGGTGGGCGTCAGTCCATGTAGGCGCCGCCGTTGACAGCCAGCGCCTCGCCGGTGATGAAGCGCGCATCGGGGGAGAGCAGGAACGCGACCGCCTGGGCCACATCGTCCGGCTGCTCGAGCCGGCCCAGCGGCGTGTCGGCGAGCATCATGTCCCGCACGGCGTCCGGCGTGGTGCCGCGCAGCTGCGCCTCCCACTGCAATTCCCTTGACTGCATGGGTGTTTCGACGAAACCCGGGCAGACGCAGTTGACGGTGATGCGGTGCGGACCCAGCTCGTAGGCCATGGCCTGGGTCAGGCCGACGACACCGAATTTCGAGGCGACGTAATCGGCCAGGTACGGCACGCGACCTTGCTTGCCTGCCATGGACGCCGTGTTGACGATCGCTCCGGACACCCCGGTGCGCACCATCTCGCGCGCTGCGGCCTGACCGCAGACGAACACGCCCTTGAGGTTGACGTCGACGGTCTGGTCGAAGCGCTCGACGGGCGCGTCGAGAAAGCGGTGCATGAACGAGATTCCTGCGTTGCTGACCCAGGCCGACAAGCCCAGCCGGGTGGACACGTCGGCGGCGACCTCGGCCGCGGCCTCTGCCGACGTGACATCCAGCGCGGCGGCTTCGTGGCGTGCGGCGGTGTTCGGCAGCCCGGCGGCGACCCGACGCGCCGCCTCGAGGTCGAGGTCGGTGACGACGACACGCCAATCCCGTTGTGCCAGTGTGGCGGCGATCGCCGCGCCGATGCCCGAACCCGCTCCGGTCACCACAACTGTTCTGGTCATGTGTGCAGGTGTTCCTATCCGTTGTCGATGCCGACGAGACGCCGGCCGTTGTGGGTGTCGAAAAGATGTGTCCCGCCGTCGCGGACGGTGAGGTCGACGCGGGCGCCCTCGCCGATTCCGGCCAGGCGTGCGGTCTCCACGACGCTGGTCAGCGCGGTACCGTGCGCCTCCAAGGTGACGATGGCCCGGGGGCCGAGGTGTTCGATCAGCACGACCCGCGCGGCGCCGTCGCTCGCCCGCGGGGTGAGCAGCAGATCGTCCGGGCGCACACCGAGGGTCACCGACGCATGGTTCGCCGCACAGTCGGTCGCCAGTGCCACGCCGGCGCCGGTGGTGAACACACCGCCGCTGAGCGTGCCCTCGAGCAGGTTCATCTTCGGACTGCCGACGAACGTCGCGACGAAGGTGTCGGCGGGCCGGGCATAGACCTCCTGCGGCGTGCCCAGTTGGGCGATGTGGCCGTCGCGCATCACGACCATGCGATCCGACAGGGTCATCGCCTCCTCCTGGTCGTGGGTGACGTAGACCGACGTGATGCCCAGGCGGCGCTGGATCTGCAGCAACTCGGTGCGGGTCTCGACCCGCAACTTGGCGTCGAGGTTGCTCAGCGGCTCGTCGAACAGGAACACCGACGGTTCGCGGATGATGGCCCGACCGATCGCCACGCGCTGCTGCTGACCGCCGCTGAGGTCCTTCGGCTTTCGGCCCAGCAGCGCCGAAAGCCCGAGCGACTCACCGATCTCCGCGGCGCGCGCGAGCGCCTCGCGGCGCGGGGTGCGGGTCGCCCGCAGCGGGAAGGCGATGTTCTCGGCCACCGACAGGTGCGGGTACAGCGCGTAGTTCTGGAACACCATCGCGATGTCGCGCTGCCCAGGCCCCAGGTCGTTGACCACCGTTCCGCCGATGCGGATCTCGCCCGAGGTGGGTTTGTC
>CAXEZH010000010.1:0-5220 GCA_964000695.1 uncultured Mycolicibacterium sp. | reverse complement strand
CCAGGTCGGCGATCACCGCGCTGGCGCCGCGTTGCGCCAGCTTCCCCTGCTGCCACACGGCCAGCGCACGCAGCACCCACAGGGCTGCCAGCAGCGTGATGGGCGCAGTCAGGACGGCGAGGTCGCGGGAGGCGGGATCGGTGATGACGCGGGCGACGATCCCGGCGAGGACGATCGCCGAGGCGATGGTGGTCGCCGCGATCAGCACACCGCACGCCGTGGTGGCGACCAGGAATCGGCGCATCGCCGCCGAGGCCCGCCACAGCCGCGGGTCTATCGGGGCGCGCGAGGTGTCTGTCAGGACGAACGCCTCGACAATCCGATGGATTCGGGGATCGAGTCGGCGCTGATGCGCTTGCGGAACACCCAGTACGACCACGCCTGGTAGCCCAGGACCAACGGCAGGAGCGTGAGCGAGGCCCAGCTCATGATCTTCAGCGTGTACGGCGTCGACGACCCGTTGAAGATCGTGACGCTCCACTCCGGGTTCAGCGTGGACGGCAACAGGTTCGGATACAGCGACCCGAAGATCAGCACCGCCACGGACGCGACGACGAGCACCATCGAGAAGAACGCCCATCCTTCCCGGCTCTGGCTCCACATCAGCGCGACCGCTGCCAGCAGTGCGGACACCGCGGCGGCCAGGGCGAGCCAGGTCCAGGATCTGCCGTGGGCCAGCTGGGTCCACACACCGAACCCACCGGCCAGCGCGATGACCGGCACCGTCAGGACCCGGGCGAACCGGAACGCATCCTCACGGATCTCGCCGCTGGTCTTCAGCGCCACGAAGGTCGATCCGTAGAACGCGAACAGCGCCGCGGTGGCCAGCCCACCCAGCAACGTGTAGGGATTCACCACGTCGAACAGCGTCGCCTGGGAAGCGCCGTCGGCGTCGATCGGCAGACCCTGCAGCAGGACCGCGAACGCCACACCCCACAGGATGGCGGGCAGCCACGAGCCCAGCGCGATGCCGATGTCGGCCCAGTGACGCCACTTGGGATCGTCGATCTTGCCGCGCCATTCGATGCCGACGATGCGCACGATCATGCCGAACAGGATGGCGAGCAGTGGCAGGTACAGCGCCGAGAAGACGGTGGCGTACCACACCGGGAACGCGGCGAACATCGCCGCGCCGGCGGTGATCAGCCACACCTCGTTGCCGTCCCACACCGGGCCGATCGTGTTCAGCGCGGCGCGGCGGTGCCGTTCGGCGGAGTCGTCACCGCCATTGCCTGCAGTGCGCGCTCTTGCCGCGGCCCCGAATGGGATCATCAACATGCCGACCCCGAAGTCGAATCCCTCCAGGATCAAGAATCCGAGGAACAGCGCCGCTATGAGGAAGAACCACAGTTCCTGTAGTCCCATCAGAATTCACGTCCTCTCAGCACACGGCGATCAGTAAGCGAAGGAAAGGGGTGCCACGTCGTCGTCACTCGGCGACTTCGGTGGTGCCGGCTCGGAGTCGTGTTCCTGCGGCCCTTCGGTCACGTAGCGGCGCATCAGGAAGAACCACACCACCGCCAGCGCGCCGTAGATGGCGGTGAAGGTGATCAGCGAGAACAACACCATGCCCGCCGAATGTCCGGAGACACCCTCCTGCACCGTCATTCGCACCATCTGGTCACCGGTCGGGTTGGGCACCACGACCCACGGTTGCCGGCCCATCTCGGTGAAAACCCAGCCCGCTGAGTTACCCAGGAACGGGGTGGGGATGGTCAGGATGCCGAACCGGCCGAACCAGCGTTGATCGGGGATGCGCCCCCGGCGGGTGAGCCACAGGGCTGCCAGCGCGAACGCCACCGGGATCAACAGGAACCCGATCATCGCGCGGAACGCCCAGTAGGTGACGAACAGGTTGGGCCGGTAGTCGCCGGGACCGAACTTCTCCTGGTACTCCGCCTGCAGGTCGTTGACCCCGTCGAGGGTCACCCCGGTGAACTTGCTCTCGGCGAGGAACGGCAGCACATAGGGCACCTCGATGAGGTGGACGACGCTGTCGCAGTTGTTGTGCGTGCCGACGGTGAGGACGGAGAAGTTCGGATCGGTCTCGGTGTCACACAACGACTCTGCGGACGCCATCTTCATCGGTTGCTGGACGAACATCAGCTTGCCCTGGAAGTCGCCGGTCAGGAAGAGCCCGCCGGCCGCGATCAGCGCCACCAGGCTGCCCATGATGGTCGCCGGGCGGTACATGGAGCGGGCCTCGGAGGTCTTGTGGTCGCGCACCATCAGCCAGGCTGAAACCCCGGCGACGAACACCCCGGCGGTGAGGAACGAACCGGCTACGACATGCAGGAACGCCCAGACCGCGGTGTTGTTGGTCAACAGCGCCCCGAAGTCGACGAGTTCGGCACGACCGGTGTCGGGATTGAACCGTGCGCCGACCGGGTGCTGCATGAACGAGTTGGCGGCGATGATGAAGTAGGCCGAGGCGTTGACGCCGAAGGCGACGATCCAGATGCAGGCGAGGTGCACGGCCCGCGGCAGCCGGCCCCAGCCGAAGATCCACAATCCGATGAAGGTGGACTCGAAGAAGAACGCGATCAGCCCTTCGAAGGCGAGCGGAGCTCCGAAGATGTCCCCGACGAACTTGGAGTACTCGCTCCAGTTCATGCCGAACTGGAACTCCTGAACGATGCCGGTGGCGACGCCGAGCGCGAAATTGATCAAGAACAGTTTGCCGAAGAATCGGGTCAGCCGGTACCAAGCGGTGTTGCCGGTGATGTGCCACGCCGTCTGCATGGCGGCGATCAGCGGTGCCAGGCCGATCGTCAGCGGGACGAAGATGAAGTGGTAGACCGTGGTGATCCCGAACTGCCACCGCGAGACATCCAACGCGTCCATTCGCCGCTCCCAGGCTGTGCTGACCTAATCTACGACACAGTGTAGTAACTATTGGGGCGCTGTGCGCTAGGGACTTCCGGCCCTCATTCGGTCGTGGCGCCGGTGACTTCCTGCCTGAATTCCGTCATCTTCTTGCTCGCACTGCGGATACCGAAGGCCGAGACCACCTCGAATGCGCCGAGAACGATCAACCAGATACCGACCACCTGGGTGAGGATGGCCAACGATTCGAACGGCACGGCGAGCATGATCACACCGGCGATCAGGCTGATCACGCCGATGAAGATCTCCCAGCCCCGCCCCGGCAACGTCGGGTCGCTGATCGCGGATACCAGTGTCGCCACGCCGCGGAAGATGAACCCGATCCCGATCCAGATGGCCAGCAGCAGCACGGCATCGCCGAAGTTGATGAAGCACATCACGGCCAACACGAGCGCCGCGGCGCCGCTGATGAAAAGCAGTACCCGACCGGCCAGGGAGACTTTCAGGCTGAACGCGAACACCACCTGGGTGATGCCGGCGACCAACAGATATGCCGCGAAGAAGACCGACGCCACGAAGATGCTGATGCCGGGCCACACCAGCACCATGACGCCGAGGATGACGGCCAGAATTCCTGAAAGCAGCACGGTCTTCCACAGATGCTGCAACATGCTTGGGGGAGCACCGGTTTCCATTCGCGCAGTGTGGCACACCCGCTGCGCCGACCCGCCGATTTCGCGTTACCGCTGTGTTGTCTCCACACGGTCGTTAATGTTCCGTTACCGGCGCTGCGCGCCGGGTCATCGGTCGTTAACGTCCTTGGCTGGAGATGACCGGAGAGGACTCCGGTCAGGGCCGACGGCCCGAAGCAGAAAGTAGAGGCAACCGTGTTGTTGGGTGGAATCCAAGAGCGCAGGACGAGGTTCTGGCGCATCGCGGCCGTCTTCGCCGCTAGCGGAGCCCTGGCCCTTTCGGGCTGTTCCAGCAGTACCGACTCCAGCGCACCCGAGTCGCCGACCGAGAGTGTGCAGGCCGAGACGGTCGAAGAGATCGCGAACACCGTGCCCGAGCCCATCAAGTCCTCGGGCAAGCTCATCGTCGGCGTCAACATCCCGTACGCCCCGATGGAGTTCAAGGACCCACAGGGCCAGATCGTCGGCTTCGACGTCGATCTTATGAATGCGATCGCCGCAACGCTGGGTCTCACGCCGGAGTATCGCGAGGCGGACTTCGCCAAGATCATCCCGTCCATTCAGGGCGGCACCTTCAACGTCGGGATGTCGTCGTTCACCGACAGCAAGGAGCGCGAGGAGCAGGTCGACTTCGTCACCTACTTCTCCGCCGGGACGCTGTGGGCCAAACCGCCCGGCTCCGACATCACGCCAGAGACCGCGTGCGGCAAGCGGGTCGCCGTGCAGGCCACCACGGTCCAGGAGACCGACGAGCTGCCCGCCCGCAGCCGGGAGTGCACCGAGGCCGGCCAGCCGGCGATCCAGATCGTGCCGTTCGACAGTCAGGACGCCGCGACCAACGCGGTCGTGCTGGGCCAGGCCGACGCCATGTCGGCCGACTCCCCGGTGACGCTGTATGCCATCAAGCAGACCAACGGAAAGCTCGAACAGGCCGGCGAGGTGTTCGACTCGGCACCCTACGGTTGGCCGGTGGAGAAGGGGTCGCCGTTGGCGCAGTCCCTGCAGCAGGCACTTCAGCATCTGATCGACAACGGTCAGTACCGGGAGATCGCGGCCAACTGGGGTCTGGAGGAAGGCCTCATCGACAAGCCGGTCATCAACGGCGCGGTCTCCTGACCGAGGACTGTTCGCATGAGTGATGCGGCTGCGCCGTCGGCCATCGATGCCGTACCGCTGCGACATCCGTGGCGATGGGTGACGGCGGCCGTCATCCTCGTGGTGGTGGCCCTGTTCCTGTACGGGGCCGCCACCAACCCGGCCTACGGCTGGGCGACGTTCTTCGAGTACCTGTTCAACGAGCGTGTGCTGCTCGGGGTGTTCAACACCATCCAGCTGACCGTCTACTCGATGGTGATCGGCATCGTGCTCGGCGTCGTGCTCACCATCATGCGGTTGTCCGGCAACCCGGTGATGAGTGCGGTGGCGTGGGTGTTCCTGTGGGTCTTCCGCGGCACCCCGGTGTACGTGCAGCTGGCGTTCTGGGGTCTGCTGCCGGTGATCTACCAGAACATCCAGCTCGGTGTGCCGTTCGGGCCGACGCTGGTGCAGTTCGACCTGCAGTCGTTCTCGTTCCCGTTTCTCCTGGCGGTGCTCGGGCTGGCGCTCAACGAGGCCGCGTACATGGCCGAGATCGTGCGCGCCGGGATCACCTCGGTGCCCGAAGGGCAGCTGGAGGCATCTACGGCGCTGGGGATGTCCTGGT
>CAXEZH010000009.1:0-13123 GCA_964000695.1 uncultured Mycolicibacterium sp. | reverse complement strand
CGGGGCAGCTCGGTGAAGTTGTGCCGCGGCGGCGGGCAGCTGGTGGCCCACTCCAGGGAGTTGCCGTAGCCCCACGGGTCGTCCACGGTCACCGGTTCGCCGTAGCGCCAGCTCTTGAAGATGTTCCACAGGAACGGCAGCGTCGACGCACCGAGGATGAACGCGCCGATGGTGGACACGATGTTCAGCGTGGTGAAGCCGTCGCTGGGCAGGTAGTCGGCGTAGCGGCGCGGCATGCCCTCATTGCCGAGCCAGTGCTGCACCAGGAACGTGGTGTGGAACCCGATGAACGTCAGCCAGAAGTGCAGCTTGCCCAGCCGTTCGTCGAGCAGCCGGCCGGTCATCTTCGGGAACCAGAAGTAGATGCCCGCGTAGGTGGCGAACACGATGGTGCCGAACAGCACGTAGTGGAAGTGCGCGATGACGAAGTAGCTGTCGGTGACCTGGAAGTCGATTGGCGGGCTGGCCAGCAGCACGCCCGACAGTCCGCCGAGAAGGAAGGTCACGATGAAGCCGACGGAGAACAGCATCGGTGTCTCGAACGTCAACTGGCCTTTCCACATCGTGCCTATCCAGTTGAAGAACTTGATGCCGGTCGGGACCGCGATCAGGAACGTCATGAACGAGAAGAACGGCAGCAGCACCGCACCCGTGGCGTACATGTGGTGTGCCCACACCGCCACCGAGAGGGCCGCGATACCCAGCGTGGCGTAGATCAGCGTGGTGTAGCCGAAGATCGGTTTGCGGCTGAACACCGGGAAGATCTCGCTGACAATGCCGAAGAACGGCAGCGCGATGATGTAGACCTCGGGGTGGCCGAAGAACCAGAACAGGTGCTGCCAGAGCAGCACACCGCCGTTGGCCGGGTCGTAGACGTGTGCGCCGAGGTGCCGGTCGGCGGCCAGCCCGAACAGCGCCGCGGTCAGCAGCGGGAACGCCAGCAGCACCAGGATCGACGTCACCAGGATGTTCCAGGTGAAGATCGGCATCCGGAACATCGTCATGCCGGGCGCACGCATGCACACCACGGTGGTGATCATGTTCACGCCGCCGAGGATGGTGCCCAGACCACCGACAATCAGGCCGACGATCCAGAGGTCGGCGCCGGCACCGGGTGAGTAAATGGCACTGGACAGCGGCGAGTACGCCGTCCAGCCGAAGTCGGCCGCACCGCCCGGGGTGACGAAGCCCGCGGTGGCGATCAACGCACCGAACAGGAACAGCCAGAACGAGAACGCGTTCAACCGCGGGAACGCCACGTCGGGCGCGCCGATCTGCAGGGGCAGCACCAGGTTGGCGAACCCGAACACGATCGGTGTCGCATAGAACAGCAGCATCACCGTGCCGTGCATGGTGAACAGCTGGTTGTACTGCTCGTTGGACAGGAACTGCAGACCCGGCACCGCCAGTTCGGTGCGGATGAACAGCGCCATCAACCCGCCGATGAGGAAGAACGCAAAGCAGGCGACGCAGTACATCATGCCGATCAACTTGTGATCAGTGGTCGTGATCAACCGGTAAATCAGGTTGCCCTTCGGGCCCATCCGGGCGGGGAATGGACGGCGGGCCTCGAGTTCCCCGATCGGTGGCGCATCGGCGACCATGAAGCTCCTTCCGCGACGTGTGGCACCGCGTTCCCATTATCTACTGACTAGTTACGTAGGTTACTCTACGGTGGTGTTTAGGACTACTCGCGTAGCTGCGAAGTTCCGGGCCCAGAAGTGCGCCGCATCGCCCGGTGACGGGTGCCCCGCCGGGGCGGGTGCAGAGCACTCGCACCCGCTGCGGCCCTGGCGCATCGGGCCGACCTTCGGCGCGGCGGCGTTGCAAGGCCTAGCGACAGCGGGAGCTGGTTCGAGGTGGATCGTCGAACGACGCCTCCATCCTGGGCAATCGTCCCGACTCCGCATCTACTACGTAGGTACCGAGTCGGGGAGACCGTTTGCGACCTTGCGCATGTCGTGACCGAACCGATTGGACCTCAACGCTTTTAGTGACGCGCTCTGTCGCGTGGCGACATTCGTCGGAAGTCGATGACTTGCCCGATCGCGAGTGTTGGGTTAGCGTCTCGCCAACCAGATAACGAATTGGTAACGGCAAAGGATCGTCTCGAAGTGGTTCATCACCGGATCGCGCGACCGGATGCGTCGCTCGATCGTGGCACCGACGTCACCGAGATCATCGCCTTCGATGAGTTCGGCGCGATGGTGGATGTGGCCGGTTCTCACGGCGATCCGTTCGCCATCGACTACGAGGTGTTGAGCGCACCTGAACTCGACGACCTCAACGATGTTGCCGACGAGTCGCCACGACTGCTGCTCTTACCGAAAGGTGAATCGAACGCGGCGACGCCGGCGGTGCCGATCCCCATCGACGGGGCAAGCGCTAGGGAAGGTCAGCGGTTGTCTGGCCGGGCGGCGTTGAAGGGTGTTTCCGTCCGTTCTTCTCGGGGGGCGCATCGAAGGACCTCTGAGGCCACCGGCGCGGCGCACAGCAGGCTGGTCATCACGGCTGTCGCCGCCGGCGCGGTCGCCGCCGCAGCGAACACCGCGGTCAACGCAGCCGAGACGCAGCAGCCAGTTCTGGTCGCCGACACTGCTGCGTCACTGGCTGCCCGCCCCGAAGCGTCGGGGATGCAGATCATCCCTGTGGCAAACAGCTTTGATGCCGGGATCCATCGACAGGAATCGGCCAGAGGCGCGGCTTTCGCTGAGGAGCGGGCGCAGCGGGAGGCGCGACTTCTGCGCCCACAGTTCACTTTTCCCGCCCAAGGCATGCTGACATCGGGCTTTGGAGCCCGGTGGGGCACCCTGCACGCCGGACTCGACGTCGCCAACGCCGTGGGTACTCCGATCTACGCTGCATCCGATGGAGAGGTGATTGCCTCCGGTCCGACACCGGGCTTCGGCATGTGGGTCAAGATCCGCGCCGCGGACGGCACGGTCACGCTCTACGGTCACGTCGAAACCACACTGGTGCAAACCGGCCAGCTGGTGATGGCCGGCGACCAGATCGCCACCATGGGCAACCGAGGCAACTCGACCGGACCGCACCTGCACTTCGAGGTGCATCGCAACGGGTCGGACAAGGCCGACCCGATGGCGTGGTTAGGGGAACGGGGAGTGTCAAACCTTTACTAGCGGCAGCCGACCGGTTCCACCAGGCGAGCACAGTCGTCCTCTGAAGGCGCCTTCTCCGGAGAGGCCGGGCATTCCGAGGGGTCGAAAGCCCGCCTCGGGGGCCGTCAGCGTCAGCTCGCGAGTGCATATCCGCGGCGAAGGCTTCCCAGCTCAGCTACTGACTTTCTCAGTAAGATCATGCCGAGCCGGCTGGCCGCCGCTCGATCAGCGGCGCCATGCGCTCACTTCAGCGCCGCCACGCCGACGAACGCCGTAAGCTACTTACTGTCCAATTCAGGAGGTTCGATCATGGCTCGGGTGCGTGGCTTCGGAGAACTCGAGGCATCGATCATGGATCGCCTCTGGAATCGTGATCCCGACAGCGACACCACAGTCAGGGAGATCTTTGATGAGTTGAGCACCGAACGGCATATCGCCTACACCACGGTCATGTCGACGATGGACAACTTGCACGGCAAGGGTTGGCTGTCGCGTGAACGCGACGGCAAGGCATACCGCTACCGCCCCACCCTGACGCGCGAGGAGCACAGTGCACGACTCATGCTGGAGGCTCTGAGCGGCGGCGGTCGATCCGAGGCGGTCCTGAGTCATTTCGTGGCGCAAATCGATCCGGAGGAATCCGCTGACTTGCGCGCTGCGCTGCGGCGCCTGGCCCGCAAGTCAGGCCGCCGATGACCGTCGCAGCGGCTTTGCTGCTGTACGTCGCGGCGGTACTGACGATCGCACCGAAACTTCTGGTCCACATCACCGCCGACGGCGAGGCTCCGCGCCTGGCGATAGCCGCGTGGGCCACCGCTGTGGTAGCGGTGCTCGGCTGCTCGGTTGCCGCCGTCGCGCTGCTCCTCATCGAGGCCGCTGGACACTGGGACAGCCCCGACGCGCTGATCGTCTCTTGCCTGGAACGTCTCCGCGCCATTCTCCTCGGCCACGGCGGGTTGCCGGCACGAATCGTGGCGACCATCGCGGTGGCTTTCGCCGTCGGAAGTTTGATCGCCATAGTCATACGAATAGGCCGCGCTCTGGGCCGCATGCGCTCCCACACTTTCGCCCATGCCGACGCCGTGCGCCTGGTTGGCAGGTCGTACGGCAGCGACGTCGTGGTCATCGAGGCATCGGAGCCTGCGGCGTATTGTGTGGCGGGCCGCCCACCGGCGATTGTGGTGACCACCGCAGCTCTGGCCGCACTCGATGGGAACCAACTTGCAGCTGTCGTCGCCCACGAACGTGCTCACCTCGACGGCCGTCACGCCTACGCCATCGCCGCGGCGCGCTGCCTGACTGCTGTGCTGCCCACCTGCAGGCTGTTCTCGGGCGCAGCCACGCACATCAATTCTCTGTTGGAGATGTGCGCCGACGATGCGGCCGCTCGTCGCCACGGCCGTCAGCCCCTGCTCGCGGGCCTGTTGACCCTGTCAGGCGCCACCACCCCGGCTCACGGTCTGGCCGCCGCCGGTATCGCCGTACTCACCCGTGCCGAACGGTTATCGAAGCCACCGCGACGGTTCGCCCGCATCCAGACCCAAGTCGCGCTCAGCGGAGCCGTAGCGGCGATGGCCGCCACACCGTTCGCGATCGTCACTCTGTCCCTGACGGGCGTACTGATCTGCTTCGCGTAAGCGGGTCCCCGTGATCACCGACCCCCGGACATTCGACGCGGCCCAATGTGTTGCGGCACGCCATGATTGCGTCACTACGACTGCGGCAATGTCGTGGTGCTTCCGCAGCCGGCTACGCGTGAGGGAAGGTGGCCATGCACGCAACATGGGCGGCGACCGGTTCAGCCACCAGCAAGGCCAACACCGCCAAGCCCAGGGCTAACAGTAGCGACGTCACGATCCGTCGACGACCCAGTCGACCATTCGACTGCGTTTGATGCTGCTGAGGCCACCGCGACCGCGGTCCGCGGCAGGACACAGCGAGCGAACTCTTCACACGACCAATCTACTATGTCACTACGTATGTGACCATCGCTTCGCTTTCACCCGATGTGGGGCACGGCGTCGGTTCACCAACACTGTGTTGGCGGCCTTCTGCTCCACTTCTACGGCAACGATCGCCGCCGTCCCCACAGAATCGCGGCGACGAACGGGACCCGCGACACCATCGAAGGTGGCGCTCAAGCTGTCACACTGAGCAACCTGGCTACATCAGGCAAAGCACCGCGCACGGTATCCGTGACGTCGCCAGACAGATCAGCGCGAGCAGCAGCACCTACGTCAACGAGCTGTCGCCGCTCCTCACAAATGGGAATTCACCATGACCGCAGGATCGCTCATCGAATGCCATCAAGTCGACATCTCCACAATGAAGTCACCGCGGCAGTGACGAATGTCGCTGCAGCGAGCTGGGTTTGGCGTCGAACTGGGTGCCGCCGCGTCGTCGCCACGGTGTCAGTCATCCTTGTCGGCGGTGCTCGGCAGGTCGGTAGGCCGTCGCGGCTGTTGGTGCAATCCGCGCAGAAACGCGTTGTAGGCAGCAAGTTCCGCATCCTCGCGTTCGACGTCGGCCTCCCTTTTCGCCGTCTCCGACTCCTCGTCACGGCGCCAGCGGATGGCGAAGATCACTGTGGTCAGCAAAGCGACGGGCTCGCCATAAGACCACGCCAACGCGCCGGCCACCGCCTGGTCGGCGACGGGGTCGACGTTCCAGTCCGGTGGAGGATTGGCAAAGGTCTCAGTGAGCGTCCGCGGTGCCATCATCAGAATGACACCGATGAACACGTGCAGTGGCATTTCGACGAAGATGTCGAAGAAGCGGCCCAGGTTGCTTTGCCGGACCGGCAAGGGACCGGTCGACAGTATCGGCAGGATGAACAACAGGCCGCTGACGAGGAAGAACACCTGCAGGGCTACGTGTCCGGCCACGCTGGCCGCCGCCGCATCGAATAGGTCGGAGAGGTACAGGCCGTAGTAGCTCAAGAGGAAAACCGGAATAGTGAAGCCGGGGTGCAACACGATCCTGCTCGCCCGGCACCGAAGTCCAGCCAGCGCGGACATCACGACGTAACGTCCGAGGCCACTGTGGGGTGTGGACCTGAGTAGCAACCGGCCAGGCGCACCCAGAACCAGCAGAGGCGGAACGAGGATCGACAGCGTCAGGTGCTGAAACATGAAGGCACTGAACAAACGGTAGCCATAGCCGTCGATGGCCAGGCCCGTCACCGCCGCCAAGGCGATACACCCTCCCAGGAAGCTCGCCGTCCGCGTCCACGCCCACTGGCGGCCTCGCGATCTGACGACTCGAACGGCGAGCACGTACCACACCGCCAATACCATTGCCAATACGGGCAGTAACGGAACCGGTGGCGGTAACCAACCGAGCATCGCCCAAATCGTAGGCGGTGAGGTGGGGAGCACTACCTGACCGATCACGGTTCCGCCCACCATCGAGTCACATTGGCGCGCCCGGGTGTACGCCGGGCCCAGGGGCGACGTGGAGCCGAGGCGGGGTCGCCGTTCACCGCGGGGGTCCTGAGCCGGATGCGGTCTCGGCGGCGAGGCGACGGACCACCGGTTCGAGGTCCTCGGCGAGCAGCGCCCGCAGGAACACCGCGGCAACGCGATGCGACCGGTCCAAGACGATGGTGGACGGGATCACGGTAGTGGGATACTTCGCGCCCAAGGCGATCATCGTGCGCATCGGTGGGTCGTATATCGATGGGAAGGTGACCTTGCGATCGACGATGAAGTCGACCGCAGCTTGGCGGTTGTTGTCGCGGACGTCGATACCAAGGAAGGCGACCCCCTCGTTTCGGGTCGCGTCGTACACCCTTTGCAATTCGGGCATCTCGGTCCGACAGGGACCACACCACTGACCCCACACGTTGATCACCACCACCTGCTCGGCGAAGTCATCGAGTGACAACGTGCGGTTGGGGTCCATAAGGTCGGGTCCGCGTATCGGCCCCGGTCGACCACGACTCAAAGGTGGATCGTAGAAGATGTCGACCTGCCCCCCTGGCGACACGAACTCGAACGTGCCACCCTGCGCGACGGCGTCGTCTCCGCTGGAGCATCCTGACACTGCGACACCCAGCAGCAACGCGCTCAGGCCCGCCGCGGTGCAACGCCGTATCATCGGTGGCCAAAGTATCGGAGATCGCCGCCGTCGCCAACGCTCAGCGCCCATGTCCATGTGCCGCTTCGGGGGAACCCTCCGGGCGCCCCGTTGAGTCGATGGGTCAGTCCAAGTGCCACTCGCGCGGAGCATGCTGCGCATCGACCCGACGACCTCCGTGACTGGGCGTGCGGCGCCGGCGGGGCCCGGTCAGCACGGCGCCTTCTACGTAGAGACTACGTAGAAGCCTAGCGCAACCACTCACGACGAATGCCGGGACGACGACGACAGTGATGAGCCGGACCGACCATGCGGCAATCCGAGGCAGAGGATAGGGGCACCCCTCCGCCGAAAAATCGCGAGCGAACAAGGGCCGCCCGTACATCGTTGGCGGTCATCACGATTTTGTTGCTCGGCTGAACATCCACGCGCCTTCATGTCACGGGCCGCGGCTGAGGTGGTGGCGTGGCGGTTTGCCCGCTCGCAACATGATGACGGCGATCGCGATCAATCCCGCGACGGCGCCCGCCAGGATCCACAGGGCCGGGTTCGCGACTTCGGGTTGTGGGCCGGTATGGGTGTCGTCGTAGGAATGTGTGGTGGGCGTGGTTTCAGCGGGTGTGGGAGGGACTGTCGAGGAGTCCTGTGTCGACGTCGGCTCCGCAACGACGGTCGGTGCGACGGACGAGGCGAGTCCGAGGAGGGTGGCCACGACTGCGGCGACAACGGCCGTCTGCGCGGGCCGCCTCCGGGGTCGTCGTCGACACCACGTGCGCGCCGTGTTCCTCGTCATCTCACGAAGTAGATGGTGGCAAAGAGCGCGATCCACACGATATCGACGAAGTGCCAGTAGTAGGACACCACGATGGCGGCCGTCGCTTGGGCGGGGGTGAACTTGCTCATGCGCGTGCGCACGAGCAGCAGGATGAAGGCGACGAGGCCGCCAATGACGTGCAAACCGTGGAAACCCGTCGTGAGGTAGAAGACCGAGCCATAGGCGCTGCCGGCGATGGTGGTTCCCTCCCGCACCAGGCTGAGGTATTCGTATCCCTGGCCGAGCATGAAGAACAATCCCATGAGGAAGGTGACGAAGTACCACCGGCGCAGGCCGAATACGTCGCCGCGTTCGGCGGCGAACACTCCCATCTGGCAAGTGAACGAAGACGCGATGAGGACCAGGGTCACCGGCACCGCGAGCGCGAGATTCAGCTCGGTGGGTGGTGGCGGCCACTCGTCGGCCTGGGCACGAGCGGTGAAGTACATCGCGAACAGACCGGCGAAGAACATCAACTCACTGGACAACCACACGATCGTCCCCACGGCGACCATGTTGGGCCGGTTCAGCGAATGAACCCGTGCCGTGATGGCGGTGCCACTTGTCATGTCGTTCCTCGTCGAGCCAAGTCCGCAGACTGTCTACTGAGTCACTACCTACTATTGCACATAGTAGTTGTGCGATAGTTGCGCGTTGGGGGACCCCGATTTGAGTCGTCCGGAAGGCGAAGCGGGAGAATGCTTTTTGGACCGCGTTCCTTGCGGTGGAGCACGCGAGATGCAACCGTGCAGACGATGATCCTTGCCATGCGCGTGGACATTGGACGCGGTTGCTCGTAATCTTTCCGTGACCTACGTAGCTAGACCATAGATGTCCCTGCGTGTGAGGATTGATGTTTTGAGGATGAACCGCCCTGCCGCAGTATGCCGATCGGCGGGTGCTCTCGTCGTGGCGGTAGTGTTGGCACTGACACTCGGCGATTCGGCGGGTATCGGGCGGGCCGATCCGGCTTCCGATGCCCTGGCCCGCTTGACGGAGCTCTCTCGCGAGGCCGAGCAGACCACAGAGGCCGTGTATTCGGCCGAACTAGACCTCGAGGCGAAACTAGCGGCGCAGCGCACGGCTGAGGATCGTCAACGCTCCGAACTGGAGGCGATGACCGTGGCGCGGGCCAATCTCGCCGAGTATCAGACCGCCGTGAACCAGGTGGCGGCCGCGTCGTACATGGGCGGTTCCACCAGCACAATCAGCGCGGCGCTGAACGCGGAGTCTCCGCAACGCCTACTGGACGACCTTTCGGCCAGCAAGGTGATGGCGGCTCAGATGTCGGACCGCATCAAGGCCTTTCGCGCTGCATCGGCCCGGGCCGACGACGCAGCGCGCGCGGCGCAGTCATCGGCGCTGGCAGCCCGTACCGCCGCGGAGCAGGCATCAGCCGTCCGCGCAGGCCTGCAATCCAAGCAGAGTCGGCTGCGAACACAGATAGCAGAAGTAGAGGCGCTCTACCGCGCACTGACTCCCGACCAGCGTGCGGCGCTCGCCGATCCCGGGCCGGTGCCGCCCGCGCCGCCGGCCCCACCAGCGGCAAACCCCGCCATCATGGCATTGCCCGAGGCGATAGCGCCGGCGGGGCCGGGTCCGTCCAATGCGCCCGGTGGGGCAGCGGTCGTGCAGGCGGCGTTGACCCGTGTGGGTGCGCCCTATTCGTGGGGTGCGACAGGACCAGATGCGTTCGACTGCTCGGGGCTCATCAAGTGGGCGTTCCTGCAGAACGGCAAGTCGCTGCCGCGATCTAGTCAGGCGCTGGCGGCGGGCGGAGAACCCGTGGCGACGGCCGAAGTGCAGCCCGGCGACATCGTCACTTTCTACTCGGACGCCTCGCACGCGGGCATCTACATTGGCGATGGGAACATGGTGCATGCCTCGACGTACGGCACTCCGGTGAAAGTGGCGCCGATCTCGTCGGCGCCGATCTACAACGTGCGCCGCTACTAGCCGGCTACCGTAGCGTTGCCCGCCTTCACCTGCCCAGGCAATGTTTCAGTGGCCGAGTGCGTCGGCCATCCGCAAGGGGGCCCACCGTGTCGACGACATCGCGGCAATCGTTGTCGCAGGAGCACCTGCCATCTCAAGGAGTGACCAGAGGCGTGACTGACCTTGGCGTTGCCAGACCGGAACATAAACTCATTCGCGCGGACCCCGGGTGGGTCCGAAGGACACGAGGCTCAAGGAGGACCGTGTACCTGGCCACGCGCGCCGTCATGACCACACTGGTGGCGCTGGCGTTCTTGCTGTCCGGAGTCGGGGTTGCTGCCGCGCACACCTCACTGGTTGGTTCTGATCCGGTGAACGGCGCGACCGTCGCCTCCCCATTGACCGCCGTCGTGCTGAACTTCTCCGAAGAAATCAATCCAGCGTTCGCTGACGTCGCCGTTACCAGCGCTGATGGTCGAAACTGGGTGTCCGGCTCGGCAAGCGTCGAAGGTACGCGCCTCACTGTCGCCCTCGGACCCGACCGGCTCACCGACGGCCTGTACACCGTCGGCTACCGCGTGGTCTCAGCAGATGGCCACCCCGTCTCCGGCTCGTACTCGTTCACCATTGCCGGCGTTGGCGAACAGCCTTCACCCACAGTTGCGCCATCCCCTGCAGCACCCAGCACCGATGAGCCGTCAGTACCGGCGCCCGGTTCGGACACCAAAGCATCCGTACTCACAGCGGCCGGCGTCGGCCTGGCCCTTGGAGGTGTGATCGCGTTCTGGCAACACAGGCGCCGTCGGAAGAACGCTGCCAATCACCCCGGCTCTGAACCCGGGCCTTCACTTGGCAGCTAATCGGCCCGGGACCGCTCCATGAGAAGGCCAATAGGTTTGGTGCCGGCGCCGTGAGAGCCGTCGTTTACAGAACTGCGCCCGGGGTTAGGCCGGGCGTGTTGGCGTAGCACTCCACAGTCACGGTCGAATATGCCGAACCGGGGTGGGATCCTGCCAGGCGCTGTCTACTTTTGCTGGCCGAGAGCGTTTCGTATCGCAGCGCCCAGGTCGGCGTAAGTTTTGATATCTAACTGCTTCCCGTTGACGAAGAAGGTAGGCGTGCCCTGCACGCCGAGGGCGGTGCCGTCGGCGATGTCGTCCTTGATTCGCTCAAGTGTGGCCGGAGCGTTGTACGCCTCATCCCACGCAGCTACGTCGAGACCCAGTTCGGTTGCGTATCCGCGGAACACCTCGTCTGCCGGGACCTGCTGTTCGCCCCATTGACTCTGCGTCTCGAACATCTTCTTGTACATGGGTTCGAACTGGCCTTGCTGCGCTGCTGCTTCTACCGCACGTGCCGCTCGTTCTCCGTTGAAGTGTCCGGGCATCGGGAAGTAGCGGGCGACGAAGGTGACTTGCTGACCGTACTGTGCGCGCAACTGCTCAACGGCGGGGAACGCCGCGCCGCAGCCTTCACATTCGAAATCGAGAAATTCGACAAAGGTCACATCGCTGTCGGGCGGGGAACTGAGGCGATGACTGTTCTCGCGCACCACCTGGGCTTCGCCGTCACCCTGTGTTCCACCCGCTCCTGCTGTACCGCCATCTTGACTTGAAAAGTACACACCGGCGCCGATCACCGCAGTGATGACTACAAACACAGTCAGCAGAATTCGAGTCATTGGATTCACGTCGGGAGTTCCTTTCGCTCCGCAGCGCTCTCTGAGCCTGAGCAATCTACGGTGTATCTACGTAAATAGTTCTACCACGATAGCTCTTCTCAACGTTCAAGCGTCCCTCGCTTGGCTTCCTACTCCGCTCAAGCGTTCGGAGTGCACCGCGGATCAGGGTTCATGGCGACATGCACACATGCTTATCGCCTTTTGGCGAGGGAGCGTTGGAGAGGTCGATCTAACCACCGTGTTGCGTCCCCGTGCTTGCCGATTCTGGTTGTTCATCACCACGATTCGGAGCACACCCGGAACCAATCACTGCCGGGCTCGATGTCGGGGGCGTTTCGAAAACCTTTGCGGTAATTATGTCGACATCAGTCCGATGCCTTCGCCCGCCGATACCTGCTGCGCTCCGTCTACCTCACCGCAGCCTGCCGCTACCGTTGGCACAGATACACTCCGCTCCCCGGGTCAGCAGGCCGTCAAACTGTCATCCGCCCCGTGCTTGAAGCCGTTCACCGATCCTCAGGCTTGAACCGCGCGGACTGGCGCACGTAGTGCGGCTTATCACACACTGGTCAAGGACGCAACGCGCTGCCACTCACCCATTCGTCCCACGGCACAGACCAATCTCCGTTCTGCCACTGTTCCAGCGGGGCGCCGCCGGTATTGCGGACCTCGACAACATCGCCCGGATTTGCGAAGTCGTAGTACCACTCGGCGTTTTCCGCGCTCAGATTTAAACAGCCCGCCGAAACGTTGGTGTTTCCCTGCGCCCACACCGTCGCTTCGCGGTCATGGAGGTAGATGCCGTCGGGACTGATCCGCACTGCGTGCGGGACGCTGATCTTGTATCCCGATGCAGAATCGACGGGCAATCCGTAGGTCGACGAGTCCATCAAGACCGGATTCTGTTTCTCCATCACCGTGTAAACCCCAGGCTGTGTCCAGAAAGCAATCGTCTTGCCCCCAACAGTCTGCGTCCCGCCCCTGCCCATCGATGTCGGCATCGTGCGGACCAAACGGCCGTTCTCGTAGACACTGACCTGTTTGGTCGTGTCATCGGCGATCGCCACCCGAGATGGCCCGATCCGGAAACCGACTTGCTTGTCCTGTTCTCCGAATAACCCACCACCCAGATCAGTGCCGTAGAGATCGGCTTTGACCGTGACCTCGGTCCCGGAAGGAAAATATTCACGGGGCCGCCAGTGCGCCTTGCGATCGTTGACCCACATCCAGGAACCGGCTACTTGGGGCGACGTTTTGACCTGGAGGCGCGATTCGGCCGCAGCTCGGTCCGGGATGTCGGCGTCGAAGGTTGCCACGATCACGGTTCCGACACCGTAGACGCCGCCGTCTGCCAGCGACGCTCCGTTAGTCATGCCCAGCCTGACCCCGACCTGGGATTGCGGCGCGACGGTAGAAAACTCCGAAATGGACGTGACGGTGCGGGCGTCAGAGCCCCGGCCCGTCGCGCTGAGCCTGTAGGACCGTCCGTATCCGAGT
>CAXEZH010000008.1:0-3008 GCA_964000695.1 uncultured Mycolicibacterium sp. | reverse complement strand
TGCACCAGCCGTGGTGCCTCGTCCAGGTACTTCTTGGGCAGGTGGTTCTTGAACATGTCCGGCGGCTCCACCACGTGGTCGTCCACGCTGATCAGGATCATGTCGTCTTTGTTCATGGCCGCCGTCCTGTATTCGCTTACCGTATGGACGACAGTTTAGCGCGCCAGATCTACCCGGTCGGCGGAGTCCAGTGACGCGTCCCGGGTCTCGCGCATCACCAAGATCGCGACGAAGGTCAGCGACGCCGCGATGAACAGGTACAGCCCCACCCACGCGACACCGAAACTGGTAGCCAGCCAGGTGGCGATGAACGGAGCCACCGCGGCGCCGAGGATGCTCGAGACGTTGTACGAGATCCCTGAGCCGGTGTAGCGGACGTTGGTCGGGAACAGCTCCGGCAGCACCGCACTCATCGGGCCGAAGGTCAAGCCCATCAACGTCATTCCGATGATCAGGAACAGCAACATGGTGCCCGCCGAGGTGTTGCCTGAGCCGAGCATCGGGGCGAACAGTGCGCCGTAGACCATGATCCCGGCGGTCACCACCAGCAGCGTCCGTCGCCGCCCGAACCGATCGGCGAGCAGGCCCGCCACGGGCAGCGTGGCCGCGAAGAACAACACGGCGATCAACTGCAGCTCCAGGAAGTCGACATAGGCGAAGCCGAGACCTGCACCGTCGGGCGGCAGCTTGGCGGTGCCGAAGCTCAGCGCCCACGTCGTCACGATGTAGAACAGGGTGTACGTCGCAAGCATCACGAACGTGCCGATGATCAGCTGCCGCCAACTGGTGCGGAACACCTCGGCCAGTGGCGTTTTGACCTTCTCGCCGCGAGCGACGGCCCGGCTGAACACCGGGGTCTCCAGGATGCGCAGCCGGACATAGAGTCCGATGGCGACCATCACCGCGCTCAGCAGGAACGGTACCCGCCAGCCCCAGGTGAGGAACGCACCGTCCGGGTCGGGGTCGACGTTGCTGTGGCCCAGCATCAGGATCAGTCCCACGAACAGGCTGTTGGCCAGTAGAAAGCCCAGCGGCGCCCCCAGCTGCGGCCACATCGCGGCCCACCCCCGCTTGCCGGGGGCCGCGGTCTCGGTGGCCAACAGTGCCGCGCCACTCCACTCGCCGCCGAGCGCCAGGCCCTGCGCGAACCGCATCACCGCGAGCAATGCCGGCGCGACAAGGCCCACCTGGGAGTAGGTCGGCAACAGCCCGATCGCGAATGTCGCGATACCCATCAGCAACAACGAGGCCACCAGTGTGGTCTTGCGCCCCGCCCGGTCGCCGAAATGGCCGAACAGGATGGAGCCCACCGGACGGGCGACGAACGCGAGCCCGAAGGTGGCCAGCGAAGCCAGCAGCGCTGTCGTCGGGTCGCCCTTCGGAAAGAACAGGTGGGGAAACACCGAGACAGCCGCGGTGGCATAGATGTAGAAGTCGTAGAACTCGATGGTGGTGCCCACCATCGAGGCGAGCACGATCCGGCGGCGGGGGACCCCGTCGATCGTGTTGCTGTCCGAACCGTGACTGCTCTTCACCGCACCTCCAGGTGGTCGGGCAAAGCCACATCATGCCAGCGCGGCGACGGATCAGTTGGCGCGTTCCCAGATGGCGCGCACCGTGTCGATGGTGTCGGCCTCGGTGGGGGGTTTGTCGTCGCGGTAACGCAGCACCCGGGCGAACCGCAGGGCCATCCCGCCGGGGTAGCGCGAGGACGTCTGGATGCCGTCGAACGCGATCTCGACCACCTGCTCGGGACGCACCGAGACGACGTAGCCGTCGGTGGGGCCGTCGGCCAGGCTCAGGAAGCGCTCGGTCTGCCAGGCCAGCATCTCGTCGGTCATCCCCTTGAAGGTCTTGCCCAGCATGACGAAGTGGCCGGTTGCCGGGTCCAGCGCGCCGAGGTGGATGTTGGACAATCTGCCGGTGCGTCGGCCCGAGCCCCATTCGACCGCCAGAACGACGAGATCGAGCGTGTGCACCGGTTTGACCTTCAGCCAGCCCGCGCCGCGGCGGCCGGCCTCGTACGGGGCGGTGGGGGACTTGGCCATGACACCCTCGTGCCCGGCCGCGAGGGTGGCGTCCAGAAACTGCTGGGCCGCAACGGTATCCGATGTCGTCAACCGGTCGACGCGCTGCGGTGCGGGCACCACGGCGTCGAGCAGCGCGATCCGCTCACCCGCGGGTAGGTCGAGCACGTCCCGGCCGTCGATGTGCAACACGTCGAAGAAGAACACCGACAGTTGCTGGGCGTCGTCCGCCGCGACACCGCCGCGCCGACCGAACCGCGAAGAGGTGACCTGGAAGCGGTGGGGTCGGCCGTCGGGGCGCAACGCGATCGCCTCGGCGTCGGCGATCAGCGTGCTGACCGGCAGGGCCAAGGTGGCGGCCTCGATTTCGGGCAGCCGCGCGGTGACGTCGTCGAGGCTGCGGGTGTAGATCGCCACTGCCTGGCCGTCTCGGTGGATCTGCACCCGGGCACCGTCGAGCTTGGCTTCGAAGACAGCGGTGCCGCCCAGTCGCTCGAGGGCGTCACCGACACCGGTGGCAGTCTGCGCGAGCATGGGCCCGACGGGGGTGCCCACCTGCAGCGTGAACCGCTCGAGCGCCGCCGCACCGTCGGTCATCGCCGCGGCGGCCACCGCGGGCAGGTCACCGCTGAGCATCGCCGCGCGGCGCACCGCCGCGCCCTGCAGGTCGGCGGCCCGGGCGACCGCGTCGGCCATCACCCCGACCAGGGCGCCCTGGCGCAGTTCGCCGGTGAGCAGGCGGCGCAGGAACGTCTGTTCCACATCGGTGGCCGCACCGAACAGTTCGGCCAGCAGTTCGGCGCGGCGAGCCTGGGAGCCCTTTCCGGCGGTCGCGCCGATCGCGCCGAACCTGTCGTCGACGTCGAGCACATCCAGCCGCGGCTCCGTTGCCGGCTCCGGGACGGCGCGCAGAGCGGCCCAACCGACACCGATCTGGCGTTGGGTCAGCTCACCGGACAACCACGACACGATGACGGCGAC
>CAXEZH010000007.1:0-20198 GCA_964000695.1 uncultured Mycolicibacterium sp. | reverse complement strand
GCGGCGGTGATGGCGACGCTGCTGCTGGCCGTCCTCGTGGTCGCCGGGGTGATCGCCGCCGTGGCTCCGGCGGTGGTGGAGCAATCCACCGAGCTCGCCCAACAGGCCTCCGCCGGTGTCGTCAAGGTCCGCGACTGGCTCGGTGGTCCGCCGCTGAACATCAGTGAATCGCAACTGAATTCGGCGGTGTCGGCGATCACCGATCGGCTCAACTCGAGCGGCACCCAGATCGCCACCGGGGTGTTCTCCGGGGTGGGCGCGGCGACGTCGGCGCTGGTCACCGTGTTCACCGCGATCGTGGTGACCTTCTTCTTCCTCAAGGACGGGCCGCGGTTCCTACCGTGGCTGCGCCGCCATGTCGGCCGACCCGCCGGGCCGCACCTGGCGGGAGTGTCCGAGCGGGTGTGGTCGACCCTCGGCGGATTCATCCGCACCCAGGCGGTGGTCAGCCTCATCGACGCGGTGCTGATCGGCATCGGTCTGGTCATCGTGGGGGTGCCGCTGGCCTACGCCCTGGCCATCATCACGTTCATCGGTGGCTTTGTGCCGATCGTCGGTGCGTTCGTCGCCGGCGGCCTGTCGGTGTTGATCGCGCTCGTGTCCAACGGTCCGGTCGACGCGCTCATCGTGCTGGGCATCATCGTCGCGGTGCAGCAGCTGGAGGGCAATGTGCTGCAGCCCTGGCTGCAGTCGAAGTCGATGAACCTGCACGCGGTGATCGTCCTGCTGGCGGTCACCCTGGGGGCGTCGACGTTCGGGGTGATCGGGGCGTTCCTGGCCGTTCCGGTGGCCGCCGCGGCAGCCGAGATCATCCGCTACTACGGCGAGCACGTATCCGGGCTGACCGGTGAGGACCACGACGGTCCCGACCCAGAATCCGACTCAGAGCCCGGGGCCGGGGCCGAACCGGAGAACGATGACGACGCGGACGCCGCGGCGGAGGTGACCTGACCGTCGGTCAGCCGCGGGTGCGCTGATAGTGCCTGCGGGCCTTCATCCTGTTGCCGCAGACGGCCATCGAGCACCAGCGCGCGTTGTTGGGTCTGCTGCGGTCGAGCAGGAACAGATGACACGCGGTGTTGGCGCACGGCCGTAGCCGGCCCGGATGGCTGATGCGCAGGCCGTCCCAGGCCAGCGCCATGCGCGCCGCGGTGTCGGCGCCGCTCACCTGCCACGTCACCCCGCTGTCGTCCACCAGCGGGCGCAGGTCGACTCCGGACAGGAAGGGTGCCAGCAGTTCGGGCGAGGCACCGTCTCGGACCACTGCTTGCAGCGCCGCGCGCACCTCGATCAGCGTGTCGCGTTCGGCCGGTTCCAGGGCGAGGCCGCGCGCGGCCAGCCACACGTCGGCGGCGCGGGGGTCGGCGAGGTCGTCGGTCGGGACGCCGTCGATGACGGGGGTGGTGTTCAGCAGGTCCAGCAGCAGGGTCTCGTCGTCGGTGTCGGTGACACGCAACTCCATCGCTAACCTCCAAAAGTTCCTTGACAGGTTACATGATCTCGGGTTGACTGCGGCTAACCACCAAAACGTCGAATAGGAGTTAGTTATGTCGGTCGTTCACCACCGCCACGCGACCGTCGCCGGTCGCGAAGTCTTCTACCGGGAGGCGGGCCCTGCCGACGCTCCCGTCATCGTCCTGCTGCACGGCTTCCCGACCAGCTCGTTCATGTTCCGCAACCTCATCCCGGAACTGGCCGACCGGTACCGGGTGATCGCGCCGGACTTCCTCGGCTTCGGCTATTCGGACGCACCCCCGGTCGAAGAGTTCGACTACACCTTCGACGCGCTGGCGGATCACACCGCGGGCCTGCTCACCCACCTCGGGGTCTCCCGGTACGCGATCTACGTCCAGGACTACGGCGCGCCCGTCGGCTGGCGGCTGGCCCTGCGCGACCCGGCGGCGATCACCGCGATCGTCACCCAGAACGGCAACGGTTACGACGCCGGGTTCGTCCCCAGCGGCTGGGAACCGGTGTGGGCCTACCAGCGGGAACAGAACCCCGAGACCGCGGCGGCGCTACGCGAGTTCCTGTCGTTCGAGGCGACCCGGCACCAGTACCTCGCCGGCGTGCCCGACCCCAGCGTGGTCAGCCCCGACACCTGGCATCACGACTATGCGCTGCTGTCGCGGCCGGGCAATGACGCCGTTCAGCTGAAACTCTTCCTGGACTATGCGAGCAACCCCAAGCTGTATCCGAAGCTGCACGACTACCTGCGCACCAGCGGGGTGCCCGTGCTCGCCGTGTGGGGTGACGGGGACCCGTTCTTCGGCCCGGACGGCGCGCGGGCCTTCGCTGAGGACGCCGTGGACCCGGAGATCCACCTGTTCGAAGGCGGCCATTTCCTGCTGGAGAGCGCGCTGCCCGAAGTGACCGAGCTGATGCGCGACTTCCTGGCCCGCCGGGGATGAGTCACCATTGACGCCTTGACCCTCACGCGACGTGAGGCGCCATCCTGATCGACATGACGCAGGAGAGGCAGGTGGACGAGCTCACGGTGGGTGAAGTCGCGGAGCGCTTCGGCATCACGGTCCGCACGCTTCACCACTACGACGACATCGGGTTGCTGACCGCAAGCCGGCGAACGGCCTCGGGCTACCGGGTCTACACGTCGGCAGACCTCACCCGCCTGTCCCAGATCATCATCTACCGCAGGCTCGAGTTCCCGCTCGACGAGATCGCGAGCCTGCTGGCACAGGGGGACAAGGTCAGCCACCTGATTCGGCAGCGCGACCGCGTCATGTCCCGGATCGGCGAGATGACGACGCTCGTCGAGGCAATCGATCAGGCATTGGAGAAGGCGATGGCGAACACCCCCATGACCGACGACGACATGCGTGAGCTGTTCGGAGACGGCTTCGACGACTACCAGGCCGAGGCCGCCCAGAAGTGGGGTGAGACGGCAGAGTGGAAGGAGTCACAACGCCGAACGAAGACCTACGGCAAGGACGAGTGGGTGCAGATCAAGGCCGAGGGAGAAGCCGTCGAAAAGGCTCTGTGCGACGCGTTCCGGGCTGGGCTGCCGCCAGACTCCGACGAGGCGATGGACGCCGCCGAGCAGCACCGGCTGCACGTGCACCGCTGGTTCTATGACTGCCCGCCGGCGTTTCACCGCAACCTCGGCGACATGTATGTCAGCGACCCGAGATACGTCGAGACCTACGACGCGACGTTCGGACTGCCCGGGCTTGCGGCCTACTGCCGCGACGCCATCCACGCGAACGCGGACCGCCTCGCCTGATGCACCCTAGCGGGCGAACATCAACGCGCGCTTGACTTCTTGGATCGCCTTGGTGACCTGGATGCCGCGCGGGCAGGACTCCGTGCAGTTGAACGTCGTGCGGCAGCGCCACACGCCGTCGACGTCGTTGAGGATGTCCAGCCGCTCGGCGGCCCCCTCGTCACGGGAGTCGAAGATGAACCGGTGGGCGTTGACGATCGCCGCCGGCCCGAAATAGGACCCCTCGGTCCAGTACACCGGGCAGCTGGTGGTGCAGCACGCACACAGGATGCACTTGGTGGTGTCGTCGTAGCGGGCCCGGTCGGTCTGGCTCTGGATGCGCTCGCGGGTCGGCTGGTTGCCGGTGGTGATCAGGTATGGCTTGATCGCGCGGTAGGCGTCGAAGAACGGCTCCATGTCGACGACCAGATCCTTCTCCACCGGCAGGCCGCGGATCGGCTCGATCGTGATGGTGAGCTGCTTGTTCGGGTTCTTCGGCAGCAGGTCGCGCATCAGGACCTTGCACGCCAACCGGTTGACGCCGTTGATGCGCATCGCGTCCGAGCCGCACACCCCGTGCGCGCAGGAGCGGCGGAAGGTCAGCGTGCCGTCGAGGTACCACTTGGCGTAGTGCAGCAGGTTCAGCAGCCGGTCGGTGGGCAGACACGGCACCCGGAAGCTCTGGAAGCCGGCGGCGTCCGGGTCCTCGGGGTTGAACCGTGCGATCTTCAGCGTCACCATCACCGCGCCCTCGGGCACGGGTGGCAGTTCGGGATCCTTGGTGTCCGGTCCGGTCACGTCAGGCGCGATCGTCACTGTCAGTACTTCCGTTCCATCGGCTCGTAGCGCGTCTGAACGACGGGCTTGTAGTCCAGGCGGATGTCGGCCAACAGGCCTTCACCGTCTTTGTAGGCCATGGTGTGGCGCATGTAGTTGGTGTCGTCGCGGTTCGGGTAGTCCTCGCGGGCGTGCCCGCCGCGAGACTCCTTGCGGTTCAACGCCCCGGCGACGGTGACCTCGGCCAGCTCCAGCAGGAAGCCCAGCTCGATCGCCTCGAGCAGGTCGCTGTTGTAGCGCTTGCCCTTGTCGTGCACCGTGATTCGCGAGTACCGCTCCTTCAGGGCGTGGATGTCGGTCAACGCCTGCTTGAGGGTCTCCTCGGTGCGGAACACCGCGGCGTTGTTGTCCATCGACTGCTGCAGCGCTCCGCGGATGTCGGCGACGCGCTCGTTGCCGTGGTCGGACAGGATGTCGCCCACCCAACCGGCCACCATGCCGGCCGGGTTCTCCGGTAGCTCGACGAAGTCGTGTCCCAGTGCGTAGTTCGCCGCGGCGATGCCCGCGCGACGGCCGAAGACGTTGATGTCCAGCAGCGAGTTGGTGCCCAACCGGTTGGCGCCGTGCACCGACACACACGCGCACTCGCCGGCGGCGTAGAGGCCCGGCACCACCGTGGTGTTGTCGGAGAGGACCTGGCCGTTGACCGTCGTCGGGATGCCGCCCATCACGTAGTGACAGGTGGGATAGACCGGCACGAGCTCCTTGACCGGGTCCACCCCGAGGTAGGTGCGGGCGAACTCGGTGATGTCGGGCAGCTTGGACTCGAGCACGTCCTCGCCGAGGTGGCGCACGTCGATGTAGACGTAATCCTTGTTGGGCCCGGCGCCGCGGCCCTCGAGGACCTCGAGAACCATGGAGCGCGCAACGATGTCACGCGGGGCCAGGTCGACGATCGTCGGCGCGTAGCGTTCCATGAACCGCTCGCCGTCACCGTTGAGCAGTCGGCCACCTTCGCCGCGCACGGCCTCGGAGATCAGGATTCCCAGCCCGGCCAGCCCGGTCGGGTGGAACTGGTGGAACTCCATGTCCTCCAGCGGAAGTCCCTTGCGGAAGATGATGCCCAGGCCGTCGCCGGTCAGCGTGTGGGCGTTGGAGGTGGTCTTGTACATCCGGCCCGACCCGCCGGTGGCGAACACGATCGCCTTGGCGTGGAAGACGTGGATGTCCCCGGTCGCCAGCTCATAGGCGATGACGCCGGTGGCCACCGGGCCCGACGGCGTCTGGGTCATGGCGATGTCGAGCGCGTAGTACTCGTTGAAGAACTCGACGTCGTGCTTGACGCAGTTCTGGTACAGCGTCTGCAGGATCATGTGGCCGGTGCGGTCGGCGGCGTAGCACGCGCGCCGGACCGGCGCCTTGCCGTGGTCGCGGGTGTGCCCGCCGAAGCGGCGCTGGTCGATGCGGCCCTCGGGGGTGCGGTTGAACGGCATCCCCATCTTTTCCAGGTCGAGCACCGCGTCGATGGCTTCCTTGGCCATGATCTCGACCGCGTCCTGGTCGGCGAGGTAGTCGCCACCCTTGACGGTGTCGAAGGTGTGCCACTCCCAGTTGTCTTCTTCGACGTTGGCCAGCGCGGCGCACATGCCGCCCTGGGCGGCGCCGGTGTGGGACCGGGTCGGGTAGAGCTTGGTCAGCACCGCGGTCCGCGCCCGCGGGCCGGCCTCGACGGCGGCGCGCATGCCCGCGCCGCCCGCGCCGACGATGACGACGTCGTGGCGATGTTCAACGATCATGGTTTCTGCTCCTCGTCAGGAGATCGTGGCGTCGAAGGTCAGCAGCACGTAGGTGCCCAGCACCAGCGTGAAGGCGACCGACAGCGCCAGCAGGGTGTTCAGCCAGAACTTTGTGGAGTCCTTACGGCTGTAGTCGGCGATGATGGTGCGCATGCCGTTGCCGCCGTGCAGCTGGGCGAGCCAGAGCATCAGCAGGTCCCAGGTCTGCCAGAACGGCGAGGCCCAGCGCTGCGCGACGTAGTTGAAGTCGATGCGGTAGACGCCGCCGTCCCAGATGAGCCCGATGAACAGATGCCCCAGCACCAGGAAGATCAGCACCACGCCGGAGAACCGCATGAACAGCCAGGTGTACTTCTCGAAGTTCGGCATGCCGCCGCCGCGCCGCTTCGAGCGCGGGTTGTCCAGGCCGGCGGGCCGGTCGTAGCTGCTCTGCATCACCGGGGCGGGACCGCCGCGGTCGCTGATGTGGTCGTAGGGGTTCTCGCCCCGCACTCCGGCCACTTCCCGGGTCGCTGCGCTCCTGCCCTCCGAGGCGCTCACAGGAACCGCTCCGCCATGTGCATGCCGATGACCCCGACCGCGGGGATCATCACGGCCAGCCACACGCCGGCGATCACCCACAGCATGAGCTTCTGGTATTTCGGCCCCTGTTGCCAGAAGTCGATCAGGATGATGCGGACCCCGTTGAGCGCGTGGTAGAGCACCGCGGCGACCAGGCCGATCTCCATCAGGCCGACGATCGGGGTCTTGTAGGTGTCGATGACCTCGTTGTAGGCCTCGGGGCTGACCCGCACCAGCGCGGTGTCGAGCACGTGGACGAACAGGAAGAAGAAGATCGTCGCGCCGGTGATGCGGTGCAGCACCCACGACCACATCCCCGGGTCGCCGCGGTAGAAGGTGCGTCGACGCAGCCGCGGGGCGGGTGCCGCCTCGCTTCCGGTCAGACTCGGTGTCTGCGTGCTCATCTGGCCTCCAACGCCATCGGTGGACGCTCGGGGCGGGGTCCTCGAGGCCCCCTCCGTGACAGGCGTGGCCTGGACCGCTGCCCCAAACCTCGGGGCGACTCTAAACCCATCATCCACCTCGATCGAACTAGCGTGGAGCCGATCAGGGCGTCAAAGGTGTGAAATTAGGTCTGCCTATTCGGCCGGCCGAGCCGACGGACGGGGATTCGGAATGCATTCAGATGAGTGGTCGGAGAGCCGGAAATGACCGCCGGGATCGATTGGGAGACATTGCGGGACAGAGCGTTTGCGGTATCCAGGGGTGCTCATGCGCCGTACTCGAGGTTCCCGGTGGGGGCGGCGGCGCTGACCGACGATGACCGAATAGTGACCGGCTGCAATGTGGAGAATGTCTCATATGGCCTAGGTCTCTGTGCCGAGTGCGGTGTGGTCTGCGCACTACATTCCGGCGGCGGCGGACGGCTGGTTGCGCTCGCCGTCGTCGACGCCAACGGCACCCCACTGATGCCGTGTGGCCGGTGCCGTCAACTCCTGCTGGAGCACGGCGGTCCGGAGCTGCTCGTCGACCACCCCGCCGGACCGCGCCGGCTGGCCGACCTGCTGCCCGACGCGTTCGGACCCGACGACTTGGCGCGGGTGCGGTCATGACCGGGTCGTTCGACGCGCCGGTGCCGAATGTCGCGCCCGGGGGCGCTCCGGTGCCGAATGCTCCGAGCCCGGACAACGCGTTCGACGCGCCCACCGTGATCAGGACCAAGCGCGACGGGGGAGCCCTGCCCAACGAGGCCATCGACTGGGTCATCGACGCCTACACCCACGGCCGGGTCGCCGATGCGCAGATGTCGGCGCTGTTGATGGCGATCTTCCTGCGGGGGATGACCGGCGCCGAGATCGCCCGCTGGACCGCAGCGATGATCGACTCGGGGGAGCGACTGGACTTCACCAACCTGCGGTCGATGGACGGCACGCCGCTGGCGCTGGTGGACAAACACTCGACCGGCGGAGTCGGCGACAAGATCACCATCCCGCTGGTGCCGGTGATCATGGCCTGCGGAGGCGCGGTGCCGCAGGCGGCCGGGCGGGGGCTCGGGCACACGGGTGGCACGCTGGACAAATTGGAGTCCATCCCCGGATTCACCGGTGAGCTCACCAAAGCCCAGATCCGCCAACAACTCTGCGACCTCGGGGCGGCGATCTTCGCCGCCGGTGAGCTGGCGCCGGCCGACCGCAAGATCTACGCGCTGCGCGACGTCACCGCCACGACGGAGTCGCTGCCGTTGATCGCCAGCTCGATCATGAGCAAGAAGATCGCCGAGGGCACCCGGGCGTTGGTACTCGACTGCAAGGTGGGGTCCGGGGCGTTCCTGTCGACCGAGGCGGAATCCCGCGAGCTCGCCCAGACGATGGTCGCGCTCGGCGCCGAGCACGGGCTCACCACCCGCGCCCTGTTGACGGACATGGAGGTGCCGCTCGGCCGGACCGTCGGCAACGCGATCGAGGTCGTCGAGTCGCTGGAGGTGCTCGCAGGCGGTGGTCCCGACGACGTGGTGGAGCTGACGCTGGCGCTGGCCCGGGAGATGCTCGACGCCGCCGGGCTGGACGGGGTCGATCCGGCGCAGACGCTGCGCGACGGCTCGGCGATGGACCGGTTCCGTGCGCTGGTCGAGGCGCAGGGCGGCGACGTGACGGCGCTGAGCGCGGACGCACTGCCGCTGGGTTCGCACAGCGAAACCCTCACCGCGTCGCGCGGTGGCACGATGGGTGACATCGACGCGATGGCGGTAGGGCTTGCGGTGTGGCGGCTCGGGGCGGGCCGCTCGATGCCCGGTGAGCAGGTGCAGTTCGGCGCGGGCCTGCGCATCCACCGCCGGCCTGGGGAGCCCGTCGCCGCCGGTGAGCCGCTGTTCACCCTCTACTCCGACACGCCGCAGCGTTTCGGGGCAGCCGTGGCCCAACTCGACGGCGCCTGGACCGTCGGCGACGAGGCTCCCGTCGCGCGCCCGCTGATCATCGACCGGATCGGGACGTAGGAGGTTGCAGTGACCACACCGTTGACTCTGGAGACCATTCGGCAGGCGCCCAAGGCGCTGTTGCACGACCACCTCGACGGCGGGCTGCGCCCGGCCACCGTGCTCGAGCTCGCCGACCAGTACGGCTACGACCAGCTGCCCGAATCCGACGTCGACAAGCTGGCCACGTTCTTCCGCACCGCGGCCCACAGCGGGTCGCTGGTGCGGTATCTGGAGCCGTTCGCACACACCGTCGGCGTCATGCAGACCCCCGAAGCGTTGCACCGGGTCGCCCGCGAGTGCGTCGAGGACCTCGCCCGTGACAACGTCGTCTACGCCGAGATCCGGTTCGCCCCCGAACTGCACATCGACGGCGGGCTCTCGCTGGATGCGGTCGTCGACGCGGTGCTGGCCGGGTTCGCCGACGGGGAGAAGGCTGCCGCGGCCGAGGGCCACGCGATCGTGGTGCGCTGTCTGGTCACCGCGATGCGTCATGCCGCGCGGTCCCGGGAGATCGCTGCGTTGGCGGTGCGGTTCCGGGACCAGGGAGTGGTCGGCTTCGACATCGCCGGCGCCGAGGCCGGCCATCCGCCGACCCGCCACCTCGACGCGTTCGAGTACATGCGCAGCAACAACGCCCGGTTCACCATCCACGCCGGGGAGGCGTTCGGGCTGCCGTCGATCCACGAGGCGATCGCGTTCTGCGGGGCTGACCGGCTCGGCCACGGGGTGCGCATCGTCGACGACATCGAGGTCGATTCCGACGGCACGGCGCGGTTGGGTCGGTTGGCGGCGCTGCTGCGGGACAAGCGGATCCCGTTCGAGATGTGCCCGAGTTCCAACGTGCAGACCGGCGCGGTGGCCAGCATCGCCGAGCATCCGTTCGACCGGCTGGCCCGGTTGCGGTTCCGGGTCACGGTCAACACCGACAACCGGTTGATGAGCGACACCACCATGAGCCTGGAGATGCTGCGGCTGGTGGAGGCGTTCGGCTACGGCTGGAGCGATCTGGAGCGGTTCACCATCAACGCGATGAAGTCGGCGTTCATCAGCTTCCCCGAGCGGTTGGCGATCATCGACGAGGTCATCAAACCCCGCTACGCCGTGCTCATCGGCTGATCCCGCGCACCCCTATTCCTGGCGCAGGCGGGACTCGACGAAGGACTCCAGCGACTCCCACTGCTCCACGGCGTCGGCGAACGAACCGCCCGTCGGGCGCCCGGTCTCGTCCGGCTCGAGCACGTGGCCGATGACCCGGCCCAGCGCGGTGTCGGGCGCCAGCTTGGTCTCGACGCTGGCCTCTTCGGCGTAGTCGCCGACATCGCGGATCAGCTCGACCGCGAGCTCGAGCTGGTCGCGGTCGAGTGCGTCGGGCCCTTCGGCGAGGTCGTCGGCGATCCCGGTGAGCACGTAGACGTTGTCGTCGGTGACGTCGATGCGCAGCGAGCCGTCGGTGGCCGCGGTGCGGATGTCGTCGTAGGTGGCCAAGTCGGACAGGTCGTGGTCGTGCTCGTCGGCCAGATAGCGCGCCAGCGCGCGCTCGGAGCCGAACACGCTGATGCGGCCGTTGCGGCCCAGGAAGATCGGCCGGTCGTCGAGGTAGCAGCGCAGCGTGAACAGCGTGCCGCCACTGGTCATGATGCGCACCGGGTCGATGCCGACCCGCTGCCAGAAGTCCTCGTCGCTGCCGAGCACCCGCGTCTGGGCCGCTGCTTCCAACTCGGCGGACTCCTCGTCGGTGTCGACGACGTCGTCGATCACGACGTCGTCCTCGGCCACGTCGTCCTCCAGCTCGGGGGCCGGTTCGTCGAGCTCGGCCTGCGCCTTCTGCGCGGCGGCGCGGTCGACGTCGGGCGTGGTGATGATCGCGTCGATCGCCTCGAGAACGTTGTCCCAGCCGCGGGCGATGATCTTCTCGATCTCCGCCCACCGCTTGCGGCCCGCGCGCCCGGCGAACGCCTCGACTCCGCCGCCGACGGTGCCGAGCACCGGGTTGCCGTTGAAGAACTTGGTGACGGCGGGCAGCTCACACACCGATCCGATCGACGAGACCACGGCCAGCGCACCGTGCACCGCGCTGACGCTGTCGTCGGTGGGCTTTTCGGCGAGTACTTCCTCGAAGCCGACCACGTCGTGCGTGTGCGCCTCGGACGGGACCAGCCTGTGCGCGTTGGCCTCGGTCAGCTTCTCCCACGCGGGGTGGTCGGCGAGGTCGTTGTCGGTGTTGGTGCGCACAAACGCCACCAGGTCGGCGACGGACTCGAACACGTAGAAGTCTTCGTCCTTGCCGAGGAAGGCCTCCCACTCGTCGCCGTCGGCGCGCCACCGCGGCGCCCACAACGTGTACATGTCGCCCTTCGTCAGCTTGAGCTGGATGGGCACGATGTCAGCAGCCATGCGGCACAGCCTAGCCACCGGTCCGGCGGGTCAGGCCGCCTGCTCTGCCACCAGAACGGCCTCCCCCTCCCGACGGCCAGGCGTCTCAGTCCCGCGAGATCGGCGGTTGCGGCGCCCGCCCGGGCTCGGCGGCCACGACGAGGGCGTACGCCTGCGCCAAGTGCAGGACTCCGTCGGTCGACGCACTCTTGGGCGCCGCAGTCGTTATCGCCCGCAGGAGGGCCTCGGCGGCCTCCTCGGCCAGGACCGCCAATTCGTTGCGATCGGTCATGGGGAAATCCTTCCTTCGTTTTTCGGGATGCCCGCTGGCCGGACAGGGTGAACTTGCCGGACGCGCCGTAGACGGCGAGAGATGACCAACGTGATCACGACGACGACCAGCAACGACGTGCGCACCGGGTCGCCGGTGGCGACTCCCACACCGACCGGGCGGCCCTTCGCGTTGTACCCGTACTAGTTGTGCACCAGCATCACCGCGATCGCCACGGCGATGGCCTGCAGGAACGACCACAGCAGATACGTCGGCAGCAAGAAGGTGGTGAAGGAGTGGTCGAAGAGGCCACTTGACTGCCCGCTGAGGCAGGCCGTGGTGAGTCGAGCCGCGAAGAACGACGCAAGGGTCGCCAGCGAGTACAGCGGGATGGTCACGATGGCGCCGGCCAGGGCGATGCCGGCGATCACCGGGCCGCGATGCGGACGTTGACGAACGCCGAGAGAACCCGGTCAACGCTTCGATACCGATGTCGCCGACCGACGAGTAGCCCTGCACGGCGGCGTCACCTCGAGCCCGGCTATTTTGCCGAATCGTCGGGTGCGCGCAGTGTCCGGTCGGCGCTGTGCACGACGCTGCGCAGGAACTCGTACTGCGTGGTGACGAGTCGGTCGGCCATGTCCAGGGCCGCGTCGATCACCGTTTCCCGCCGGCTCCGGTGCTCGTCGTCTTGAGCGGGAAGTACGTCGTCGACGGTGTCGGCGAACTTGCGCACGGCCTCGATCGCCGAGCGCTGGCCGGCCTCCACCGACTTCAGCACGTCGTCGGACAAGCCGGCCGCGCGCTCGACCACGGTGTGGACGGTGTTTGCGGTGCTGTCGCTCTTGGTGGTTTCCGTCATGGCCCGCTCCTGGGTTCGATTGAGTGGATGGATCGAGAATCCGCCGGTGCGATCTGGGGGGAAAGGGTCTTTGGGCTCCAGGTGCCGCGCTGAACGTCGCCCTAGGCCGATCTCACAGACGCCCTGTCCGCGGCGTCTCGGGACTTTCTCCTCTGGAGGTGGGCGTGCCGCACGCACCAGCATGTGTGCAGGCCGCTCCGCGCGGGCGGCAGTCACCAACGGAGGTGCACGTGTCATCTATCGAGCTGACGGCCACTCAGGTGATGACCCAACCCGGCCCGGATCCGCAGCGGACGGCCGAGGTCGACGCCATCGTCGAGGTGGCGGCCGACGCGGCACGCGAGTTTCGCAAGCTCGACCAGGAGCAGGTCGACGCGATCGTCGAGGCGATGGTGCGCGCCGGGCTGCGGGCCGCCGCCGAGCTGGCCGCGGTGGCAATCGAGGAGACCGGGTTCGGTGTCTTCGAAGACAAGGTCGTCAAGAACTACGTGGCGACCGAGTTCCTGCACGACTACCTGCGGGGAAAGAAGTCGGTCGGCGTCATCGACACCGATGTCGAGAACAACATCCGCTACGTCGCCGAACCCATCGGCGTGGTGCTGGCGATCACCCCGGTGACCAACCCGACGTCGACGGTGCTGTTCAAGGCGATCGTCGCGGCGAAGACCCGCAACGCGGTGCTCTTCCGTCCGTCGCCCTACGCGGTGCGCTGCTGTGAACGCAGCGTCGAGATCCTGCGCGACGCGGCCGAAGCCGCCGGGATGCCGCCCGGGGCGCTGCAGGTCATCCCGGATGCAGCGCACGAGGTGACGCACCATCTGTTCAAGCACCCGAAGGTCGATTTCGTCTGGGTCACCGGCGGGCCGAAGATCGTCGCGCTGGCCAACGCGTCCGGAAAACCCGGCGTCAGCGTCGGACCGGGCAACGCCCCGATCTACATCCACCACACCGCGGACGTCAAGGGCGCCGTCGTCGACATCCTGATCTCGAAAACCTTTGACTCGTCGGTCATCTGCCCGGCCGAGCAGACATGCATCATCGACGACGCCATCTACGAGGAGATGATCGCCGAGTTCGAGCGGATGGGCGCCCGCCTGCTCACCGACGACGAGGCTGCCAAGATCACGCAGTTCGCCTTCGGGTGCGGCGACAAGATCTCATTGGACGCGGTGGGGCAGAAGGCGTCCGAGTTGGCCGCCCGCGCGGGCTTCTCCGTGCCACCGACGGTCAAGATCCTGTTGGCGCCGCTTCCGTCGGATCTCGACGAGCTGGCCGCGCACCCGCTGGTGGCCGAGAAGTTGATGCCCGTGCTCGGTGTGGTGCGCGCTCGTAGCGTCCAGCACGGCATCGACGCCGCCGTTTTGGTCACCGAACACGGTGGATTGGGCCACACGTCGGCGATCTACGCCAACGACGACGACGTCATCGACAGGTACGGACTGGCGGTACGCACCGGACGCATTCTGGTCAACGCGCCCACAGCGGTCGGGGCCCTCGGCGGCATCTACAACAACCTGACGCCGACCTTCTCGCTGGGCTGCGGCACCTGGGGCGGCTCGAGCACCACCGAGAACGTCAACTACCGCCAACTGCTCAACATCAAGACCGTGGCGCACCGGCGGACCCCTCCCCAATGGTTCCGGGTGCCGTCCAACACGTACTTCAACGAGGGCGCTCTGGACAACCTGCGCGAACTCGACTGCGAGACAGTCGTGGTGGTCACCGACGCGCTGACCGAGGAGCGCGGCGTGGTGGACCAGCTGCGCGGCAGGCTGTGCACCCACCACGTGCAGGTGTTCAGCGAGGTGACCCCGGAGCCGGACGAGGCGTTGATCCGCCGCGGCGTTGCCCTGTTGCAGCGCGCCGAGCCGGACGTGGTGATCGCCGTGGGCGGCGGATCGGTGCTGGATGCGGCCAAGGCGATGCGGTTGTTCTACGAGCATCCCGAGATGAACCTGACCGAGCTGACGATGCCGTTCCTCGATCCACGCAAGCGTGTGGCGGAGTTCCCGACCGACCGGCACCGGATCCAACTGGTGGCCATCCCGACGACTTCGGGCACCGGCTCAGAGGTCTCACCAGCGGCGGTGCTGACCGTGGCTGGCCGTAAGGAGACGCTGGTCGACTACAGCCTGGTGCCGGATCTGGCCATCGTCGATCCCGTCCTGACGTCGTCGATGCCGCCCACGTTGACCGCCGACACGGGCGTCGATGCGTTGACCCACGCGCTGGAAGCGGTGATCTCGATCTTCGCCTCGTCCTACACCGACGCGCTGTGCGCCCAGGCAGTACGCCTGATCTTCAGCGCGCTGCCACGGGCCTACGACGATCCCGCCGACCTGTCTGCACGCACCGACATGTCGAACGCCGCAACACTTGCGGGCCTGGCGTTCTCGAACGCATTCGTCGGCACCAACCATGCGTTGGCGCATGCCGTCGGGGCGAAATTCGGTGTCGCACACGGCCGGGCGAACGGCATCTTCCTGCCGCATGTGATGCGGTACAACTCAGGCCTGCCCAGCAAGTTCATGCCCGCGCCCGGTTACTCGGCGTACATCGTCCCGGAGAAGTACGCGCAGATCGGCCAGTTGGTCTTCGGCGGCCACGAACCCGAGGACTGTCGGCAGCGGCTCTTCGGCGCCGTCGAGGAACTGCTCGACCGGCTCGACATGCCGCGCTCGCTGCAGGAGTTCGGTGTGCCCGAGGACGCGTTTCTCGCCGCACTTCCCGAACTCGCGATGACCGCGTTCGAGGACCTCAGCAACCGAACCAATCCCCGCATGCCGCTGGTGGAGGAGATCACGACCCTGCTGCGGCTCGGCTACTACGGCGGCTAGCGTGCCCGGCGAGAAGTGCTCGGTTGTCGAGAAGTGGGACCCGGGGCTCACGCGGCGGGTCGTCGACCTGACCCGCCTTATCGTGAAGTCCTATTTCCGTTCTCAGGTAACGGGTTTGGAGAACATCCCACCCGGCGCATCGCTGATGGTGTCAAACCACTCCGGCGGATTGGTCACCTTCGACCACTCGGTGGTCGCGGTCGACTACTACCGGGAATTCGGATACGACCGGCCGCTCTATGTGCTCGCCCACGACAACTTCTTTCGCGGACCGGTGGCCGACTTCTTCGAGCGCACCGGCGTCATCCGCGCCACCCCCGAGAATGCGGAGGCGGCGCTGGCCACTAGTTCTCCAGTGCTGGTCTTTCCCGGCGGTGACTACGACGTCTACCGCCCGACCAGCAAGGAGTACGTCGTCGACTTCGGCGGACGAACCGGCTACGTCACCACGGCGATCGAGGCCGGTGTGCCTATCGTGCCCGCCGTGTCCATCGGGGGACAGGAGAACCAGTTCTACCTGACCAGGGGCAGGCGGCTCGCGCGTGCGCTGCGTCTGACGGCTCTGGAGCGCCACCTGTTTCGGACCAACATTCTTCCGGTCACCATCGGCTTCCCGTTCGGGCTCAGCGTGGTGTTGCCGCTCAACATGCCGCTGCCCACGAAAATCGTCACGCAGGTGCTGCCGCCGATCGACATCGCCGCCGAGTTCGGTGACGAGCCCGATGTGCGTAGGGTCGACGCGCACGTGCGTGCGGTGATGCAGCACGCCCTGGTCGAGCTGGCGCGCAGGCGGCGGCTGCCCGTGCTGGGGTGACGACGCCTCAGGTGTTTGGCGTGGCACCTGCCGGGGCTGATGGCGCGGCGCGGGAAGCCGCGCGGCGACGATCGACGAATCGTCGAGTCGCTATCCGGCATTTGTCGGAGGGGCGCCGGGAACCCGTTAGGGCGGTATCGGCGGGTGCGATCATCGGGTGCCGACCCCCCTGGCGCACTGACCGGCATCGTCATCGAGGATCCGCCGGTCCGGGACGACGTCTTCCTCCATCGTCTTGATCCGGAAGCAGTCGATGATCCGGCTTCGCTCCAGGTCGCGGAGTTCCAGATAGGCCCATCCGCCGAGGACCCCCATCGAGATGACCAGGAACACGCCGGCCGCACCGATCCACACCTTCGTTCTCCACCCCACGCAGGGAAATTAGCCGCGCGGCACCGGCGATGGCTGAGGTCAGCCTGAGGGTTGCTGCGGGATTTGCTAAGCGTTTTCAGGCCGTCGGCCGCCAGAAGCCTTGGAAGCCCTGACCCGCGTTGCTGGTCCGGATCGGGGAGAGCTTCACTGGGTCGCCCGCCTCGATCATCATGTTGTTTCCCACGACCATCGCGACGTGCCCGTCCCACACGGCGAGGTCGCCGGGCCGCAGCTCGCCGGGTGCGACTGCGGCACCGATGTCCTGTTCCTGCGCCAGCCGCGGAATGGTCAACCCGGCCTCGCGGTATGCCCACTGCGTCAGCCCGCTGCAATCCAGGCCCACACCCGGGGTGGTCCCGCCCCACTGGTAGGGCACCCCGAGCTGGGTGAGCGCGTGGCGGACGGCGGCGGCGGCCGCGGCGTTGGGCGCCAGCACCACGCTGCCGTCGGGCAGCCGGATCTCGACGCCTTCGCCGAAGCTCGCCGCGTCCGGGGTGTCCGCCCCGTGGGTGAATGCCGCCCACTCGCCGGCGCCACCGCCAGAGGCGCCGGCGCCACCGCCAGAGGCGCCGGGGCCGCCATAGGATGCGCCCGCGGGGGCGCCACCGCCCCAGCCTCCCGGTGTCTCAGCCCCCCAGCCGCCGGCGCCCGACGCGGTAGGTACGGTCGGTGTGGTGACCGCAGCGGGGGCGTCCAGCGCCGCAGCATGCCGGTCGAGCTCGCCGAGGAGTTCCTCGACCACGGTGATGGCCTGATGCAGCGCCTCCCGCGCCTCGGCGAGCAGCTCCTGCGCGACACCCGGCGAGTCCAGCCGCGGTTCCAGCGCGCTCGCGACGGCCTCGAAATCGTCGAGGATCTGTTGCAGTCGGCGCCGCGCGTGCGCCACAGCGTCGGCGGCCTGCCCGGCGACGACGCCCATGCTGCCGGTGCGTTCGGCCGCTTCGTCGATGGCCGTGGTCGTCGCAGCGGCGTACTCGGCGGCCGCGTCGGCGCCTGACCCGTGCCATCCCGCGCCGGTGGCCCGCCAGGCCCGGGCGGCCGCTGCGGCCGTCTCGCTCAGGACGTCCCGCGCGTCGAACAGTGCCGCGGACGGGTCGCCGCCGGGTCCGGGGGACCAGGCCGGGCCGACCAGCGCCTGCAGGCGTCGGATCGGTTCGGCCAGCACCGCGGTCAGCGCGCCGGGCATCACCACCCGCCGAGCAGTCGTGCACCCGCGTCTCCGTCAGCGCGGCGGTAGTCCGCCGCCGCCTGGTGAGCGGCCCGGTGCGTCCCGGACAGCGATGCGCAGACGCCGGCCAGGGTGTCGGTCTCCCGGGCGACGGCGCGGTTCAGCCTTGCCAGGAATGCCGCGCCCACCGGGCCGAACAGCGCCGCATCGGTGCCGACCGTGGCCAGCCGGGCGGCGAGGGCCTGCAGGTCGGCGGCGTGCCCGGCGGAGGCCGAACCGTAGGTGCGGATGAGGTCGGTGTCTGCGGTCAGACGCGCGTGCATATGGATACGACGCCGCGAAACCGCGGTCGGTTCCCGTTAAGGTGCGAATTCATGGATGTGCGCGTTGTCGACCACCCGCTGGCCGCGGCGCGGCTGACCACCCTGCGTGACGAGCGCACCGACAACGCTGCGTTCCGCGCGGCGCTTCGCGACCTGACGCTGATGCTGGTCTACGAGGCCACGCGTGAACTCGTCACCGACACCGTGGCGGTGCGCACTCCACTGGTCGAGACCGCCGGCGCCCGGTTGGCCAACCCGCCTCTGCTCGTGCCGGTGCTGCGTGCCGGGCTGGGCATGGTCGACCAGGCGCACGCGCTCATCCCGGAGGCGCGGGTCGGCTTCGTCGGGATCGCCCGCAACGAGGACACCCACCAGCCGATGCCCTACCTCGAGTCGCTGCCCGACGACCTGAGCACCCAGCCGGTCATCGTGCTCGACCCGATGTTGGCCACCGGCGGGTCGATGGTGCACACGCTGGAGTTGCTCCACGCCCGCGACGCCGTCGACATCACCGCGATCTGTGTGGTGGTGGCACCAGAAGGGATTGCCGCGCTGGAGAAAGCGGCCCCGGAGATCCGGCTGTTCACAGCGACGATCGATTCGGGCCTCAACGACATCGCCTACATCGTGCCGGGTCTGGGTGACGCCGGGGATCGTCAATTCGGGCCGCGCTGACCCCAATCGCGCACGGCCTCGACGGCGGCGTGCTGCAGTTCGGCGGCCCTTGCGCGGGCAGTGATCAGCGCGTCTTCGCAACGGATTTCGAGGTAGCACTTGAGTTTCGGTTCGGTTCCCGACGGACGCACCACCACCCGCACCGTCGCGGTGTCATCGCCTGCGGTGAACACCAGCGCGTCGGTGCGGGGTTGCAGGTCGGTGACGGTGAGGTCGAACCCCACCAGTGCCGCCGGCGGGTGATTGCGCAGTCGGGCCATGATCTCGGCCGCCTCCCGTGGGGAGTCGACGCGGCGGGTGAGGGCGGCGGTGGTGTGCACGCCGTGCCGCCGGGCCAGGGCATCGAGCGCGTCGAGCACCGAAAGCCCCTGCGCCCGCAGCGCGGCCACCATGTCACAGGCCAGCACAGCGGCGCTGATGCCGTCCTTGTCCCGCACCGCTTCCGGGTCGACACAGTGCCCGATCGCCTCTTCGTAGGCGTAACGCAGCGTGCCGGGAACGTCGTCGTCGGCGCGGGCCAGCCATTTGAACCCGGTCAGTGTCTCGACGTGGCGCGCGCCGTACGAGGCGGCGATTGCGGCCAGCATGCGGGAGGACACCACCGTGCTGGCCACCACCGCTGACGCTGGGTCACTACTCGTCGACAGCACGTAGTCGCCGAGCAGCCAACCGGTTTCGTCTCCCGACAGCATCCGCCAACCGTCCGGGGTCGGTATCCCGATCGCGCAGCGGTCGGCGTCGGGGTCCAGAGCGATCGCCACCTCCGCGTCGACGTCGGCGGCCAGGGTCAGTAGCGCGTCCACGGCTCCGGGCTCCTCGGGATTCGGAAACGCCACCGTGGGGAAGTCCGGGTCGGGCGCGAACTGGCCGGTCACCACGTGGACGTCGGCGATCCCGGCCAATGCCAGCGCATCGAGGGCGAATTCACCGCCGACGCCGTGCATCGGGGTCAGCGCCACCCGCACCGAACCGGCGCCGCGGCGCACGGTGGCGGCCCGCTCGACGTACTCGCGCAGCAGATCTGCATCGGAGTCGTGGACGGCGGTGCGGGGAATCTGGTCGGCGGGTGGCGCCGACGCGATCGCCTGCTCGATGTCCCGGTCGGTGGGGGAGACGATCTGCAGTCCGCCGTCGAGGTAGACCTTGTACCCGTTGTCGGTGGGCGGGTTGTGCGAGGCGGTGATCTGCACCCCGGCCACCGCGCCAGTACGCCGCACCGCGAACGCCACCACCGGAGTGGGGACCGGTCCGGGCATCAGCGTGACGGAGAAACCCTGAGCGGCAAACACTTCAGCGGCAGCGCGGCCGAACTCGGCGGAGCGGTGGCGGGCGTCGTAGCCGACGACGACGCCCCCGCCGCCCAGACCCCGCTCGGCCAGCACCACGGTCACGCCCCAGGTGGTGCGCAGCACGACGGCCAGGTTCATCCCGTTCGGTCCGGCGCGCAGGGGCCCGCGCAGCCCGGCGGTGCCGAACGTCAGGCTGTGCGCGAAGCGCTCGCGCAGTTCATCGGCACTGCACGCCGCGAGTTCGGCCGCCGAACCGGGGTCGGGATCGTGGGCGAGCCACTCCTGCACGGTCGGTGGCCAGGGCGTCATGGAGCCACCTCACCACGAATCGGGCGCGCCGGGCGACATCGTGTGTCGCCTATCGCGCCGAATCCGCCGAGTCGGCGAGCTTGCGCAGGATCGGAGCCACCAGCATCAGCAGGTCGAACTCCAGCGGCGACAACG
>CAXEZH010000006.1:0-5204 GCA_964000695.1 uncultured Mycolicibacterium sp. | reverse complement strand
GCACCGTCGCACCGAAGAACGCCGCCATGCCGACCAGCGCCATGGGTATCTGCAGACCGGTCAGGTCGTGCGGCCACACAGCGTCGACGACGCCGACGAACAGCACCCCCCACAACGCGCCGAGCGCCAACAGCGGGGCGAACAGACCGCCGGGCACGGCGGCGGAGTAGGACAGCGGGCCGGCGACGAACCGCACGAGGAGATAGCCGATCACGACCGGCAGCACGAAAGTCTGCCCGCCGAGGATCATCTCGGTGAGAGTGTCACCACCGCCGACGGCCAGCGGATAGACGAACATCGCCAGACCGACCAGCGCTCCGATGACCGCCGCCTTGGCCGGCGCGGGCACCCGACGGATCGCGCCGACGCGGTCCAGGAACCACAGCACCAGCCGGTTGTACGCCGCTCCGAGAAGCCCACACAGCACCCCGAACACCGCGAACAACCACAACCAGCGCAGCTGCGGAGTCGCCATCGGTTCGACCAGGAAATCGGGCCGGTTCCCCAGCATCCAGCGCACCACGCCCACCGCGGTGGCCGCCGCGCACAAGGTCGCCAGCACGGTTTTGACGCGGAAGGACTTGGTGACCTCCTCGAGGGTGAACAGTGTGCCGCCGATAGGCGCGTTGAACGCAACGGCCAGACCGGCACCGCCGAGTGCGGTCTGCATCATCCTGATCTCCGGAGCGGGCAACCGGGCCCGGCGTGCCGCCTCGGCCCCCACCGCGGCACCCATGTGCACCGTCGGCCCCTCGCGTCCCAGCACCAACCCCGAGCCGATGCCGAGCACACCTCCGACGAACTTCGCCGGCACGAGCTTGATCAGTGGCGGGCGCGCCTCACCCCAGTAGACAGCCTCGACGTGCTGGATGCCGCTGCCGGCCGCCAGCGGCATCCACTTCACGATCAGCGAGGCAAGGGTGGCCCCGAGGGCCGCGGCGGCGATCGGGATCAACCAGTTGGGACCGGCCAGCCCGTGCGCCCAGTCGACCATGTCGAGACGCAGCCGCTCAGCCTGGTCCAGGCACCAGCGGAACGCGCCTCCGACAACACCGATGACGACACCGGCCAGCACGGCGGTCAGGCAGATCAGGACCGCGCCGCGCATCGAGTCGTCGTACTCGTGGGGACCGGGCCTCGACGTCGATTCGGTCATCGTGGAGTGTGAGTCCGTCCGTGGTGCTGCGGGATTCGCGGGTCGGTGCGCTGGGCCGCATCAGTGTCGCACACCGTCGGCGTCGCGGCGATCGGCTCAGAGCACCGGCAGGAGTCGGCGCAGAATGGCGGCCGAGCCGGCGGCGACCTCGTCGACGAACGCGGTGAAGTCGAACCGGGACTCCCGACCAGCCAGGTCGGACAGGGCCCGGATGAGCAGCCACGGGATCCCGAACGCTTCGCACACCTGCGCGACCGCGGCGCCCTCCATGTCCACCGCGGAGCCGCCGAGTTCGGCGTGCAGCCGCCGGCGGGCGGATTCGTCGTGCAGGAACTGGTCGCCGGTGAGCACCGTGCCGTAGGTGATGCGGGGTGGCTCGCCGCGCCCGCCCGCCCGGCGCGAGATCGGGGGGAGCGCGAAACCGTCGAGGCGGTCGTGGACCCGCGCGCGCAACGCAGGGTCGAGGTCGTGGCCGAAGCGGTCGGTGGGGTTGATGAACGGCACGTGGCCGGCCTGATAGTGCGTCAGCCCGTCGGGTTCGATCACCCCGGCGTCGTGCTGGACCGCACGGTCGCCGATCACGATGTCACCGATCCCCAGCGCGGGGTCCAGCCCACCGGCGACCCCGGAGAACGCGATTGCGCGGCAACCGAACCGGTCGGCCAGCACGGTCGCGACGACGGAGGCGTTGACTTTGCCCATACCCGCACCGACCAAGACCACCTCGTGGCCGTCGAGCAGACCCGCGTCGAAACGGGCGTGCGCCACCACGTCGCTTCGCGCCTGGTTCAGCTCGCGGGCCAGATGTGCACGCTCCGGTTCGATAGCGCAGATCAATCCCACTGTCACTGAAACATCATCTCCCCCGCCGGTCCCAGGCATCCAGCTTGTCGGCAGCATTTTCCCAGGATCGGTGACGGACGCCCCCGCCGCGTTCGATAATCACCTGGTGACCGAACCGTCCCGCTCTCCTCGTTCACGCCGGCGCTTCCTGCGCCACCCTGCGACGATCGTCGGCCTCGTCGTGGTGGTCATCGCCGCCGGGTTCGCCGCCTACTGGTTCCAGCCCTGGAAGTTGTTCACCAGCACCACGGTCGACGAGGCCCCGCCCGCCGCCACCGCCGGGCAGGTCCCCGGCCCGCAGGTCACCGCGACCGGGGCCGCGGTCACCGAGGTGGTGGCACAGGGTGATCTGGTCAGCCAGGAACACCCCACCAGCGGCACGGTGCAACTGTTGCGGTTGCCGGATGACTCACTGGTGGTGCGAATCGAGAATCTCGACACCAGCGACGGACCCGATCTGAAGGTGTGGCTGACCGACGCTGCGGTGTCGCCGGGCCTGGACGACGCGGGGGTTTTCGACGACGGCCGCTGGGTCGATCTCGGATCGCTCAAAGGCAACCGGGGCAGCGCCAACTATCCGGTGCCGTCGGACGCCGACGTCGACGGGCTGAACAGCGTGAGCATCTGGTGCGACCGGTTCAACGTGTCGTTCGGCGCGGCCGAATTGGCCTCGTCCACCTGAGCTTCGCAGGTACCGTCAGCAAACTTTCGACCGGGCAAATTTCTGGGTTTTCTGGGAATTTGCCCCAAAAACGCTGAAGGTCACGATCAGGTAACGCGCTGGGAAAACACCGGTGCGCTGGACACCATTCACCGGTCGTTCATCGCCTCGCGATCTCCGTTACACCTCTGCGGCTATGGGCATTGCAGCCGAGCACAGGCTTGGCAAATCACCCATCCAGAGGAGGACGACCATGGGACAGCGGCAGAGCCCGCGAACGGTAGCGATGAGCGTGGTGGCGAGCTCCGCCCTCCTGCTCGCTGCGTGCGGTTCGGGCGAGGACGGCGGCGACAGCGCCGGAAGCGGCGACAATCTGTCCGGCGACATCATCATCGACGGTTCGAGCACGGTCGCCCCACTCACCGAACCGGTCGCAGCCATGTTCCAGCAGGAGAACCCCGACGTGCGGGTCTCGGTCGGAACGTCCGGCACCGGCGGCGGGTTCGAGAAGTTCTGTAACGGAGAGACCGCGATCTCGGATGCTTCGCGACAGATCAGTGACGAAGAGAAGCAGGCGTGCGAGCAGGCCGGCATCCGATGGGACGAGATCACCGTCGCCAACGATGCGCTGTCGGTTGTGGTGAACCCGAACAACCCCGTCAACTGCGTATCGGTCGAGCAGCTGCAAGCGATCTACGGACCCGAGGCCACCGCGACATCGTGGGCCGACGTGCCCGGGTTGGAACAACCGTTCAACGAGCAGCTGCAGATCTTCAGCCCGGGCGCGGACTCGGGGACGTTCGACTACTTCACCGAGGCGGTCAACGGCGAAGAGGGCGCGGCGCGGTCCCAGAGCGTGAACATCGTCGGTGAAGACGACAACGCCACGGTCACCGGTGTCGCCGGCTCGCCGGGTGGCGTCGGGTACTTCGGCTACTCCTACTTCCAGGAGAACGAGGACCGGCTCAAGGCACTCGAGATCCGCAACGACGCCGGCGAATGCACCGCGCCGACGGTGGATGCCACGCAGAGCGGTGCCTACAACCCGCTGGGCCGCCAGCTCTACATCTATCCGTCGGCGGAAGCCCTGCAGCGGCCCGAGGTCGCGGCGTTTGTGAACTACTTCCTCGACAACGTCAACGAGGTCGCGCCGAAGGCCGGCTTCATCCCGCTCACCGATGAGCAGCTCCAGGAAGCCAAGGACAAGGTCGCCAGCCTGACCTCGGGCTGATCGCGGCACGTCTTTTCCTGAGGCCATCGCCCGACCCGGGCGGCCGCTGCTCGACCGAGCCGGCCGACCGGGACCCGGGCGGTGCCGACAACTGAGGAAAGCAGGTAGACACGTGGTTTCACGAGACACTCTTACCGCTGCGGACCTGGCCAGGCGTGATCAACCGCCCCGGCTCCAAGGCAAGCCTCGCTACGGCGAGAAGATCATCAAGGCCGTTCTGGCCGTCTGCGCGGCGCTCTCGGTGGCGACCACGGTCGCGATCGTCGTGTCGCTGGTCGGACCGGCGCTGCAGTTCTTCCAGACCGTTGCGCCAATGGACTTCCTGTTCGGGACACGGTGGTCACCGTCCTTCGTGCCCGAGAGCTTCGGGGTGCTGCCGCTGATCGCGGGCACCCTCAGCGTGGTGCTGTGGGGACTGCTCGCCGCGATTCCGCTCGGTCTCGGGGCAGCGATCTACCTCAGCGAGTACGCACCGGATTGGGTGCGCAAGATCGTCAAGCCGATCCTCGAGGTGCTCGAGGGCGTCCCGACAGTGGCGTTCGGTTTCTTCGCCTTCTCGTTCATCACCCCGCTGCTGCAAGACTATTGGCCCGAGTTCCTGGGTCAGGGTCCCAACGTGTTCAACGCCGGGGCGGCCGGGCTGGCGATCGGGCTGCTGATCGTGCCGATCATCGCCTCGATCTCCCATGACGCGATGTCGGCGGTGCCGCAGGGACTGCGCAACGGCGCCTACGCGCTGGGCGCCAGCCGAGCCCGGGTGTCGGTGCGCGTGGTGTTCCCGGCCGCGCTGTCGGGCATCGTGGCCGCGATCGTGCTGGGGGTTTCGCGTGCGATCGGCGAGACCATGGTCGTCCTGATGGCGGCGGGAAACAGCCCGAACCTCGACATCACCTTCACCGAGTCCATCCAGGCGATGACGGCCTACATCGGTGTCACCGCGACCGGCGACATCGCCACCGGAACCATCGAATACGACACGATCTTCGCCGTCGGGCTGCTGCTGTTCGTGATGACGCTGGCAATGAACGCGATCAGTATCCGACTGGTGCGTAAGTACAGGCAGGTGTACGAATGAGCACGAAGACCTACAATCCGCGGACCCGGCTGGCCACGTCCGGTGCCCGCGCTGCCACCGAAGCCCACTTGGGCCGTCGTCCCACCGGGGAACGGGTGAGTGGAAACCTTTTCTATGCCTTTCTGCTGCTGATGATCTCGCTGTCGATGGCCGGTCTGGCGGCCCTGATCATCGATGCGTTCGTCGAAGGCTTCCCGCGGCTGGGCCTCGAGCTGTTCACCGAGCCGACCGCACCGTT
>CAXEZH010000005.1:0-3204 GCA_964000695.1 uncultured Mycolicibacterium sp. | reverse complement strand
TCGGCGAGAAGGTCGTCGAGGTGCTCAAAGACCAGACCGGCATCGCCGAACTGCGCACCGCGGTGGACTCTTTCGAGGCGCAGGCGGCGCGTGACGGTTTGGTGGAGGCGTCCGGCGCGCTGAAGACGATCGCGGTGTCGCTGACCAAGATCGCCAACGACATCCGCTGGATGGGCTCGGGCCCGCTGACCGGCCTGGGCGAACTGCAGCTGCCCGACCTGCAGCCCGGCAGCTCGATCATGCCCGGGAAGGTCAACCCCGTCATCCCCGAGGCCGTCACGCAGGTCGCCGCCCAGGTGATCGGCAACGACGCAGCCGTGACCGTGGGGGGCCTGTCGGGCGCCTTCGAGCTCAACGTCTACATCCCGATGATGGCGCGCAACGTTCTCGAGTCGTTCACGCTGCTGTCCAACGCCTCGAAGCTGTTCGCCGCCAAGTGCATCGACGGACTGGTGGCCAACGACCAGCGGCTACGCGAGCTGGCCGAGTCCTCCCCCTCGATCGTCACGCCGCTGAACTCGGCGATCGGCTATGAGGAGGCCGCCAAGGTCGCCAAGGAGGCACTGAAGGAACGCAAGACGATCCGTCAGGCGGTCATCGACCGGGGCCTGATCGGCGACAAGCTCTCCGAGGAGGAGCTCGACAAGCGTCTCGACGTGCTGGCGATGGCGAAGGTGAAAGACGACCACCGCTGACGCAGATCGCCCCTCGAGAAATCACGCAAAACGGCTGACGGATCGCCGGGACCGCAACAGAATTAGGGAAACACCCGATTCGACGTGGGGTCCTCGCGGCCTAGCGTCGAGTGGTCCCGATTCGCTCGAGGAGGCTCGGTGCCCGCTTTGCACGAACTTGCTGCCACAACATCCACATCCGCCGCAACAGCCACTTCTGGCGCACTGGTCACCACAGCGACCAGCCAGCCTGCGCTGCGTACCGGGTTCGTGATGCTGGGCCTGGCTTCGCTGCTCGACCTGTCCAAGGGCAGACACGGAGCAGGCGCCGACCGGGTGCTGGCGATGTCGGGCGCTGCGGCGGCGGGCTGGTATCTGGTCGAGTCACGCCGGCGCCACTGACCGTCCGGCGGCACTGACCGTTCGGCGTCGGAGTCCTTTTTCGGTCTGAGCGTCCTCACCCGGACGACGGGCCCCAGCCGCTACCTTGGTGCGAAACCAGAGGGCGGGGGGCAGATCCATGGGTGATCAACCGGTGCACGTCGCCACCGACGACGCACAGGTGCGTCCGAGGTGGCGGTTCGTCGGCCCGGGCCTGGTGGTGGCCGCCACCGGTGTGGGGGCGGCCGACCTGGTGGCGACGCTGGTCGCCGGCGCCCGCTACGGCTACGCGCTGCTGTGGGTGGCGGTCCTGGGGGCGATCCTCAAGGTGATCCTCGTCGAGGCGGCCGGCCGCTACTCGTTGGCGACCGAGCGCAGCATCTTCGAGGGCTGGCGTAGCCTCGGTCGCTGGACCACCTGGTATTTCGCGCCGTACATCGTCATCTGGGGGTTCGTCTACGGCGCCACCGCGATGTCGTCGTCGGCGCTGCCGATCATCACGCTGTTCCCCGGTCTGGAGTTGCGCTGGGTCGCGATGATCTCGGGCCTCATCGGTCTGGCGATGGTGTGGTTCGGCAGCTACCTGGCCTTCGAGAAGGTCATCGCGGTGCTGGTCGGGGTCATGTTCGTGACCGTCGTCGGGGCGGCGATCGTCGCGGTGCCCAACGTCGGTCAGATCCTGCTGGGGCTGCGCCCGATCCTTCCGGAGGGTTCGGTGCTCTACGCGCTGGCGCTCGCCGGTGGTGTGGGCGGCACCATCACTCTCGCCGCCTACGGCTACTGGCTGCGGGAGAAGGGCTGGTATGCACCACGATTCATGAAGGTGATGCGAATCGACAACGGCGTGGCCTATCTGGTCACCGGCATCTTCGTCGTCGCGATGCTCATCGTGGGAGCCGAGTTGCTGTACTCGGCCAACGTCGCGGTCGCCACCGGCGACCGCGGCCTGCTCGACCTGGCCAACGTCCTCGACGACCGCTACGGCGACTGGTTCGGCAAGGTGTTCCTGCTGGGCTTCTGGTCGGCGTCGTTCTCGTCGCTCATCGGCGTGTGGAGCGGGGTCAGCCTGCTGTTCGCCGATTTCGTCGGGAACCTGCGCAAACTGCCGTCGGGGCATCCCGACACCCGCACCGGCGGAAAGCTGTTCAAGACCTACCTGCTGTGGCTCACGTTCCCGCCGATGGTGCTGCTGTTCCTCGACGAACCGCAGGCGCTGGTGATCACCTACGGCGTTCTCGGCGCGCTGTTCATGCCGTTTCTCGCCATCACTTTGCTGGTGCTGTTGAACAAGCGCCGCGACGGCGCGTTGCCGCACACCGAGGTGCCGGCCCGCTGGCGCAACGGCTGGCTGTCGAACTCGCTGCTGGCATTGTGCGCACTGTTGTTCGTGGCGCTGTCGATCAACGAGCTGGTCAACCGGGTGAAGCCGTTGCTTCCTGGCGGAGGCTGACAGCGCTAGCCCGGGGTGTCGACGAGTTCATCGGCCGGTGGACCGTTGTCCCGGCCTCCGTAGAGGCTGCCCGGCGGGCGCGGACCGAGCATCTCGGTGACCGTCACTAGGTGGTAGCCGTTCGCCTCGAGAACCGGGAGGAATTCGGCCACCACGTCGACCGTGGTGGCGAACGTGTCGTGCAGCAGCACCACCGAGTTGGGTCTGATCTGACGCATCAGGACTTCGCGGGTGGCTGAGACATCGGCGTCGTTGATCCAGTCGAACGGCACGACGTCCCAGTTGATCACGGCCAGCCCCTGCCGCCGCGCCTCGGCCAGCACCGCGTCGTCGATCGTGCCGCCGCCGGTGCGGGCCAGCGTGGGTCGCTGCCCCGTGGTCGCCTCGATCGCGTCGCTGGTCCCCGCGAACTGCGCGGCGATCTCCTGCGGCGGCAACGTCGTCATGTCGGGGTGCGACCAGGTGTGGTTGCCGATCTCCATGCCCGCCCCCGCGATCCGCGCCGCCGCGGCGGGGTCGGCGGCCACCTTGTCCCCGATCAGGAAGAACGTCGCCCGCGCGTGGTGCTCGCGAAGGATCTGCAGCAACCGGTCGGTGTAGGGGCCGGGCCCGTCGTCGAACGTCAGCGCCACACACCTGACAGCCGCACAGTCGACCGGCTGGGCGGTGGCGGCGGGGGCGGGCGCGACCACCGCCGCG
>CAXEZH010000004.1:0-15021 GCA_964000695.1 uncultured Mycolicibacterium sp. | reverse complement strand
TGGGTGATCTTGGCGTCGCGCATCATCCGCTCGACGGGGAAGTCGACCGTGTAGCCGGCGCCGCCGAACAGCTGCACCGCGTCGGTGGTGACCTCCATGGCCACATCGGAGGCCAGGCACTTCGACGCCGCGGAGATGAAGCCGAGGTTGCCCTCGCCGCGCTCGGCGCGGGCGGCGGCGCTGTAGACCATCAGCCGGGCCGCTTCGACCTTCATCGCCATGTCGGCGAGCATGAACTGCACACCCTGGTTGTCGGCGACCGGACGACCGAACTGCTTGCGGTCCTTGGTGTATTCGATCGCCGCGTCCAGTGCACCCTGGGCGATGCCGACGGCCTGCGCGCCGATGGTCGGGCGGGTGTGGTCCAGGGTGGCCAGCGCCGTCTTGAAGCCGGTGCCGGGGTCACCGATGATGCGGTCGCCCGGGATGCGGCAGTTCTCGAAGTACAGCTCGGTGGTCGGCGAACCTTTGATGCCGAGCTTCTTCTCCTTGGGTCCGACGGTGAAGCCTTCGTCGTCCTCGTGGACCATGAACGCCGAGATGCCGTTGGCACCCTTGTCGGGATCGTTGACCGCCATCACGGTGTACCACGACGACTTACCGCCGTTGGTGATCCAGCACTTGGCGCCGTTGAGGATCCAGTCGTCGCCGTCGGCCTTGGCGCGGGTGCGCATCGAGGCGGCGTCGCTGCCGGCCTCGCGCTCGGATAGCGCGTAGGACGCCATGGCCTCACCGGAGGCGATCGCGGGCAGCACCTTCTTCTTCAGCTCGTCGGAGCCGCGCAGGATCAGCCCCATCGTGCCGAGCTTGTTCACCGCGGGGATCAGCGACGCCGAGGCGTCGACGCGGGCGACTTCCTCGATGACGATGCAGGCGGCCACCGAGTCCGCACCCTGACCGCCGAACTCCTCGGGGACGTGCACCGCGTTGAAGCCGTTGGCGACAAGCGAATCGAGCGCTTCCTGGGGGAAGCGCGAGTTCTCGTCGACGTCGGCGGCGTGCGGAGCGATCTCCTTCTCACACAGCGCGCGGATCGCGGTCCGCAGCTCCTGATGCTCCTCCGGCAACTGGAACAGGTCGAACGACGGATCTCCGGCCCAACTAGCCATCATCATCTCCTTGCTACTCGCCGGTAACTTTACCGTTCTCGCCGCGCGAAACGAAGTCGGGTCTTCTCAGCAACGACTCAGCTTCGTCGAGGTTGGCTCTCAAGATCGGTGGGTACTTTTTAAATTATGAGCATGCAGGTGTACATCGAGGGCCCCGCCTTCCGCCGTACCGCGCAGTGCGAGTGTGGTTGGCACGGTACTCCGCGCCGGATGCGGGCATCAGCCGTTGTCGACGCCGGAATTCACGCCGCGCAGACGGGCCACATCCAGACGCCGGTTCCGGCGCTCAGTTCCGCAGCGCCGGTCGTCGTCCTCAAGGCGTCCTGAGACCGGCCAGCGTGCACGGTGCAGGTAGCGCCGTGCGCTGAGCTGCGACGGAACCTTAATTGCCGGCCCCGGCTTGCATCAATCAGCGCGCCTGAGGGCGCAATCTCCTGACCGCGCGGCTTCTCATTGCGCACCCGACATCGACGGCAGGAAGCTGACGATTCCGGGGAACGCGATCAGTAGCGCGACAACGACGAGGTCGGCCAGCACGAACGGCACCAGCCCGCGGAAGACCCGGTCCAGACCTGCTTCGCGCACCGCGCCCGAGTAGACGAACGCGTTCATCCCGACCGGGGGCGTGATCAGCGCCATCTCGGCGACCTTGACGATCAGCACACCGATCCAGATCCCATCGAAGCCGTACCCGGTGAGAATCGGGTGCAGCAGCGGCGCGGCGATCAGGATCATCGAGATGCCGTCTAGAAACATGCCGAGCGGTAGCAGGATCGCCAGGCAGGCCACCAGCACCACATACGGCGGCAGATCAGCCGCCGTCACCGCATTCACCAGCGAGGTGCTGGCACCGCTCAGCGCCAGCACGTAGGTGAACACCCCGGCGCCGACCATCAGCAGGAACGTCATCGCGGTCAGCCCGACCGCTTCGCGTAGCGATTCCTCGATGGTGCGCAGCCACGCCGAGGGGCGGCTGCGCAGCAGCAGGATGATCAGCGCGGTGAAGGCGCCGAACGACGCCGCCTCGGTGGGGGTGGCGATGCCCAGATAGATCGTGCCGACCGACACCGCGAAGATGACGACGAGGTAGCCGAAGCCGGTGATGTCGCGGCCGATGGTCTCCCCCGACTCGTCGGCGACGTCGGGTGCCGCCGAACCGGATCCCGCGCCGACCAGCGCCTCGGCCCGGTCCGGGGTGCGAGCCCTATCCGGGGTGCGGCGGCGCTGCCAGGCCACCAGCGCGAAGATCGTCAGCGCGTACACCGCAATGGTCAGCACTCCGGGCCCGATGCCGGCGATCAGCAGCTGCCCGATGCTCTCCTCGGTGACTACCCCGTAGAGCACCAGGACGATCGACGGTGGAATGAGCACACCGAGCGTCCCACCGGCGCACACCACACCCGCGGCGAGCCGGATGGTGTAGCCCGCGCGCACGATCGCGTCGGTCGACACCCGGGCCATGGTCGCCACTGTCGCGACGCTGGACCCGGTGACCGCGGCGAACATCCCGGACCCGGCCAGCGACGCCAGCGCGGGACCGCCCGGCAGCCGCCGGAACGCGGAGGTCGCCAGGTCGAAGGCTGCCTTGGCGAGTCCGGCCCGGACGGCGAAGACCCCCATCACGATGAACAGCGGGATGATCGTCAGCGAGTAGTCGGCCGCCGTCGAAAACGGCTGGTTGGACACGGTGCTGACCGCGGCGCCGGTGCCACGCAGGATGAGGACGCCGGCCAGCGCCGAGACCATCAGCGCGAGACCGACGTGCAGGCGGATCGACAACAGCGCGAAGAACAGGACCAGGACGACGACCAGCGCGCCGATGGTGGCGGCCGTCATCGTGGTCCGCCTGTCTGTGCGGCGCGCTCCGCCGAAAAGGTGTGCAGCTCACGCCAGATCGCGACGACGAAGAACGCCGCGAAGGAGATCAGCAGGACGAGTTTCGCGGGCCAGGTGGGCAGCCGCAGGATGTCGTTGGTCGTCTCACCGCGCTCGACCGCGCTGATCAGGACCTCGCTCAGCCCCCACGTCATCAGGGCGCCGAGCCCCACCAACACGGCCGAGCGCAGCACGGAGAACACCAACCGGGCCCGCGCACCCAGGCGGCGCTCCACCAGTTCCACCGAGACGTGCCGCCCGTCGGCCTCCGCCGACGCCAGGCCCAGGTAGGCGGTGGCGACCAGCAACATCGTCGACATGTCGACGACGCCGACGATCGAGCGGTCCCGCAGATTCCTGCTGACCACATCGCCGACGGTGAGCAGGATGATGATCAACAGCAACACCCCGGCGACCAGGCCCATCCCACGGATGAGCAGCGTCAGGGGGCGGGGCAGGGCGGGCTCGGCACTCATCGGTTCTGACCCTCCAAACACTCGATGAACGGGTCGGCGTAGGTCGACCGCTCGGTCTCCTCGGCGACGATCCGGCGGAAGTCGGCCAGCACACCCTCGGCGTCGTACCCGCGCTCGGTGTATCGCTGCACCCACTGCTGAGCGATTCCGGCCCGCTTCTTCCACTGCTGCACCGCGTCGGCGGGCATGGCCGATAGCGGCGTTCCGGCCTGACGCAGTTCGGCGCAGGCGCGCTCTCCCAGCGCGTCCATTTCCTCGAGCCCGTTGGCGATGGCGTTCTCGGATGCCTGGGCCAGCGCGTCCTGCGTCTCGGCGGGCATCCGCGCCAACAGTTCGGAGTTGATCACCACGATCGACGAGCCGTACGTTCCGATGCCCGGGTCGACGAGGTAGGGCGTCGTGCTCGCCAGCCCGAAGGTCGGCAGGTTCGCGATCGCCAACGAGGTGTAGCCGTCGACGACGCCGCGTTCCATCGACTCGTAGACGTCGGTTGCCGTCATCGCCACCGGGTTGGCACCCACGGCGAGCAACGCCTGCGACGTCAGACCGCCCGACCGGATGCTGCGCCCGGCCAGGTCGGCGGGCACCGCGGCGCTCTCTTTGAGTCCCACCACGGCGATCCCCACCGGCAGCGGGAACAGCAGGCTCACACCCTGACGGTCGAAATCGTCGCGGTAGGTCTGGTTTTCGGTGTAAAGCCGTTCAGCCGTGCGCATCTGGACTTCGGGGTTGTTCGTCTCGAAGGGCAACTCGATGACGGTGTACATCGACAGGTCCGAGGCGGCGTAGATCGAGCCGACCTGCGCCAGGTCGGCGCGGCCGTCGAGGGTGGCCTGCACTGATTCGTCGGCCCCGACCAGGCTCTGCGAGTAATGGAAGCGCACCTGCACGTCGCCGTCGGTGAGCTGCTCGACCTGCTGCGCCCAGCGCTGCACCGTGCGCGACTGATCCGAGGTCGGCGATGAGTAGGTGGTGTAGTGCAGCACGTACGCGCCGTCGCGCTGAGCGCAGGACACCAGCGCCGACGCGGTCAGCGCCACCAGTGCCGCCGCGGCTGCCCGCCGCACGTCAGCTGCCCGGCTCGACCCGGTAACGCCGCAGCGTCAGGGCCGGGTTGATCGTTCGGACACTGTCGAGCCGGTCACGCTCCAGCACCGCGACTCCGACTCCCTCGGCCTCGCCGAGCGCGGCCAGCGGGATGCCCATCGGGTCGAGGATGGTGCTGTTGCCCGATCCGCCCGGCGCGATCTGGTCGGCGGCCACGACATAGACGGTGTTCTCGATCGCCCGCGCCCGCAGCAGCGTGTTCCAGTGATACTCCTTCAAGGGCCCCGGAACCCATTCCGCCGGAAGCGCGATGACGTCGGCGCCGGCGTCGACGAGCCACCGCGTGGTTTCGGGGAAGCGCAGGTCGTAGCAGGTCTGCATGCCGATGCGGAACCCGTTGAGTTCCAGCAGCTGCGGGGTCGACGGATCGGCGGCCAGCACCCGGTCGGACTCCTTGTAGCCGAATGCGTCATAGAGGTGGACCTTGCGGTAGACGGCGGCGATGGCGCCGTCGCGCAGGGCCACCAGCGTGTTGTGGATCCGGCCGTCACCTGCGGGCTCGTTGAGGCCGACCACTGCGCTCACACCGAGCTCGGCTGACGCCCGGGCCAGCCGGGTAACCGATGGACCGTCCAGCGGTTCGGCGCTGTCGACGAAGCGGTCGTCCATGGCCGGTGCGGTGAAGACGGCGAATTCGGGCAGCACGACGAGCTGCGCGCCCCGCTCCGCGGCCTGTGCCAGCAGGCCGATCATGGTGTCGACGTTCGCGGCTTTGTCCTCGCCGGGCGCGAACTGGGCGATCGCTGCGGTCAGGCTCATCGGATACTCCCTACCTCGGCCTCGATCCGGCGCAGATTCTGTCGTGTCGCGGTGAAGCCATTCAGCATGGCGCCGAACTGCATCACCGCGACGATCGTGTGCGCGCCTTCCTCCACGGCGAGCTTCTGCTCGGGTTCGGTCCAGGCGGGCAATATCCAGGGTTTGCCCGCGGCGTTCGCGGATCGGCCGAGGTGCCGAAGGTCGGCCAGGTCTGCGTCACCGGCCGAGTAGGCGCCCCGGTCCCGACGCAGCGACAGGTCGGATGGGCCGATGAAGATTCCGTCGACGACAGGCAGCGCCAGGATCGCGTCGATGTCGTCGAAGGCCGAGCCGTCCTCGATCATCGGGTAGCAGTGGGTGGCGGTGTCCTGGGTGGCGACCCATTCGTCGGTGAAGCCCCGGTAGTTGGAGGTTCGGCCGCCGGCGAAGGAACGGTCGCCCAGCGGCGGGAATTTGGCGAAGCCGCAGATCTCCGCGGCGTGTGCGGCCGAGGTGATGTGTGGAATGGCCACCGCGTCGGCACCGAAGTCGAGTGCTTGCTGAATCGGACCGCGTTCGGGGCCAAGCACTTTGGCGATGACGCGCATCCCCTTCGCGCGGATGAACGGGATGATGGTGTCGAGTTCACGCAGGTCGAAGTAGCCGTGTTCGATATCCAGCACCACGGTGTCGTAGCCGGCCAGGTGCCCCATCTCGACGGCCGGCGCCGAGGGCTCGGTGAGCCATATCGCGGCGTGCGGACCAGAGTCGGCCGCTCCGTTTTCGAGTGGTGATGGCATTCGGCACCCTTCCGAGCAGTCAGGATTACGCGCTGTAGACACGTTGTATACACGAAGAATGCATGCCGTGTAAATGGTTCAATAGCTGCATGCCCGTGCCGACACCTCCGATCGATGCGCGGCCTGTCAGGACCTCTGCAGGCCAGCGGGCGTACGAGTGGATTCGCGACGCGATCCTGCGCGGCGATTTCGCCGAGGGTGAGTTCATCGACGAAGTCGCACTGTCGGAACGGGTGAACACGTCACGCACCCCGGTGCGCGAAGCCCTGCAACGGTTGCAGGTCGAGCGCTACATCGACCTGCTCCCCCGCCGCGGCGCGCAGGTACGGGTGGTGACCGCCACCGAGATGCGGGAGATTTACCAGGCGCGGATCCTGCTGGAATCCGATGCGCTGCGCGGGATCTGCCGGCGTCATGCCGGCGCCCCGGACGCGGCGGTGGCGCTCATCGCCGAGATGGAGCAGGCCGGCGCAGCGCAGGACTGGAACACCTTCGCCCAGCTCGACCATCGGTTCCACGCCGCGATCGTGCGGCATCACGGCAACGCCGTCATCGCCGATCTCTACGACGCGCTGCAACCCCGTCAGGTCCGGCTGGGGACCCGCACCATGATGGAAGCCCCCGGACGGCTGGCGACCATCGAGAGCGAACACCAGCAACTCATCGCCGCGATGCAGTCCGCTGACGCGGATACCTGCGTCAGCGTCCTGCTGACACACCTGCGCGAGGTGCCGGAGTTGGTGAGCGCCTTCGGCGGCAACCAACCTCGTTGATACCGCGCTGGCTGCGGGCTCTACTCGCACTTTTGCGCGCTGAGCGCAGCGCCAACGTGGACAAGCCCGCTGGTTGCCAGTCAACGGTTCTACAGCCCGTGTCATCCGATCGTCTGATTCTTAGATTCCCTAGCTACATCTGCATCGATATTGACGTCCCCGGTGGTTGAATCCCTCTGCACCAGCTAATCGGTGCGGGGGAACGAAACGCGCTGGCACAACCCTGTGGTGTGCGAATGCACTGCATTTTGCTACGACAGCGAGGCGGCTCGGCAACTTCCCTCCCTGACTACGGGGAGTCAACATGGGAGATGGTCGATACATAGGGCGCGTTGGCGCCCTCGCAGTCGCTCTGGGCATAGGCGCCGCGGTGGCGTCCTGCACGGGCACGGCATGGGCAGATTCGGAGACGAACTCGTCTCCGACGACCAGTGATAGCAGCGCATCGTCGTCGTCCGACCAATCGGACTCCGCGGCGGAGTCTGGCAAGGACGCCGATGCCTCTGTCAGCGGGCCCGCTACGGGTAGCGAGGATGACGACGAGAGTTCGGTAGACCTCCCCGCAGAACTCGACGACGACAGCGAGGATTTGGCCGACGATGACGAGACCACGGAGTCGTCAAGCGGTGCGGCGGACCTCGGCGATGTGGTGGAACAGTTCGACGACCTCGAGACGATCGATGCCGGCGAGGATGTCGACGAAACCGTTGTCCGGCCGGAAGATTCAGAGGAGAAGTCGGACAAGGCCGCTCAGGTCGCCGACGAGGTCACCATCGACACGAGCGCTGCCGAGCAGCTCCGCGTGACCGCAACATCTTTCGACTCCGCCCCAGAGGCCCCGAGCGAGTCGCCGGCGCTGTTGGCACTGCTCGCGGCGGCCCGTCGTCAAGAATCGGAAGGATCGTCGATCAACATGGCGGCGCAGAGCGCGCTGCCGACCGTGTCCCGGACCCGAGTGGGCTCGCCTGGCTGGTTCACGGCGAAGGTGAGAGGCCGCGTCTACGCCTCCGACGCCGACCGCGACAAACTGACCTTCACCGCGGCCAACACGGCGAGAGGCACCGTGACGGTGAATTCGAGGGGGTCGTTCACGTACACCCCCACCGACGCCGCCCGGCATGCCGCTGCGGCCACCGCCGGCGAGGACCGCGATACCTTCGTCATCGCGGTGGGCGACGGAAACGGCGGGGTGATCCACACGAGCGTCAGCGTCGTCATACGACCGGACAACTCCCGCCCGAACGCGAGGTCGACGGTCGGGAAGGGCAATCCCGCGACGGGTGTGGTGCTCGGAACGATCAGCGCAAGCGACCGCGACGGAGACGTAATCACCTTCGTCGGCTCCGGTGCGACACCGCGTGGAAACGTTGTCGTCAGGGCTGATGGCAGCTTTGTGTACACCCCGACTGCGGCGGCGCGTGAGGCTGCGTCCAGCCCGTTCCGGCGGGCCGACCGGTTCACGGTCACCGTCAACGACGGGCACGGCGGCACCGACACAGTCACTGTTCGAGTCCGTATCGCGACACCGGACAGCAATCGTGCACCCACCGCCGGCAACCCGGGCTACAGCATCACCGGTGTCGCGGAGTCCAACGGTGTCGTGACCGGCACCGTCAACATCACCGATCCCGAGGGATTCGCGGTGACATTCCAGCTCGCGTCCGGTGTCGACCCCAACGTCGGCACCGTCACGGTCAATGCCACCACCGGCGCCTTCACCTTCACCCCGACGGCGGGCGCCCGCGAGACCGCCCACGGCACGCCGGGAGCCGACACGGTCAGCTTCACCGTGCGCGCCAGCGACGGATTGGCTAGCGCAACAGTCAATGTCAACGCACCGGTCAGCCCGAAGGCGCCAGCCGCTCCGTCCAACACGCTGCAGTCTGGCCAGTGGCTAGAAGCGGGCAAGCACCTTCAATCTCCGAACGGCCGGTTCCGCCTGTACGTGCAAACCGATGGCAATCTCGTCCTCTACGACGAAGCCCAGAACCATAGGGCCCTATGGGCGACTGCGACTAACGGCAAGCCCAGCGTGCGCGCCACCATGCAGACCGACGGCAATCTGGTCCTTTACAGCGGTAGCACCGGCGTGTGGAGCAGCAAGACCAACGGCTGGAACGGGGCGAGGCTCGTCGTCCAAGACGATGGCAATCTGGTGATCTATGCGGGGTCCACCGCGGTATGGGACCGTCACGCTGGGGTGCTCCGCAATCCTCCGAGTACAGGCGGCAGTTTTGCGCAAAAGGTTGCGTCGTTCGTGTCCAACAACTACGGGAAGTCGGTGGCCAACGCGGCCGGAACCTATCTTGGCGAGTGTGTCTCACTCGTGAGTCAGTTCCTCAAGCAGGTACACGGAATCACTTCAGGAGCTTGGGGCAACGCCGTCGACTGGCGCTCCGGCGGCAGCGGAGGTGCACAAATGGCGGCGCGGGGATTCGTGTGGCGCAGTGACCAGAGCTTCCAGAATGGCGACATCCTCGTTTGGGGGCCTGGCACCTACACGGGGGCTGCCGGCCACATCGGTATCTGGTACAGCGGCAAGGTGTTCGACCAGAACAGTGGTTGGCACCGGGATGTTGGTGTACGGCAGTCGGGATACTCCCAGTTCTGGTCGCAGGGCTACCTCGGGTACTGGCGAAAGCCCTGATAGCTCGGGCGCTCTGCCCCGGAAAGGCACAGCGCCGTATCCCATTGCGTGTAGGCGAGACGAGTTCGCTGAGTTCTGGCGCACCACTGGCGAGCAAGCGGTCGCTTGCCGGTGGTGCCGTCGGATCGAGCACTGCGCCTCCGCATCGAGCGACACGATGAAGGACCGGCAAGTGGCATAGTCGTGGTATTCCACGCGTTCGCGTCAGCGTCACAGTCGACGCTGGCCTGATCGAGACCGCCCGCCGACTCAGAATGGGTAGCGATGACGGGGCCATCCTTGACGAAGCTCCGTCGGCTTTGCTCTCGCGCCATCGCAGCGCTGAGGTAAACACGAGCTACTCGGCATACGACGAACATCCACTCGGAAAACAAGACGAGTGGGGGTGATCTCGCGTCCTGGCGCCGGTTGGCTGGGACTGTGTAGGCGCCGGAGGATCCGATGCGCCGCACACGATCGGGTGCGTGCTTTCTCTTCAGCCCTCGCCACCTACCCGTTGATACTGCGCTGGCGGCGGGCTCCACTCGCACTTCTCCGCACTGAGCGCGGTCTCAACGTCAGTCGCCGAGCAGCTTCTTGCGCAGTGCTTCGTCTTTCTCCAGCACCATCTGCTCGAGCCCGGCCTGGAAGCTGATCATCCGCTCCTGCAGCGCCGGGTCCGAGGCGCCGAGGATCCGCACCGCCAGCAGCCCGGCGTTGCGCGCTCCCCCGATCGACACCGTGGCCACCGGAACGCCTGCGGGCATCTGCACGATCGACAGCAGCGAATCCATCCCGTCCAGCCGCGCCAGCGGCACCGGCACCCCGATCACCGGCAGCGGCGTCGCCGAGGCCACCATGCCCGGCAGGTGCGCCGCGCCGCCAGCGCCGGCGATGATGACCTCGATACCGCGCCCGGCGGCGTCGCGGGCATAGGACAACATCCGCCCCGGCGTGCGGTGCGCCGAGACCACGCCGACCTCGAACGGCACGTCGAACTCCGCCAACGCTTCGGCGGCATCGCCCATCACCGGCCAGTCGCTGTCGCTGCCCATGATCAGGCCTACCCGAGGGCTCATTGGTGCGGATCCCATCCGTCGGTCCAGACTGCGTGCGACAACCAGTGTGCCGCCCGCTCGGCGCGCTCCCGCAGCGCCTCCACGTCGCCGGAGCCGACGAGGTTGACGTGCCCGATCTTGCGACCGGGCCGCTCCTGCTTGCCGTAGAGGTGCACCTTGGCGTCGGGCATCCGCGCGAACAGGTGGTGCACGCGTTCGTCCATCGACATCTCCGGGGTCTCCTCGGCGCCGAGCACGTTGCCCATGACGGTCCACTCCGCCAGCGCCGCGGTGTCGCCGAGCGGGTAGTCCAGCACCGCGCGGATGTGCTGCTCGAACTGGCTGGTGCGGCAGCCGTCCATGCTCCAGTGCCCGGAATTGTGCGGCCGCATCGCGAGCTCGTTGACCACCAGCTCGCCGGCCTCGGTTTCGAAAAGCTCGACGGCCAGCACCCCCACCACCCCGAGCTCAGAAGCCAACCGCAGCGCCAGCGACGACGCCTCGGACGCCAGCGTCTCCGAAAGCCCCGGCGCGGGCGCCAGCACCGTGACGCAGATGCCGTCGCGCTGCACCGTCTCGACCACCGGCCACGCCGCGCCCTGCCCGAACGGTGAGCGGGCCACCAGCGCGGCCAGCTCACGGCGCATCGCGACCTTCTCCTCCACCATGACGGGCACCCCGTCGTCGAGATAGCGCTGCACCGCCTCGGCGGCCTCGTCGGCGGTGTCGGTGATCACCACACCGCGGCCGTCGTAGCCGCCGCGGATGGTCTTGATGACGACAGGCCCGCCGACGGTCTCGGAGAACATCCGCACGTCGTCGACGGACGCGACCGTCGCGTAGCGCGGCACCGGGGCGCCGAGGGTCTCCAGGCGCTGGCGCATCACCAGCTTGTCCTGGGCGTGCACCAGCGCTTCCGGGGGCGGGGCGACGGCCACTCCGTCGGCGACCAGCTTCTCCAGCAGTTCGGTGGGGACGTGCTCGTGATCGAAGGTCAGCACCGTCGCGCCCTCGGCGACGCGTCGCAGCGCGTTCAGGTCGGTGTGCGAGCCGAGCACGACGTCGGGTGACACCTGGGCGGCGGGCTCGGCGTCGCCGTTGGCCAGCACCCGCAGCGTCTGACCCAGCGCGATTGCCGCCTGGTGGGTCATCCGAGCGAGCTGGCCGCCACCGACCATGGCGACGACGGGCGGAGTTGCGGGAGCACGGGTGGGGTCTACAGCCACGCCGCCTATCGTGTCATGACCCAGGCCACACGGTTGACCTGCGGTGGAGCAGCGATGCGGAAGATCTTGAATTGGTTCCGTACACTCGCTCTTTGTGTCCTTTGCCGATGCGACGATAGAGCGCCTCCCAGGGCCGCTCCGTCCTTTCGCGGAGCGGCACCACGAGCTGATCAAGTTTGCCATCGTCGGCGCGACCACCTTCGTCATCGACATGGCGGTGTTCTTCACCCTCAAGCTGACGATCCTGGAGCCCAAGCCGGTGACGGCCAAGATCATCGCCGGCATCGTCGCGGTGATCGCCTCCTACATCCTGAACCGGGAATGGAGCTTCCGGGACCGCGGCGGCCGCGAACGCCACCACGAGGCGCTGCTGTTCTTTGTGGTCAGCGGTGTCGGTGTGGTGCTGGCGATGGTGCCGCTGTGGATCTCGAGCTACGTGTTCATGCTGCGCGTGCCGATGGTCACGCTGGCCACCGAGAACATCGCCGACTTCGTCTCGGCCTACATCATCGGCAACCTGCTGCAGATGGCGTTCCGGTTCTGGGCGTTCCGCCGCTTCGTGTTCCCCGACGAATTCGGCCGCAACCCGGAGAAGGCGCTGGAATCGACGCTGACCGGCGGCGGTTTCGCCGAGGTCGCCGAGGACGAATACGAGTACCGCCATCAGGGCGACAACGTCACCCCGATGCGGCCGCGCCGTTCCCGCCGGCAGCGCCAGGTGCGTGACGCTGACGACCGGATCTCGAAGAGCTCCTGACCGGCGCTCAGATCACCACCAGGTGCTCTGACTTCGCCCGGAAGACGGCGTCCAGAGCAATCGTGCGGTCGAGCGTCACGAACCGACCGCCGTTTGCGACGGCGAGGGCGAGTAGATAAGCGTCGGTGACCTGGCGATGTCCGTGCAACCGGTACCGGTCGATGACAGCGTCATCTAGCAAGCTCACCGAACATGGCCAGAACTCATGGTGGTCAGTCGCCGCCGCGCGCGCCAACGTTCTGATCGCCTGCGCGGGTGGTACTGGGCTCGGGTAACGGGGCTGACTGACGATGCGGACGAAACCGTTCTGCGTGATGGCGCACGAAGCCCAGCCCTGGCTGATTTCAGCCGAGATCCACTGCCGCACCCTGCTGTGATCGACGTGATCGCTGTCGAGCAACGCCAGTAGGACGTTGACGTCCAGCAGTGCTCGAGTCATACCGCTTCGTCGTCGCGCAGACGATCGACGAGAGCATTGGACACGGCGGGGCCCCGGTGCTCGAAAGGCTCGAAGCCGTAGAGCTCGCGTTGGGACGACGCGGAATCGGGCTCCTGCGTCATCGCCTGCCGGGCCAGGTCGGACAACACTGCACCGATCGTGCGATTCTCGCGACGGGCGCGCTCCTTGACCGCGAGTAACACATCCTCATCGATCGACAATGTGGTGCGCATACATCTGATGCTAGTGCATCAGATGTATGCGACAGCCGCGTCGTATCCACGCTCGATAATCCAACGGTAGATTGAGCGCACGCTTCGGCGTTCGAGCGTTGATGGGGGCTGGGGTGGACAATCGCACAGTTCATTTGAGCGGGATGGTGGCGGCGGCCGGAATCGGGCTCGCATTGACCGTCGGATGCGGCGCGGCAGCCGCCGAACCGACGTCGGAGGGCTCGGATTCGTCATCGGTCTCCGCGTCGGAGAGTGCAGACTCTGCCGGCGAATCCGACGCCACCAACGCGGAGCCGACGGACAACGACAGCGACGGCGCTGAATCGGGCGCGGCTGACGAGGCCGCCGAAACCGAGGACGTGCCCCTCGACGACGAGCCGCTCGACGAGGGCGACGAACCCGACGACACCGAGGGCGAGGACACACCAGAGGAACCCGCGGGCGAACCGGACGTCGATGTCCCGCACGACGCGGACAGCGCTGTCCTGTGGACTCTGTCGGGGTCGGCGCGAAAGCCGTCGGAGGAACCGGATGCGCCGCTGACCGAGCAGGTTGGCACCGTCGTCAACGTCAAGGACTACGGCGCGGTCGGCGATGGCGTCACTGATGATTCAGCCGCGATCAAGACCGCCGAGGGGGCGCTCACCGACGGCTCGAGTCTGTATTTCCCGGACGGCGATTACCGCTTCGCCCAGCAGCACCCGGCCGGGGAGGCGGCGGTGTCGTTGTCCGGCCTGTCGAACATCACGGTCGAGTTCTCGACGGGTGCCCGGTTGTTGATGGACAACCTCGACGCCAACGGCCACGGCACGAGTCACGGCATCCGCGTGCAGGGCGCCTCCTCGCATGTGACGCTGCTGAACCCGACGATCGAGTGGGTCACCGCGCCGTCGACGCGCAGCTTCGGCGACGGGATCTCGATCCTGGGCTGGCCGTCGGACTCGGCCCCGCCCCCGGAGTGGACGGGTTCGACCGGCACCGTCGAGTTCGTGTCGGTGGTCAACGGCCGGGTGGTCAACGCCCCGCAGACCGGCGCGGTTGTGATGGGCGCCTCGGACGTGACGTTCAGCAACTTCACCGCGATCGAGACACGCGGTGACGGACTGCACGTCAACGCCAGCCGCCGGGTCACGGTCAACGGCCTCGTCGCGCAGAACACCGGCGACGACGGCCTGGCCTTCGTCACCTACCACCACGACAGCCAGCTGTGGACCTACGGCCCGACCGACGGCCCGTTCAACCAGGACGGGCTCGGCGAATGGAACAACAGCGGCTCGGTCGCGACCAACATCCGGGTCACCGGCGGGCGCGCCAACGGGGTCCGGGTGCAGGGCGGTTACGGCATCACCATCACCGATGTCGAGGTGATGGGCAAGGAGTTCGGGGTCCAGGTCAACTCGGCGATCGCCACCGGCCCCGGCGATTGGACCAGTGTGGCCTCGCGCGATGTCGAGATCTCGGATGTGACGATCAACGGCACCCAGACCGGAATCGTGTTGGCCACCAACAACATCACCGGCACCGAGGACTCGAAGTGGTGGGACTTCTCGGGAGTGACGATCAGCGACGTGACCATCCGCGATTCCCGTAACTGGTCACTGGCGGTGGAGACGCCCGGCACCACCACGAGCCGCTTCTCCGGTATCACGCTGCGCAACATCGACGCCGAGGTCGGGACCGGCTTCGCGTTGGGCGGCGGCAAGGGGGGCATCCTGCTGGCTTCCCTGCATGATTCGGTCATCGACGGCGTACTTCTGGACTCCGCGCACGACAGCGACATCAACATCTTCGGCGCCGCCCAGAT
>CAXEZH010000003.1:0-3377 GCA_964000695.1 uncultured Mycolicibacterium sp. | reverse complement strand
GATGCGGGCCGCCCCGAGGACGCGGTCCGCGTGGTCGCGGCCCTACCGGTGGCCGTCACCGACGGCGTCGACGGGGCGCGCAAACAGGCCGCTGAACAGTTCGCCGTCTACGGCACGTTGCCGTCCTACCGGGCGATGCTGGAGCGCGAGGGTTACGACGGGCCGGCCGATGCCGCGATCATCGGCGACGAGGCGACGGTGCGCGACCGCCTCGACGAGGTGCGCGCCGCCGGCGTAGACGAGTTCGTCGCGGCGCCGTTCGACAGCTCACCGGAAGGGCGCGCCCGCACCCGCGCGCTGCTGCGTGACTACGCGCCGGACAACTGACATTCAACCTCTGGTGTGAGACGCATCACAGGGGTAGCATCGACCGCACGACGGGTTCGGGAGTGACCTATCCGAAGAGCCGAACAAGGGATGAAAGTCGGCCGCGCGAGACTGATGTGACGCGCCCACAGTCCTCCCGAACCCGCCCTTATCTGCTGTCGTGGCACACTTTTCGGCCGTGGTAACGCGCGAGCAGTCACACCCCACGAGCAGTCAGACCGCGCGAATACTCTCCGATTGAGCACGGGTCTCTGCCGACATCCGACGTTCGGTGCGGACGTCGCGCGGTGTGCCTGCAGCGCTCGGATCGCAACGCAAGACGCCCCCGGGAAGAGTCCGGGGGCGTCTTGGTCGGTTGGGACGAACGGTCAGAACGCCGCCTCGTCCAGCTCCATGATTTCGTTGTCGAGGTTGTCCAGGATGGACCGGGTGCTGGTGAGCATCGGCAGCATGTTCTTGGCGAAGAACGACGCCACCGCGATCTTGCCTTCGTAGAAGGCGCGGTCGTCACCCTGTGCACCGGCGTCGAGCTTCTCGATGGCCACCGCCGCCTGCTTGGCCAGCAGCCAGCCGATCATCAGGTCGCCGACGCTCATCAGGAAGCGCACCGAGCCCAGGCCGACCTTGTAGATGCTGGCCTGATCCTCCTGCGCGGCCATCAGGTAGCCGGTCAGCGTGGCGGCCATGCCCTGCACGTCCTCGAGGGCGGTGGCCAGCAGCGCACGCTCGGCCTTGAGCCGGCCGTTACCGGTCTCGGACTTCACGAACTGCTCGATCTGGCCGGCCACGTGGCCCAGCGCCACTCCCTTGTCGCGGACGATCTTGCGGAAGAAGAAGTCCTGCGCCTGGATGGCGGTGGTGCCTTCGTAGAGCGAGTCGATCTTGGCGTCGCGGATGTACTGCTCGATCGGGTAGTCCTGCAGGAAGCCGGACCCGCCGAGGGTCTGCAGGCTCTCGGTGAGCTTGGCGTAGGCCTGTTCGGAGCCGACACCCTTGACGATCGGCAGCAGCAGGTCGTTGACCTTGACGGCCAGCTCGGGCTCGATGCCGTGCAGCGTCTTGGCGACCTCCGCGTCCTGATGGGTCGCGGTGAACAGGTACAGCGCGCGCAGCCCCTCGGCGTATGCCTTCTGGGTCATCAGCGAGCGGCGTACATCCGGGTGGTGCGTGATGGTGACGCGCGGCGCGGTCTTGTCCGTCATCTGGGTCAGGTCCGCGCCCTGCACGCGCTCCTTGGCGTACTCGAGAGCGTTGAGGTAGCCGGTGGACAGCGTGGCGATCGCCTTGGTGCCCACCATCATCCGGGCCTGCTCGATCACGTCGAACATCTGCGCGATGCCGTCGTGCACCTCGCCGACCAGCCAGCCCACCGCGGGGGTGCCGTGCTGGCCCAGCGACAGCTCGCAGGTCGCCGAGACCTTCAGGCCCATCTTGTGCTCGACGTTGGTGACGAAGACGCCGTTGCGCTCGCCGGGCTCGCCGGTCTCCGGGTCGAAGTGGAACTTGGGCACGAAGAACAGCGACAGACCCTTGGTGCCGGGTCCGGCGCCCTCGGGGCGCGCCAGCACCAGGTGCATGATGTTCTCGAACAGGTCATCGGAGTCGGCCGAGGTGATGAAGCGCTTCACACCGTCGATGTGCCAGGTGCCGTCGGGCTGCTGGATGGCCTTGGTGCGGCCGGCGCCGACGTCCGAGCCGGCATCCGGCTCGGTGAGGACCATGGTCGAGCCCCAGCCGCGGTCGGCGGCGAGCTTGGCCCACTGCTTCTGCTCCTCGGTGCCGAGGTGGTAGAAGATGTCGGCGAAGCCGGCGCCCATCGCGTACATGTACACGGCGGGGTTCGCGCCGAGAATGTGCTCCTGCAGCGCCCAGGACAGCGCCCGAGGCATCGGGGTGCCGCCGAGCTCCTCGTCGATACCGAGTTTGTCCCAGCCGCCCTCGATGACCGCGCGCACCGACTTCTTGAACGCCTCGGGCAGCGTCACGGTGTGGGTCTTGGGGTCGAAGACCGGGGGATTGCGGTCCCCCTCTTCGAAGGACTCGGCAACCGGACCCTCGGCGAGACGGGCCATTTCGGCCAGCATCTCGGTCGCGGTCTCGGCGTCGAAATCGGCGTAGGCCCCGGTGCCGAGCACCGTGTCGACGCCGTAAACCTCGAACAGGTTGAATACCTGGTCGCGAACATTGCTCTTGTAGTGGCCCACGGGTTTCCTCCTCATCGAGAACGCCACTTGCGGTTGGGTACTCGGGACAAGTTACCCACCAGTAACTGTGCGTAACTATACCGGCTGGTAACTTCAACGCAAGATGACTGTGGGCGATTTCCCGCCCCCGACCAACCGAGCGGTTGGCCGACCTGCGCTTCGTCGCTTTGGTAAGCCCCTGAGCTGCACTTTCCCTGATTTGTGATGCTGGTCACGTGGCGCTGGATATGGTGTCCGAGTGGTGTCGCAACTCGGGGTCGCGGTGTGGGGAACGGGCAACATGGGGGCGACGGCGATCCGGTCGCTGACCGCGTTTCCGGGGCTGCGGTTGACCGGGGTCATCACGTCGTCCGAGGACAAGGCCGGGCGGGATGCGGCCGCGTTCGCCGGCCTGGACACGCAGACCGGCATCGCCGCGACGACCGACGTGGCGGCGGCGCTGGCCGGCTGCGACGCGGTGGCCTACATGGCCTCCGGGGACATCCGCCCCGATGAGGCCGTCGCCGACATCGAACGCTGTCTGCGGTCCGGGGCCCATGTGGTCACCCCGTCGCTGTACTCGCTCTACGACCCGCGCTCCGCGCCGCCGGACTGGGTGCAGAGGTTGACCGCCGCCGCCGAGGAGGGGCGCGCCACGCTGCTGGTCAGCGGTGTCGACCCGGGGTGGGGTAACGACGCGCTGGCGGTCACGGCAGCCGGGCTGTGCACCCGCATCCGCACGATCACGTGTCAGGAGATCTTCGACTACTCGACCTACAACCAGCCGTACGCGGTCACGGTGTCCTGCGGCTTCGGCGGCTCGATGGACGAGACACCGATGATGCTGCTGCCGACCATCCCGACGAT
>CAXEZH010000002.1:0-4383 GCA_964000695.1 uncultured Mycolicibacterium sp. | reverse complement strand
GCGGGCCCCGGCACATTGGACACGGCGACGCTGAATTCGCGCGCGTTGCCGGCCAGCCGGCCCACGGCGGCGCCCAGACGAGGGAGCCGGCCCAGCGCGTGGAACAGATCGAACAGCTCCTCGGCGTCGCCGAGCCGCTTGCGACGGGCGGTCTCGGCGCGGATCAGGTCGAGCCTGAGCAGCGGATCCTGTTCGGCCAGCGGCAGATTGACGTTGATGAACGAGTCGCGGTTGCCCAGGTCGTGTGCCGCCTCGTCGCGGTGGTGCAGGCTGACCGGAACCTGCGCCCGAAGCCGCCCCGCCGCGGTGCCGCGCGAGCTGAGCCAACGTCGAAGACCACCGGCGATCACCGCCAGCAGCGCGTCGTTGACCGTGGCGTGGACGGGCCGCGACGCCCCGATCTGTTTGAGCCGCGACAACGGCAGCACGGTGAACGCCAGTTCGCGGGCGGCGCCGACCGGCCGGTCGAACGGGGAATGCGGACCGGGGCGGCCGAGTTCGCGCAGTACCACCTCGGGCAACCGGCGCACCTCGGTCAGCCGCGACGGCGCCGCGGCACTGCGCATCCCCGCAGCACGCGGTGCGTCGTCGTCGTGCGGGTCGAACAGCACCGCGTCCAGGAAACGGATCCCGGCGATCCCGTCGGCCATCGCATGATGGATCCGCGCGGCGATCGCTTCACGGCCGTCGTCGAGCGGCCCCAGCACGTCGAAGGTCCACAACGGCCGCCGGCGGTCGAGATGCTCGGCCATGAGTGCGCCCACCTGCTGCCACAGTTCAGCCTGCGTCACCACCTCATATCCCGCGGGTCGACGCACGTGGGCGGTGATGTCGAACTCCTCGTCGGTGATCCAGCGCGGCCCGTCTGCTCCGATCTCGACCCGCTCGGTGGCCCGCGGCTGGTCGGACAGTCGGCGTGCCACGCTGTCTCGCAACCGGCCGACGTCGAGGATCTGGCCGGGCTCGAGGATGATCAGCTTCAGCGTGTGACCGGTGATGGCCGCCGACTCCAGGCCGAGAATCTGCGCATCCTCGCCCGAGAGGGGTTCGCCGTCCTCGGACACCATGAGCCCAGTATCGAACACGTCGGCCACGCGGTCCGGGGCTTGCGGCACACGGTCGGGGCGGGTCGGCCAAGATGGGACGTATGGACGTCAACGAGGTTCTGCTGCCCGGTGTGGGGCTACGTTACGAGTTCGACAACACCGACGGCGACCGCATCGGTGTCGTCGCGAAGCGGGCCGGCGACTTCGAGGTCGTGCTGTACGCCGCCGAGGATCCCGACGTTGCGCAGCCGCTGTTCCACCTCAACGCCGAAGAGGCCGACGCGCTCGCCCAGATCCTCGGCGCCCCCCGCATCGCCGAGCGGTTCGCCGATCTGACCCACGAGGTGCCCGGTCTGGAGGCGGGACAGGTCTCGATCGACCCCGACAGCCCCTACGCCGACCGACCCCTCGGGGATGCCCGCGTGCGCACCCGCACCGGCGCCTCGGTCGTCGCGATCGTGCGCGACGAGGACGTCCAGCCGTCGCCCGGCCCGGCCGATGTGCTGCGCGTCGGCGACATCCTCGTCATCATCGGCACCGAGGAAGGCATCACCCAGGTCGAGCACATTTTCGACAAGGGCTGAGCGGGGTGCACGGCTCCGTCGCGCTGCTGATCCAGATCGGGCTGCTCCTGGTCGTCCTGACCGTGCTGGGTGCCCTGGCCCGCAAAGTGTCGCTGTCACCGATCCCGCTGTACCTGCTGGCCGGGCTCAGCCTCGGCGAGGGTGCGATACCGCTGGAACCGTCGGCGTCGGAGTTCATCGAGACCGGCGCACTGGTCGGGGTGGTGCTGCTGCTGCTGACACTCGGGCTGGAGTTCTCGGTCACCGAGTTTGCCGCCAGCATGCGCAAACATCTGCCTTCGGCGTGGGTGGACCTCGCGCTCAACGCCACCCCGGGTGCGCTCGTCGGATGGTTCCTCGGGCTGGACTTCGTCGGGATCCTGGCAATGGCCGGCGTCACCTACATCTCGTCGTCCGGGGTGGTGTCGCGGCTGCTCACCGATCTGCGCCGGTTGGGTAACCGGGAAACCCCGGCGGTGCTGTCGGTGCTCGTGCTCGAGGACTTCGCGATGGCGGTGTATCTGCCCTTGCTGGCGGTGCTGGCCGCCGGAGGGACGTGGGTCAACGCCGTCGTCGGCATCGCCATCGCGATCCTGGCGTTGGCGGTGACGTTCCTGGCGTCCTACAAGTGGGGGCACGTCGTCGAGCGGCTGGTGTCGCACCCGGATTCGGAGCTGCTGCTGCTGCGGGTGCTCGGCGTGGCGCTGCTGGTCGCCGGACTCGCGGAGTTCGTGCACGTCTCCGCCGCGGTGGGAGCCTTCCTGGTGGGCCTGACCCTGAGCGGGGAGACGGCGGTCCGGGTGCGTGAACTGCTCAGCCCGTTGCGGGACCTGTTCGCCGCGATCTTCTTCGTCTCGATCGGGTTCATGGTGGATCCGGCGGTGATGATCCCGATGCTGCCGCTGGCGGTGGTGCTGGCCGTGGTCACGGCGGCCACGAAGGTGGCGTCGGGCATGTATGCCGCGAAGCGGGAGGGAGTGGCGCGTCCGGGGCAGCTCCGGGCGGGCACCGCACTGATCGTGCGCGGGGAGTTCTCGCTGGTCATCATCGCGCTGGTCGGCGAATCGATCCCGGTGATCGAGGCGATCGCCATGCCGTACGTCTTCGTGCTCGCGTTCTTGGGTCCGGTGGCCACCCTGCTCAGCGGACGTGTCACCGCGCGACCGAGACTGCAGCGGCGGGTGTCGCGGCCCGCGCGGGTCCGGCGATCGGACCCGCCGTCGGGCTGAGCCCTATGAGTCAGCGGCGCGACCACGCTCCGCGACGGACCTCGTCATGCGAGGCGCTCTCATGTTCCAGGTGCCGGGTGTGCTCCCGCCCGGCGTCGTGGCCGCGCAGCTGACGGGACAGGTGCCGGATCTCGTCGCGCAGCTCGTCGATCTGCGCGGCGGTGGCCGCGCGGTGCGCCGAGTCCTCCTCCGAGACACGCTCGACGATCCACGACGCGACCGTCGCGGTGATCACACCGATCAGGCTGATTCCGCCGATCATCAGCAGCACGGCGATGACCCGCCCTGTCGTGGTGACCGGGTACTCGTCGCCGTAACCGACGGTCGTGACCGTCACGATCGACCACCACACCGCTTCGCCGAAGTTGGTGATGGTGGCCTCGGCGGCGTTGCGCTCGGTCTCCAGCATCGCCAGCGACGCCACATAGACCAGCAGCGTGGCACTGGCCGCGGTGTACATCACCACCCGGCCGCGGATGGCGTCGCCGCCGGCCCGGTGCAGCACCTTGACGAGGACGACCAGCCGCAACAGTCGCAGCGGACGCAGGAACGGGAGCACGACGATGGCCAGGTCCAGCAGGTGCCGGAAGAACCAGCGGACACGCTGGGGCGCGAGCGTGAGGCGGACGACGTAGTCGACGACGAAGGTCACGTACAGCACCGTCATCACCGCGTCGAGGGTGTTGTTCACCGCACGCGGCGGCTCGGCGAGCACCTGCACCGAGTACACCACCAGGAAGATGACGGCTACCGCGGCCAGCACCCACTCGCTGCGAGACTCCCACTGCTCGAGTCGTTGCGAGGAGGCCATCGGTCGATCTCCACCTTTCATTCCATGGCGGTGTTCGTGCGGCGAACAGGGGCGGTGACGGCCACGCTACCGCGACACACCTGTGGGAGGGGTACCCACTACCGGCCCTGAGGTGGACGTCGGGGCCGGTAGGGTGGGTCACAGCAAACCTCTGATCGGCACCGGGTGGTCGTGTCACCGCGCCCCTCGGACTCAGGAGAGGGTGGGCAGCTCGGGGTGACTCGCTCGGCCGACGACGATCGTGACACGCCGAAGCCGGCGGAGTCGGCGGAGCGGCAACGGCAGGCCGCGCTGCACTACCTGCGAGGCACCAAGATCGGCGACGACCCATCCGACGAGGTCTTCGAGCGGTTCATCGGCGCGGTCATCGACGGCATCGGAGCGCCGCCGCCGTCACGCTACGAGAAGGTGTCCTACAACGCGGGCTTCTGGCCGCTCTCACATGGCGGTTTAGCGGACCTGACCTACGACGCGTCGCTGGCACAGGGCGTGCAGTCGCTGACCGAGCGGGCTGCCGAATCGGGCGATGTGATCTTCGGGTTCTCCCAGGGTGCGGTCGCGGCGTCGTTCTACAAGTCCGCCCACACCGGCCACCGTTACGTGTTGGTGGAGAACCCGAGCCGCCCCAACGGCGGCATCATGGCACGCTTCCCCGGGGTGTCGATCCCGGTCGCCGGCGTCACGTTCAGCGGCGCCACCCCGCACAACGGTGACCACACCATCGACGTGGCCCG
>CAXEZH010000001.1:0-13922 GCA_964000695.1 uncultured Mycolicibacterium sp. | reverse complement strand
CTCGCCGTCGACGCGGCATTCCTGTCACCCTGCCCGGGTGAGCCGCTCGAGGCTGATGCCGAATTACGCATCACCGTCACCGACGGCCAGCGCGACATCGCGGCGGGCGCTTTCGACTTCGCGACGTATCCGTTGGAGCTGGAACCCACTCTGCCCGCCCGCCGGACCCTGATCTTCCCGCCCGGGATGTACTGGCGCACGCCGGATATGGTGCCGGAGACCCCGACGGTGACCGCGCATCGGGGTGCGGCGGTCCCGGCCGGTGTCACACCGCCGAAGACGTCGGGTTTCGACCTGCTGCTCGCCGCGGCGCCGGCGGTGCCCGAGCACGGCAGCGTCAACGGGGTGGCGCGGGCGGTATTGGAGGAGCTGCGCAGCGGCGACTACTCCGGCGCGGTGGCCGACCTCGCGAATCGCTGGGTGCCGCAGCTCAGTTCGATGAGAGTGGGACAGTCCGTCGACGGGGTGACGACCACCGCCGCGGATGTGTTGCGAGACCATCTGGCGCTGCGGCAGCAGTTCAGCGGGGCCCGGTTGCTCTGGTCGGGCCACTGGTCGACGTTCGACAGTCCCGACTGGTGGGTGACGGTCGTCGGCCCACCGAAGCTGAGCGCCACCGAGGCGAACCGGTGGTGCGATGTCAACGGATTCGCCGTCGACGAGTGCTTCGCGAAGTTCGTCAGCTCGGCGGTGGGCGTCACGGGCACCACCGTCTACCGCGAGTGACGTTCACCCCGCGCCCAGCGCGTTGAGACTGCGACCACAGCGGGAGCTACTCGCACTTTCGCGCGCTGAACGCAGTCTCAACGTCGGGGTCAGCCGGCGAAGACGCTGCGCAGGAACGGCGTGGAGTCGGCCATCGACGCCAGCACCGTGCCCGAGTGGTCCTCCTCGGGATAGATACGCAGCGTGACGTTCTGGTTGTTGGCGACGAGCTGGTCGTAGAACGCCAACGTGGACGCCGGCGGGACGTCGCGGTCGAGCAGCCCCACGCCGAGGAACAGCGGCCGGTCGAAACCCGTCGACGGTGTGCCCATGTATTCATAGAGCGCGTCGGCCATTCCGGGGATCGACGACAGTGGCGCGCTGAAGAAGGCCGCCGGGGTGAGGTCGGCGAGCTCGTCGGTCAGCGCACGCACGCAGACCGTCTCGGCGCGCTCGGCGGCGGCCAGCCCCTCGGGCGTCAGCACGCTGTTGATGTCGAGGTCGGGGCGGGCTTCGCGGAATGCGGCCAGGATGTAGGCGGTGTAGGCGTTGGCGACCGGTCCGAGTTCGGGCAGCTGCAGGGCGGGTCCGGCCTGCCGGACGAAGTTGTCGATGTTGGCCGGGGTGCCGGTGGCGACGACGCCGCGATAGTCCAGTCCGGTGCCGGCGCTGAACTCGGTGGCCCAGCGGGCGCTCGCGACGGCGGCCCCGCCGCCTTGGGACTGCCCGACGATCGCCCACTCGGGAGACAGCGGCAAGCCCATGTCGTGGGCGGCGATGACGGAGTCGACGACGCCGTGGGCGGTGGTGACGCTGTTGAGATAGCTCATCAGACCGGGAGTGCCCAGGCCGGCGTAGTCACTGGCGACCACCGCGTAGCCCTGGTTCAGCCAGTGCGACAGGTACTCGTCGTCGCGGGGCGAGCGTGGCAGCGCCGACGGGGTGCAGTCGTCTCCGAGCCCGACCGTGCCGTGTGCCCAGGCGATGACGGGGAAGCCGCCTTCCGGTGCCGGACCGGGCGGCAGGAACACCGCACCGGTGCTGACCGCGGGCTGATCATGTTGGTCGACAGTCGAATACAGCACGCGGTACGCGGGCCCTGCTCCGGTCAGCGACATTGCCGGGTCCAGCGGGACCGACTCGATGGTGGTCCCAGGTGGCGGGATCGGCCCGTCGTAGAAGCGGGCGTCCAGGCCGGACCAGTTCAGCGTGGCGGCCTGGGCCAGCGCCGGCGGTATGAGCAGCGCCGCGGCGAAGATCAGCGCTGACAGGACCTGGATTGGTTTGAAGATCCGCACCACCCCAGTCAAACAGTGCGTTCAGACTGCAGCTACAGCGGGGTTCACTCGCACTTTCTCGCGCTGGCTGCATTCTCAACGCGACCTGGGCTGGGGATGAACGTGGGGTTGGGGATGAATCGGCGTCCTGGGTCCAAGAAGTGACACGCTTCGGGCATGGAGGAGGTTTTCCTCGGTAGTGAGGCATTGGCGCGCAAGGAGCTGACGGGACATGAGCTGCGCACCCACCATCGCCGGCTGCTGCCCGGCGTCTACGTACCCAAGCGGGCTGTCCTCACGTTGCACCAGCGCGCCACAGCAGCGTGGCTGTGGTCGGGGCGTGAGGGTGTCGTCGCAGGACTGACCGCGTCGGCACTGCACGGCGCGAAGTGGGTGGACGGCGATGTGGTCGTACTGAACTGGCCCAACCACCGCGCCCCGGGGGGAGTGCGGACCTGCAACGACACCCTGCTGCCGGGCGAGATCACCACGCTGGCAGGGCTTCCGGTGACGACGTCCGAGCGAACCGCGTTCGACCTGGCCCGCCGTGACAGCGAGAGCAGAGCGGTGGCCCGGCTGGATGCGCTGGCCAGGGCCACGCATTTCAAGACCGAGGATGTCCTCGAGGTGGCGGCCAGCCATCCTCACGTGCGATGGCTGCGGCGGGTGCCCAGGCTGCTCGATCTGGTGGACGCCGGTGCCGAATCTCCCAGGGAGTCGTCGCTGAGGATGATGCTGATCGCCGCGGCGTACCCGAGGCCGACGACGCAGATTCCGGTGCCGGGGCCGGATGGATACCCGAAGTACTTCCTCGACATGGGTTGGGAGGAAATCAAAGTCGCGGTCGAGTACGACGGCGAGCATCACCGTGAGGATCCCGACGCCTACCGCAAGGACATCATCCGGATGGAATACCTGGCCGGCGTCGGGTGGATTGTGATCCGGGTGGTCAAGGGACAGACGCAGGCGCATATCCTGTCGCGAGTCGAGCGTGCGGTGCGTGCCCGCGGCGGCTTCTCGTAGCCAGGTGGCCTCGACCTCCGCCGAGCCTGCGCCCACCGTGCGTTCAGACTGCGCCCAGCGCGGCGTCTACTCGAACTTTGCCGCAGTAGATGCAGTCTCAACGGGAGGAGCGGGCCAGGGTTGCGGGCGGGGACGCATCCGGACGTGCTGCGGCCACCAGAACCAGCGGCCCAGCAGCGCGGCGATCGACGGTGTCATGAACGATCGCACCACGAACGTATCGAACAACAATCCCAGCCCGATCGTGGTGCCGACCTGACCGATGACGATCATGTCCGACACCGTCATCGAGATCATCGTGAACGCGAACACCATGCCCGCCGCGGTGACGACCGACCCGGTGCCGGCCATCGACCGGATGATCCCGGTGTGCAGGCCGGCGCCCAACTCCTCCTTCATGCGCGACACCAGCAGCAGGTTGTAGTCCGCGCCGACGGCCAGCAGCACGATCACCGACATCGGTAACACCATCCAGTGCAACGGAATCCCGATGAAATGCTGCCACAGCAGTACCGACAGGCCGAACGACGTGCCCAGGCTCAGCACCACCGTCCCGACGATCACCGCCGACGCGACGACGGCGCGGGTCAGGATCAGCATGATGGTGAAGATCAGGATCAGCGCGGCGGTCGCGACGATCAGCAGGTCGTAGTCGGCGCCGTGCTGCATGTCCTTGTACAGCGCCGCGCTCCCGCCCAGGTAGATCGTCGACCCGGCCAGCGGCGTGCCTTTGACCGCGTCCTCGGCGGCGATCTTCAGCGCGTCGATGCGGGCGGTGCCCTGCTCGGTCAGCGGGTCGCCCTGGTGGATGATGGTGAACCGCACCGCATGCCCGTCCGGCGACAGGAAAAGCTTGATGCCGCGCTGGAATTCGGCGGTCTGGAACGCCTCCGGCGGGAGGTAGAACGAGTCGTCGTTCTGGGCGGCGTCGAACGCCTCACCCATCGCGGTGGCGTTGTCCTGCATCGCCATCGTCTGATCCTGCTGCGCCTTCTGGATCTGGTACTGCGTCAGCATGATCTCTTTCTGATGTCGCATGGTCTCGATCATCGGATCCATCAGCGTGACCATCTGCGGCATCAGCGACGCCATCCGCTCGAAATCGGGAATCATGGCGGCGAAATCCTCGGACATCGACCCGATGCCGTCCAGGCTCTCGAACACCGACCGCAGCGCCCAGCACACCGGGATGTCGAAACAGTGCGGCTCCCAATAGAAGTAGTTGCGGATCGGGCGGAAGAAATCGTCGAAATCGGCGAGGTCGTCGCGGACGTCGGCGATCGTCGCGCTGGTGTCCTTCATCTTGGCCACCATGCTGTTGGTGATCTCCGACATCTCCTGGGTCAGCGACTTCATCTTCGTCATCGAGTCGATGCTGACCTGCATGTCGTCGGCCTGGGCGAGCATGTTGTCCAGCATCTTCTGGACGTAGTCGTTGTTCATGATCTGCCCGGTGCTGTTGGCGCTCAGCGTGTACGGGATCGTCGAGTGCTCGATCGGCTTGCCCTCGGGGCGGGTGATGGTCTGCACCTCGGCGATGCCGCGCACGTCGACCAGGGCCTTGGCGATCTTGTCGATCACCAGGAAGTCGGCCGGGTTGCGCAGGTCGTGATCGCTTTGCACCATCAGCAGATCCGGGTTCATCGTCGCCGACGAGAAGTGGCGGTCGGCGGCAGCGTAGCCGACGTTGGCGGGGACGTCGTCGGGCAGGTAGACGCGGTCGTCGTAGATGGTGTGATAGCCCGGCAGCGTGAGCAGGCCCACCAGGCAGGCCGCTGTCGCCGCGACCAGGATCGCGCCGGGCCAGCGCACGGTGGCGGTGCCGACGCGGCGCCATCCGCGGGCGCGCCCCGTCCGTTTGGGTTCGAGCACCCGTCCGAACCGGGTGACGATGGAGATGACGGCCGGTCCGAGCGTCAGTGCGGCAGTGACGACGAACGTCATGCCGACCGCCAACGGGATGCCCATGGTCTGGAAGTAGGGCAGCCGGGTGAAGTGCAGGCACGCGGTGGCCCCGGCGATGGTCAATCCGGAGGCCAGGATGACGTGCGCGGTGCCGCCGAACATGGTGTAGTACGCCGACTCTCGGTCCTCGCCGTTGCGCCGGGCCTCCTGATAGCGCCCGACCAGGAAGATGCCGTAGTCGGTGGCCGCGGCGATGGCCAGCGTGACGACCATGTTGGTGGCGAACGTTGTCAGCCCGAACACGTCGTGGTAGCCGAGGAACGACACGATGCCCCGCGCGCCCATCAGCCCGAGCACCACCATCGACATCACCACCGCGGTGGTGACCACGGAGCGGTAGACGATCAGCAGCATCACGGTGATCACCGCGAAGGTGACCATCTCGATGGTGCGCATGCTGGCGTCGCCGACGATGTTCTGGTCGGTGGTGGTGGCCGCCGGCCCGGTGACGTAGGCGCGTACCCCGTCGGGCGGGGGCGTTTCGTCGATCAGGGTGCGCACCGCCTGCACCGACTCGTTGGCCAGCGTCTCGCCCTGGTCGCCGGCGATGTAGACCTGCACATAGGCGGCCTTGTTGTCGTTGCTCTGGGCGCCGGCGGCGGTCAGCGAGTCGCCCCAGAAGTCCTGCACGTGCTGGATGTGGGTGGTGTCGGCGCGCAGGTCGGCGACGATCTTGTCGTAGAACGTGTGCGCGTCGGCGCCGAGGTCGTGTTCGCCTTCCAGCACGATCATCACCGAGCTGCTGGTGTCGAACTCCTCGAACACCGCGCCGACCTTCTTCGTGGCGATCATCGCCGGCGCGTCGTTGGGGCTCATCGACACCGCGCGCATCTTGCCGACCTCTTCGAGCTGCGGCACAACGACATTCAGCGCGACGATCAGCGCGATCCAGGCCAGGATGATCGGCACCGCCAGCACCCGCAGCGTGCGGGGCAGCCAGGGCCGTTTGGTCGCGGTGTGCGCGCTCATGCCGACTTCACCACGCAGACGGTCTGGGCGTTGACGCCGGTGGCGGTGTTCTCTTCTTCGAGTTCACCGTCGACGAGGATGCGGCAGGTGACGTCGTCGCCGTCGCTCTGGGCCAGGATGTTGGCGCTGACGGCGGGCACGGTGGTGCTCAGCGTCAGTGACCACGGCAGCGCAGCGTTCTCGACGCGCTGCGGGATGCCGTCGAGGTCGACGTAGTTGATGACGCCGGTGCTGCCCGAGCCAAACACCTCGTAGGTCACGACTTTGGGGTTGAACGATTCGGCGGTGTTGTTGCCGGTGGGGGTGACCAGGACCGGGTCGGCGCCGAACGCTTCACGCAGCTGGCTGACGGTGGCCGCGCCGATGACGACGGCGACGACGATCAGCACGGGCAGCCACACCCGTTTGACGAGTGCGGTCACGGCTCGGGGGCGTAGAGGTGGATCACGAACGAGCCTTTCGCCTTGAGCTAGACGGCCTAACGAACTAAGTGGATAGAACCAATCAAAATGGACAAAGTCAATCCAGTTATCTTGTGACGGTCCGTACACTCGCTCGCATGAGCCCCGGCGAGCAGACGTTGCGCCGCGACGCCGAACGCAACCGGCGGCGCATCATCGAAGCTGCCCGCGAACTGTGTGCTACCCGTGGTCTCGAGGCGACGCTGAACGAGGTCGCCCACCACGCCAACCTGGGCGTCGGCACCGTCTACCGGCGCTTCCCGACCAAAGAGGCGCTGTTCGAGGCGATCTTCGAAGACGGCGTCGACCAGCTCGTCGCGCTGGCCGAGACTGCACTGGAGGCCGAGAACTCGTGGGAGGGGTTCTCGTGGTTCGTGCAGCAGATGACGGATTTGACGGCGACGGACCGCGGGCTGCGTGAGGTCGCGTTCTCCCGGGCCTGCTGCGGCGGTCGGGTCGACGCCGGGCGCACCCGGCTCGAGCCGGTGGTGACCAAGCTGGTGGAGCGGGCCCAGCGGGACAGCTATCTACGCCCGGAGATCCGCTCCACCGATGTGCCGCTGCTGGGCTTGATGGCCGGCGCGGTGAGCGAGTACTCCGACGGGCTGTCGGCCGATCTGTGGCGGCGGTACGTCGCGATCCTGCTGCAGGGCATGCGGTGTCAGCCCGGGCTGGACCGGTTGCCTGTCGACGCGCTCACCAGCGACGAGCTGCAGGCCGCCATGTACGCGTGGCCGCCGACCGGGGAGACAAGCGAGCGTTGAGACTGCGGCCACCGTGCCCGCCACTCGCACTTTCCCGCCGTGAGCGCAGCCTCAACGGGGTTAGGGTCAGGCATGGTCTGGAATCTCGATCAGTCCGACGGTGAACTGCTCGTGCGCACCGGCGTCGCCGGTGCGGCCGCCAAGATGGGCCACCGGCTGACCATCGCGATGCAGACCTGGCACGCCGAGGTGCACTGGGACGGCGACACCCCCACCGCGGTCGACCTGGCCGTCGAGGTGGACTCGCTGCAGGTGCAGAGCGGTGAGGGCGGGGTGACGCCGCTGACCCCGCCGGAGCGCGTCGTCGCCCGCGCCAACGCGCTCAAGGCGCTCGAGCAGCGTCGCTACCCGCAGATCCGTTCCACGCTGAGGACATCCCCGCGACCGACGGCGGCTACCGGCTGAGCGGGTCGCTGCAGATCCACGGCCAGACCCGCGACTGCGTGGTCGAGCTGGGTGTGGAGGATCTGGGCGACGAGTGGTCGATGTCGTGCCAACAGCAGGTGCGGCAGACCGATTTCGGGGTCAAGCCCTACTCGCTGGCGATGGGCACGCTCAAGGTCGCCGACGTGGTGACGGTGTCGTTCACCGCGCAGCACTCCAAGTAGCACCGCGAGTAGCGCGCTACTAGCCGCGTTGAGCCGCACCCCAAGTAGGCGCGTCAGGTGGCGCGTCGAGACTGCGCTGACGGCGGTGCCCACTCGAACTTTCCCGCGCTGGTTTCAGTGTCAACGATCAGGGAAGTCACAGTTTGGGTGAAGTGTGACTTCGGGTACAGGCCGGGCATGGAACGGCTGAGTGGTCTGGACGCGGGCATGTTGTACAGCGAGTCGACCACGGTGCCGTTGCACGTGTGCTCGGTCATGGAGCTCGACCCGTCGACGATGTCCGGCGGCTACTCGTTCGCGAAGTTCTGCGCCGAGGTGGAGAAGCGCGTCCCGGCGGTGCCGGAGTTCCGCTGCAAGCTCGCCGACAACGACTTCAACCTCGACCACCCGGTGTGGGTGGAGGACGAGGACTTCGAGCTGTCCCGGCACCTGAACCGGGTCGCGCTGCCCGCGCCGGGCGGACGCCAGGAGCTGTCCGAGGTGTGTGGCCACATCGCGTCGGTGCCGCTGGACCGCAGCAAGCCGCTGTGGGAGATGTGGGTGATCGAGGGCCTCGGCGGATCGGCGGCCGATGAGGGCGGTGACGTGGTCTTGATGATCAAGGTGCATCACGCCGCGGTCGACGGTGTGTCGGCGGCCAACCTGCTCGACAAGCTGTGCGACATAGAGCCCAACGCCGCCACCCCGGAACCGGTCGACGGCCCCGGTGCGGTCCCAGCGTGGGCGATCGCCGCGGACGGGCTGTGGCGCTTCGTCACGCTGCCCTGGCAGCTGACCAGGGCGGTTCCGGTCGCCGCGTCGATGATCGCCAAGACGGTCGGGCGCGTCGTGAGTGGTGAATCGATGGCGGCCCCGTTCACGGCGCCGACGACGCGCTTCAACGGCACGCTGACCGCCGAGCGCACCATCGCCACCGTCCAGCTCGACCTCGACGACGTCAAGAAGGCGAAGAACCAGTGCGACGCCAAGGTCAACGATGTCGTGATGGCGTTGTGCGCCGGGGCGTTGCGGGGTTACCTGGCCGACCACGGCGAGCTCCCGGACAAGCCGTTGATCGCGATGGTCCCGTCGTCGGTGCAGGGCATGACCGACCGGCCGGGCCGCAACCAGCTCTCCGGCATGTTCTGCAATCTGCAGACCCACATCGAAGACCCGGTGCAGCGCCTACACGCGATCGCCGAATCGAATCGGCACGCCAAGGAACACAGTGCCTCGCTGGGCCCGACGTTGCTGCTGGACCTGGCGCAGAGCATCTCCCGTGGGGCGTTCGGCGCGATGATGGGCCTGATGTCCCGCTCGCCGCTGGGCAACACCGCGATCCACAACGTCATCGTCTCCAACGTGCCCGGACCGCCGACGACGCTCTACAGTGGCGGGGCCGAGGTCAAGGGCTTGTATCCGCTGGGGCCGATCTTTCCCGGCTCGGGGCTGAACATCACCGTGGTCTCGGTGGCCGACAAGCTCAACGTCGGCATCATCTCCTGCCCGCAGCTCGCCGACGACCTGTGGGGCCTGGCCGACCGGTTCAAATCCGAGCTGAGTGACCTGCTCGCCCGCTGCTGATCTTTAGGCGCCGCGGGAATCGGGAAGCCTAGACCGCGGCCGAGGTCAGCGACGGAAGGATCGAGTGTGGGCTCCCCGAAGAGCGGTTCGCGGCTGGGCACCCGGTTCGGGCCCTACCAGCTGCAGTCGGTGATCGGGGTGGGCGGTATGGGCGAGGTGTACCGCGCCTACGACACCGCCCGCGAGCGCATGGTCGCGATCAAGCTGCTGCGCCCCGAGATGGCCGCCGACCACAGCTTCCAGCAGCGGTTCCGCCGGGAGTCGAAAGTCGCGGCCCGGCTGCAGGAGCCGCACGTCATCCCGGTGCACGACTTCGGCGAGATCGACGGCGTGCTCTACATCGACATGCGGCTGGTCGAGGGCGACAGCCTGGCGTCGCTGTTGCGGCATGTCGGTGCGCTGGCGCCGGGGCGGGCGGTGTCGATCGTTCGCCAGGTCGCCGCGGCGCTCGACGACGCGCACGCCAACGGCCTGGTGCACCGCGACATCAAGCCGGAGAACGTGCTGCTCACCGCCGACGACTTCGCCTATCTGGTGGACTTCGGCATCGCGCACGGCGGCGGGGAGGCGTCGGTGACGTCGACGGGCCTGGTGGTCGGGTCGAGCGCCTACATGGCGCCGGAGCGTTTCGGCGGTGACCGCGGTGGCCCCGCCTCCGACGTGTACTCGCTGGCGTGCCTGCTGTACGAATGCCTGACGGGCCGTGCGCCGTTCGACTCGGCGGATCTGCGAGAAGTGATGGGGGCGCACATGTTCGCGCCGCCGCCGCGGCCGAGCATCATGCGCCGGGGGATCAGCCGTTCTTTTGACGATGTCGTCGCGCGGGGCATGGCGAAGAACCCCCAGGAGCGCTACCGCACGGCCGGAGAACTGGCACGGGCCGCAGCCGCCGCGGCGGACGGAGAGGCCGCTGCTTCGGCGAGTCTGGCGGCTCCCGTCGCACCGGTGACGCCGCCGTCGACGCGGAAGTTCTCGCAGGCCTATCCGAACCCGTCGGGCACCGGTTACGCGCCGTACCCACCTGCGCCGCCGGCGCCTACGCGCCCGCCGCGGCGGGCCGGCCGCGGGCAGATCGCCTTGATCGTCGGCACGATCGTGATGTTCACCGCGGCCGTCATCCTGGCGCTGGTGCTGGTGTCCTCGGGCGACTCGGGTCCGTCGCCTCGGGTCGCGGCGCCGCCACCGTCGTCGTCAGATTCCGCGCCGTCGTCGTCGGAAGCGCCGTCCTCGTCTATCCCGGCGATCGAGGGTGTATCGGGAACGGATGCACAGGGTTTCGTCGGGCACACGGCGCGCTGCGATGCCGGCGATGCGCCGGCAGCGATGATCCGGACATCGCTGTCACTGGCGATCATCTGCGACGACGGCGACGACTTCTACTACCGCGGGGAGCGGCTGCGCGACGGCGCGAACCGGCGCATCGACAACGTGCGGCGATCGGGGGACGGGTTCGTTGCGGTCAGTCCCGACGACGGTGCGCGTTATGACGTGCAGCCCGACCAGCTGACGATCTCGAGCAACGGTTCCGTGGACTCCGCCGAGCCGGCGCTCGAGTACGGCTCAGCGCAATGAGTATCCCGTTGAGACCGCGCCCACCGCGGCGTCTACTCGCACTTCTCCGCGCTCAGCGCAGTACGAACGCACCATGAGTTTCAAGGGGGCGGTGAACTGGGCGACGGGCAGCCGCACGGTGGAGGTCATCGCGCGGTCCGGCTACCCCGTCAACGGGGTGCTGCATCTGCTGATCGCCTACATCATCGTGAGGATCGCGTTCGGCTTCCGCGGTGAAGCAGACCAGACCGGTGCCCTGGCGACGCTGGCCGATCAGCGCGGCGGGGAGTCGTCGCTGTGGATCGTCGCGGCGGGGCTGCTGGCGTTGGCGATGTGGCGGCTGGCCGAGACGGTGATCGGGCTGCACCCGGGTGAGCACAGTCACGCGCATCTGCGGGAGTCTCCGCTTGTCAACCGGCTCAAGGCCTTTGGTCTGGCTCTGCTCTACCTGGGTCTGTCGTTCACCGCGGCGCAGTTCGCGCTGGGGGTGGGCCGGCAGGGCAGCGAGCGGGCGGTGGGGCTGAGCGCGCGATTGATGCGCACCGAGGGCGGCAACCTTGTCCTGGTGGCTGTCGGCGCGGTGATCGCCGCCATCGGCGCCTACCTGGTCTACAAGGGGGCGATGAAGAAGTTCCTGCGTGATCTCACGGTGCGCGGAGGGCTGCTGATCACCGTGCTGGGCATGTGCGGGCACATCGGGGAGGGCATCGTGCTGTTCGCCGCCGGGGCGTCGGTCATCGGGGCGCCGTTCCTGCGGGATCCGAGCAAGGCCGCCGGGTTGGACGCCGCGGTCAAGACCGTCGGGCACACCCAGTTCGGCAGGACCCTGTTGCTGTTCGCCGCGGTGGGGTTCGCCGCCTACGGGCTGTACAGCTTCGCGCTGACCCGCTACTCGCGGATGTAGCCGGCGTTCAGACCGCAGCCACCGCGGGGTTCACTTGCACTTTCCCGACGTGAGCGCAGTGCCAACGCAGGAATTGGTGCGCGGAGGGGGTCCGGCGCTGTTTTATGCTGAACGCCGAGGGGGTGTGTCCAGCGTGAGTCTGCTCGGGGAAGCGCTCGATTTGCTGCGCAAATACGGCGACGTCGTCGGCATCGACTGGGACAAAGGGCCCAGCATCCTGGACCGGACCACACCGAACCTGTCGGCGATCAGCGAGGTCGCCAACCTCGCGAGCTCGCCGATTCTGGCGGCCGCTCAGCTGACCATCTACGGCATGAAGGCGACGACGGGCTCCGGGGAGCCGGAAGACGGGGAGGCCTTCGAGAAGTCCGCAGACCTCTACGAGGAGGCCGGGAACCTGTTGATCGACGCTGCGCCAGTACCGGACCGGTGGAACGGCGCGGCGGCTGGGGTTTACAGCGACAAGAATGACGAACACCGTCGTCTCACCCTCGAGGTCGCCGCGGCTGAGAAAGAGATGCGCCAGGTCTTGAGTCAGCTTGCGGCTCAGGTGAAAGCGACGCGGACCGAATTGCAAGACGCCATCGATTTCCTCTCCGACACCGACCTCTCGACGTCCTGGATGAACTTCGTTCCCGGCGGCGCGGCGGTCAAGGCTGCCTTCGATGCAGGGGTCGCTGCGACACAGCTCGGTGTGGCACAGGCATCGATCACGAAGTTGGTGGCGGAGTCGGTCTCGGCAGCGACCAGCATGAGGGCATTGCTGGATAGCTACACGAATGCCGCAGATCAGAAGATGTTGGAGTCCGACCCCGACGAAGCCAAGAGGTATCCCTGCAACGAGCCCTTCGACCGCGAGAGGATTCCTGGCGGCCTCCCCAGCCGGGCCGAGGATGAAACGCCCTTCACGCGGCCCGAGCCCCTAGGGCCCCCGGTCGCCTATCCACCCGCGACTCCGTACGAATCATCGCGTCCTAGGTGAGTTGAAGAGGAGAGCTACGTGTCGGATCTGGCTGAGAACCTACGAGTGCTTACTGAGCACATCGACGATCTTGCGGCGAAGCAGACGACTGCGGCGGGTGATCTTAAGATCGCGGGCGAGACGGTCAACGGCCTGGCTTCCAGCGTGTGGTCCACCCACGGTGTCGTGTGTGCAGCGAGCAACATGGCCGTCGATGCAATCGAAGCTGCTCGGGAAGCCGCGGATGCCACTCTCTGGCGGATGTCACACGATCTGTCGGTGCGGCTCCAGATGGCTTCGTCGAACTACAACAACGCTGACTGGCGTGCAGGCAAGGACATCGATTCGTGCGACCTTTGAGTTTCATCTACTCACCTCGGAATCGTTCGCATGGGACGTGATGACACCTGGGACGGCGACGAGCCCGACGTTGCCGGCGAGTCCTACGCGGCCGGGGTGGACTTCCTCGCACAGTACGTCCCGACCGACGCCGCGACGGGAGATTTCAGTGTGGTCGGCGAAGCGTCGGGTGACGATGACGCGCATAGCCAGCCGTCTCCCGGTGTCTGGTTTACCGTGGTGAACCCGTCTGGTGTTCTCTCGGCAAGCGCAGCTCTCGGCGGACGACTCGGCTACGTCGAGGTGAAGGACGTTTCCCAGTTCGACGAAGCTGGTCTGGGTCAGGAGATCGTCGAAATCGCCGCATTGGCCAGTGACAGGGCCCGGGCCGCCCAGCATGAGGTGACCGTCGAGTTGATGGGAAGACGCGGCCAGGATCGGGTTGGTGTCAGCGCCTTTCTTGAACACTCCATAGGGCTGCCGTCGTTCGAAACCACCAGCGCGCGGGCCGCGGAGGCTTTCGCGGAGCGCTATCGGTCACATGACGACTGAGTCCCCAACTCCTGCCAAGCGAAATCCGCGTCGTCGCTGGTTAATTGGAGTCTGTGTGACGGTCGTTGTCGCGGTCCTCACCACGCTAGCCGTCGCTTGGTGGATTCCGGCTTATCGTCTCGAGGCGGCGCGGGAGGCTTGGCAACCGCCTCCGGATGCGCTGCTGTCGGAGTCGATGAGCGAGCAGCCGATCCCGGGGTGGCGCGTCACGATCGCTGATCTGGGCCTGCCCCGCACCGTAGACAGCCGGATTGCGGTCGGTAACCTCCCGACTGATCCG